>JBARAD010000326.1:0-1978 GCA_049791675.1 Chryseosolibacter sp.
CTATTTACCTATTTACCTATTTACCTTTCAGACATCTCAAACTTCTCAGACATCTCAAACAACTCGCACCTCCGGGAATCCCTGATTTTATATTTATCAGAAAAATCCTGACGGACCGGTGAAATAACACTACTAATTTTCGATTGTGAGGGTGGCTCTGAAGCCTGATAGGCTGACGCAAGCCTCACGATTGGAAAAGGGGTACAAAAAAGGGTCAGCCGTTTCTACGTGCGTTGCAAAGAAAATTCTGTCTTGAAATATGTTCAAGTCCAATTGATCTGTTTCCACTGCGAATACACTAAAAAAATACTGAAAAGTTTACCTCTGATAAGGATAGAGCATGAATACCATCCATTTGCTGCCGCCTTTGAACGCTTCCATAGATTTCCTGATAGGTGGCTAAGAGGTGGTCCAAAAAACAATGACCTGATAAAATGCAAAAGCTTATTAAAGTTCTTTTACTGGAAGATACCCCGGATGACGCAACACTCATTGAGTGGGAATTACAAAAAGCAGGACTAGCCTGTACGGTATCCGTTGTAACCGACCGAACTGAATTTGAAAATGCGTTAATGGATAATATGCCGGATGTAGTCCTTTCCGACCATTCTCTTCCCGGTTTTAATTCCATCGAGGCTTTTCAGCTGTTTAAGGAACACCGGGAAGCTGCGGGTGTTTTGGTCCCCTTTATTCTGGTGACAGGAAACGTTTCCGAAGAATTTGCCGTCCAGTCATTCCGGGCGGGCATTGACGACTATATTCTGAAGGACAGATTGAAGAGGCTTCCGCTCGCCATTGAAAGCGTTTTGGAAAAGTACAGAATTGAGAATGAGCGATTGTCCTATCTCAGGCAGGTAGTCGCCAATGAAGCGCTGATGAACGAAGCGGAGCAATTGGCGCACTTCGGTAGCTGGGAGGTGGACTTCCGCACCGGCAAACACAGATGGTCCGACACCACCTTCGCCATTTATGGATTCAGCCCAGGCGAAATTGAACCGGATTATCCGAAGTTTTGGAGCCTCGTTCATCCGGATGACCGGGCGCGCCTGCAGCTACAGGTTGAACATACGCTGGAAGAAGAAAACGAAGCCGCCTATGAATTCCGTATCATCGATCACCAGGGCAAATTAAAATATCTGCACTGCAAGCTGAAGGTCCAGCGAGATCCGGAAGGCTTGCCGGTGCGTTTCGTCGGCTTTAACATCGATATCTCAAGACAAAAGAAAGCAGCTGATGCTTTAACAAAGAGCGAGCAGGAATTCCGGTCGTTGTTCGACCAAAACCCGGATGCTGTTTTCTCCCTGGATATCTCAGGCAGGTTCACCAATGTGAATAAAGGGCTTATCAACATGGTCGGGTATACCCGCGAAGAAATGCTCGGAAAAGACTTCAGGAAGATCCTCGTGAAGAGCGAGCTGGAGAAAGTTTACAACCATTTTCTTTCCGCCTTAGAGCGGAAACCACAGCGGTACGAAACTACCTGGATCAACAAATATGGCAAAACGTTTTACCTCGACGTGACCTTAATGGCCATCGTCGTAGACGACACGATCATTGGGGCACACTGCGTTGCAAAGGATGTTACCGAAAAAAAGAAAACAGAAAACCTGCTGGACCAGGCGTACAGAACTGCACGCATAGGAGGTTGGGAATTTGACATTCGCGCCAACAAACTCAGCTGGACCGGCATCACCCGGGAACTGCACGAGGTACCCGAAGATTTCGAGCCCACCCTGGAATCGGGAATTGCATTCTACAAGCCGGGCCGAAGCGAGGAAACGATCAGACACGCCCTGAAAGATTGTATTGATAATAATGTTCCGTGGGACCTGGAGTTGCAGATCATCACCGGAAAAGGCACCGAACGCTGGGTCAGGGTAATTGGTCAGGCGGAAAGTGAACACGGAAAGTGCGTGCGCCTGTATGGAACCTTCCAGGATATCCACGAAAGAAAGATCGCAGAAGAAGCCTCGCGCCG
>JBARAD010000327.1:0-5759 GCA_049791675.1 Chryseosolibacter sp.
GCCCGGGAGATGGTTGCATTCAGAATATCGTCAGTTGTTTTCTGATTGTAATACGTCAGATCAAGACCTAACCTGTCCTGCAGGAACCGCATATCAACACCAAACTCTATTTCCGTGGAAGTCATCGGTTTCAAGTCGGCATTGGGAATATTTCCGCCATTCCCCATCGCCGTTGAGAATGAAGCCATGGGATATTGGCCAAGGTGGGTATTTCCGTTAAGCGAGTAGGTCAGGTTGGTTGAATACGGACCAATGGTCGCATTTCCAACCTGCGCCCAGGATGCCCTGACTTTACCAAAGGAAATAATAGACGGCATCGTGAAGGCATCGGAGAAAATAAAGCTTCCACCAATAGAAGGATACAGGATATTGTTGTTCTCAGGATTCAATACGGAGAACCAGTCATTCCGTGCCGTTGCTGTCAGGAATAAAATCTCCTTGTAGCCAAGCTGAAGGGATCCAAACAACGAGTTGATACCGGATTCATTAAATCCATAACCCCAGCTTCGTGATGCGGTATTATTGATGAACGCCTCGAAGGGCACGTTAAAACCGTTACCATTCAAGTGCATTTCTTCCCAATCGCGACGCATGCTGTTACCTCCTACGAAAGCATTCACGCTGAACTTGTCGAAAGTTTTATCAAATCCGGCCATCCATTCCATGTTGATCTCGCGCACGCGGAATTCGCGTTCATTCATTGACCCGCCACGCTGGAAACCTGTTCCCTGTGGCACAAGGTCGGTCACTTTTCTCGTGTACCAGTCCATACCGGCACGTCCCTGAACCCACAGCCAGTCTGTAATGTCATACCTCAGCTGGCCCGAAGTAATGAGGCGGTCCCTCCAGTCATCATTCTGAAACTGGTAGGCCACCCACCATGGATTCTGATGCCAGTTGTTGTTCGCCTGCTGGAACTCTTCACCAGGACTCTTGCCCCACAGCGTAAGGCTGGCAGCATCCTGATCAAGAGGAATGGCACCAGGTTTATTTGGGTCGCCGCGATACCAGTCTATATTGTGATTTCGGGGTACATAATACATGGATAGTATACCATTGGCAGGAGAGTCGGATAGATAAGGCCTGTTATTTGCATACTCATGGGAATAGAGAACCTTCGAAACGAATGTGATCTTCTCACCGAATTTGGAATTGGTCGCTAAAGACACATTCCTCCGTTCAAATCCTGAATTAGGGATGATTGATTCATTTTTGAGATTGGAAAAAGAAATACGAAAATTCTGTGTGGCACTTCCTCCCGTCAACGCCAGGGTATTCGTCCAGGATGATCCGGTGTCGAAAAACCGGGGCCAATTATCCCCTGCATCCGAGTAAGGCCGGGTCGTACCGTCGAAGAATACAAAGCTTTCCTGGCTGCCGAGTCTCGGTCCCCAGGAGTCACGCCAGTTATACGATTCTGCCTGGTCGGTCGGAGCCCAGGGGCCTCTTTCGGAATAAGGATTAGAGGAAATGATGCGGTCAGCATTCTTGCGCGCAAGGCGATCATAGCTACCCTGACCGAATTCCGACTGAAATTCACGCAGGTCATTTACTCTTTCAAACACATAATTGGAAACGTAATCAATTCCAATACCTTTTTTCGCGGTACCTTTTTTAGTAACGATGTTAATGACGCCGTTGGCACCACGCGCTCCGTAAAGGGCGGCAGCATTCGCTCCTTTCAGAACGGTCATGGATTCGATATCATCCGGGTTGATGGAGGACATACCGTCACCCTGGTCGCGACCACCCCAGATACCTGCCTGACCAAACGAGGAGTTATCCATGGGGATACCGTCTACCACATACAACGGCTGATTATTACCCAGCAAAGATTTGTTTCCGCGGATGATCACGCGTGAAGATCCGGCCGGTCCACCAGCGATCTGGCTAACATTGACACCTGCCACCCTGCCGGCAAGCTGGTTGGCCAGGTTGTTCGTTCTGGCTTCCTGAAAATTTTCACCGGAAACGGAGGTCATTGAATATTGAAGAGACTTCACGCTCCGCTCTACACCAAGTGCCGTAACCACCACCTCACTCAATTGTTGAGTGTCTTCATTCATATTAACATTGATGGAGGTCTGGTTTCCTACGGCGATTTCCTGTGTTGTATAACCGATGAAAGAAAATACAAGCGTAGCGTCATCGCTAACGGAAATGGAATAGTTGCCACTCGCATCAGAGGACGTTCCCGCATTTGTTCCCTTCACAATCACGTTCACACCTGGCATACCGTTGCCGCCGGTGTCTGTCACTCTACCTGATACCGTTCTCTGCGCGTAAGCTGAAAAGCTCCCGATCACAAAAAACAACATCAAAGTAAAAATTGGGTATCGTTGTTTCATAGAAAATTGGGTTTAGTAAAAATTCATTGGGCTTTAATTGAGTTGAGTGAAAAAAACCAACAGGTAACCTGGTACCCACTGGCAGTGTTGTACATGTCACTGTCCTTTCATCTGAAATGCATTATATTTTTTATTGACAATTAGAAGAAAAAGTCTACTCACTTCACTGCCGGGTGCGGGACGGAAGAAAACATGATCTAAAGAAACAAAAGTGAAAGTCACTTTCATCACAGGGCTCACAACGAAGTTCATTTGGTATTTAAGAGATATCCAGTAAATGGTTCTTCCTAAGGGACTTTGTTCGAAATTAAATATTTCAAACGACTTTAGATCGAAACGGCATAAAATTTTTAGCAATCATTTGCGCAATCGATTGCAATAACCTTGCTGAATCCATTTTGGCTTTGAAATCGAATGTGCGCGGTAACATAAATACTGTCGTCAGCGCCAAAAAAGCCCTCAAACTATGCCCCATCCGGCGCGCCTGAACCGGGAATTCCCACCGCTTATCAAAATTATCGCTTTATCCACCCGCTGAATTGCCGGTAAACCGCCGCCTGGATGCATCCCCTGACACACCCGCTAGAGCATGCTGGAACATCCGCGCAATCATCCTCCATCTTTCCCGGAATTCGGATTGTCTACAGATAAATCCTTAATTTCGCCGTCTTAATATTATGGCACTTTACGATCAATACCCTGTCTTCATCAGCAACTCGCTCACCGGAAAAAAAGAAAAATTCCAGCCGATCCATCCCGGCCAGGTCGGAATGTACGTGTGCGGACCAACTGTATATAATAAGGTGCACCTGGGAAATGTGCGCACGTTCCTCACCTTCGACGTGATCTCACGATACTTTCGCTATCTCGGCTATAAAGTGCGCTACGTCAGAAACATCACAGACGTAGGACACCTCGAAAGCGATGCGGATGAAGGTGAAGATAAGATCGCCAAAAAAGCACGGCTCGAACAACTCGAACCCATGGAAGTCGTCAAACAATACACAGAAGACTTCCACGAGGTAATGCGGCAGTTCCACATCCTGCCGCCAAGCATTGAACCCTCTGCAACCGGTCATATCGTCGAACAAATCGATATTACGAAAAGGCTACTGGACAAAGGGTATGCGTACGAGGTGAACGGCTCTGTCTATTTCGATGTCGGGAAATACAATCAGTCTTATCCTTACGGGATCCTGTCAGGAAGGAAGATAGAGGAACTGATGGAAAGCGGACGCGCGCTTGACAGCCAGGATGAGAAACGCGAAAAGATCGACTTCGCGCTCTGGAAAAAAGCCTCTCCCGCACACATTATGCGCTGGCCCTCCCCGTGGGGTGACGGCTTCCCGGGATGGCACATCGAATGTACGGTGATGAGTACAAAATATCTGGGCGAAACGTTTGACATTCACGGCGGAGGAATGGATCTGAAGTTCCCTCACCATGAATGCGAAATCGCCCAGGCGACCGGCGCGAACGGTAAACCACCTGTTCATTACTGGGTGCATTCCAACATGCTTACTGTGAACGGTCAGAAGATGAGTAAGTCACTTGGCAACTCCTTCCTGCCAAAGGAACTGTTTTCCGGTGATCATCCCTTGCTTGAAAAGGGTTACTCACCAGGCACCGTCAGATTCTTCATGCTGCAATCGCATTACTCCAGCACATTGGATTTTTCGAATGACGCTTTGCTGGCGGCGGAAAAAGGATATCGCAAACTCAGCCAGGCGCTGAAAAGTGTGAAGGAAATGCAACCTGCCAGTGCCGGAAAAAAAATCAATAGCGAAAAGGCCCGGGAACTCCGCAAGCTTGCGGAAGAATGTTTCCTGAACATGGGCGATGACTTCAATTCGGCAAAAACGCTCGCCGTACTGTTTGAAATGGCGTCGCGGATCAATGACATGAAATCGCGCACGCTTTCCACAGACGAAATTGATGCCGAGACCTTCACCGTTTTCAAAAACACTTTTGTCGGATTTATGGAGGACGTGCTCGGTCTGAAGGAAGATGTCTCGCAGGATGAAAAGTTGCTCGACAGCGTGTTGCACGTACTCATCGACCTGCGTAAAAAAGCGCGCGAAGACCGCAACTATGCGCTGTCTGACAAGATCAGGGACGATCTGAAAAAACTGGGCGTGCAATTGATGGATGGAAAGGATGGAGAGATGAATTATGTGATCGAGTGAGGACAGGCGTGAATCGTGAGTGCGGGCGTACTTTCGAGGGGGTTGCTTTTCATAGCAGGGCTTTGCGTGAGTTGTGAGTGGTCAGTGGTGAGTGCGGGCGTGCGGCTGTTGTGCGCCGCATTTCATCGCTTGAGGCTCAGCATGAATGGTGATTGGTCCTCAGTGAGTGGTCAGTGGTGAGTGGTCAGTGCGGGCGTGCGACTGTTACGCAATGCATTTCATCGCTTGAGGCTCAGCGTGAATGGTGATTGGTCCTAAGTGAGTGGTCAGTGGTGAGTGGCGAGTGCGGGCGTGCACTGTTTGCGCGTTGCGTTTCATCGCTTGAGGCTCAGCGTGATCGTCAATAATAAAATGGGTTGAAGGTGAAAAAAAACAAGAACAAGGCGGACAAAGAAGTTAACGCAGGCGCTAACTCACCACTGACCACTCACCACTCACACCCGTTGGATACGCGCAGCGAGAAGAACAAAGCGGATAACAAACTCAACGCAGGCATTGACTCACCACTCACCACTCACGCCACTCACTCCCCCGCAAAATATTCATCCTCCCGATTCGTTTATACCAACTGACCCTGTCACCGTTGCTGGGCACCCACTGCCGCCACACTCCGTCATGTTCACAATATGCCATTGAGGCCATCGCAGAGTGGGGCCCGCTGAAAGGGATGTGGCTCGGCACGAAAAGAATTGCGCGCTGCCATCCGTGGGGAACCAGCGGCTATGATCCGGTACCGAAAAAGAAACCGGAAAAAATCTAAATTGGCTGCGCAATCGGCGGATCCGATTTCGCATAGTCCTATCCTTCATCCGCTAATAATTGCGTATCATGAAGCGCAATCGTTAGCAGAATTTTATTGGCAAAATGCAATCGATTCCTGTGATCTTTAAAACAGATAATGTACATTTAACCGAATCTATACCACACGTTTATGCCTCAATTTCAAATCAAGAAGAGTCCTAAGACCTATGATGTATGTATTGTTGGTTCCGGCGCCGGAGGAGGAATGGCTGCCTATACGCTTGCGAATGCGGGCATCAAGGTGGTTCTGCTGGAAGCAGGTCCGATGTATGACCCGAAAAAGAATGTTACGCAATTAAAATGGCCCTACGATTCTCCGCGCCGCGGAGCCAGTACGCCCCTTCGCCACTTCGGTGATTTCGATGCTGCGTATGGCGGGTGGGATATCGATGGCGAACCCTATACGCGCAAGGATGGAACACAG
>JBARAD010000328.1:0-15974 GCA_049791675.1 Chryseosolibacter sp.
TATCTGGTACGGTCCGGCTGCCGGAGACGAACATGCTGCAGAGGATATTCTGCCACCGCTTCTGTTTCAAAGGTAACAGGCTTACCCCAGCGGCTTCGATGCGGAACTCTAGAGATCAGAACCCGGATTATGCCAATGAATAGGACCTGTAATTTTTTTTGACAATAGAAAAGTCCTGCGCGGTCTGGACTTTTCTATTTATTACTATATTGCTCATATGATGATCTGTCAATTGTTGACCTTTGTTCTTCTGTTCGCGGGAATGAATGTGGCGGAGGCACAACCGCCTGTCCGCCCTTTCGCGGAAGATTCTATCCGGTTTCAGGATGCCCATGATTTCTCCATTATTGGAAAATACCACGGCGAGAAAAATTATGTTCGCTTCCCCGGGAAATACAAAAATTCGCTGAGGGAAAGTGTATGGAATCTAGGGCAGCATAGTGCGGGAATATCCATCCGCTTTCGTACGAATGCGACAACGATCATGGTGCGGTGTACCGTGCTGAATGACGCGGGGATGTCGCATATGCCTGCCACGGGTGTGAAAGGACTTGACCTGTATGCGCACAACGGCAGCGGGTGGCAATATGTAAGAACAGGAATTCCCAAAGGAAAACAGAATGAATATACCCTGCTGAACGACGGCGATGGCGCGGCACGGGAGTACCTGTTAAACCTTCCGTTGTACGATGGCGTGGAGTCTCTCGAGATCGGCGTCAATGAGGATGCTGAAATAACGAAACCTGTTGAGAGATTTCTGCTCGACGCCAGGCCGGTGGTGTATTACGGCACAAGCATCGCACAAGGGGGCTGCGCCTCGCGTCCAGGCCTTGCCTTCACGAATATACTGTCGCGTTCACTGGATCGAAGCTTTATCAATTTTGGTTTCAGCGGAAACGGAACCATTGAAACGTCGGTCGGCGAAGCCATGTGCGAGATAGATGCTGCGTTGTATGTGATCGACTGTAATGCGAACACAAAATCAGATCTGATCTATGAACGAACGATAGCGCTCGTGCAGATGCTGAGAAAGCGAAGGCCCGGTACGCCTGTTCTGCTCGTTGAAGGCTTTATGAATGAAAGTTTTTATTTTAACCCTGCTTCAGGCGTCAATGAAGATGTCACTAAAAAACAGCAGGAACTGAACAGGGCCTATCAGGCTTTGAAAAAAGCCGGCGTCAAAGATCTTTATTACCGGAAGGGGGAAGGTCTGATCGGGTCGGACCATGAGGGCACGGTGGATGGAATTCATCCCAATGATATCGGTATGATGCGTATCGCAGATGCATTGCTGCCGGTCATGAAGAGGATCCTGTAGGACATGGAGATCTGACAGGAATAATCCTTCCCCTTTGTTGTATTGACCAATAGCATATTTCAAATAACGTTCCTATTCGTATTATGAATCTGACTTCATCGTTCAAGCGCCTTGGTTACTTTTCAGCAGGCGTGTTGTTGCTTTTATCCTGTGAGCATGAAAGATCGCGCACAACATGGTCTGTGTACCGCGGTGATAAGGGTAACAGTGCTTATTCGGCATTGGACCAGATCAACAAAGAGAATGTAGATCAGTTGCAGGTGGCATGGACCTATCACACCGGCGATGCTGAGCCAGGCAACCGCTCCGCCATTCAATGCAATCCCATCGTGGTGAACGGCATGATGTACCTGACCTCTCCCAAACTAAAACTCATCGCTCTTGATCCGGCTTCGGGCAAGGAAATGTGGAAGTATGATCCTTTCGCGGATGGTCAGGCGGCCGGCGTTAACAGGGGCGTTACTTACTGGGAGGCAGATCAGGACAAGCGGATATTTTTCACTGCCGGGTCATATCTTCATGCGCTCAATGCGGAAGATGGCAAACTGGTCTCAGGCTTTGGCACGGACGGCAAGGTAGATCTGAGAAAAGGATTGGGACGGGACCCGGAAAAACTTTTTGTCAATGCGTCTTCTCCCGGCGTGATCTACAAAGATCTACTGATACAGGGAACCGCGCTTGGTGAAGGCTATGATGCAGCCCCCGGATTTATCAGGGCCTATGATGCAAGGACCGGTAAAATCGCATGGACCTTTCATACGATCCCGCAGCCTGGCGAACCGGGCTATGACACATGGCCGGCCAATGCATATCAGGAGGTTGGCGGTGTGAACAGTTGGGCGGGAATGAGCCTTGATGAAAAACGCGGCATTGTTTACATTCCCACCGGATCTCCCGCTTTTGATTTTTACGGCGGTAATCGCAAGGGAAACAATCTTTACGGCAATTGCCTGATTGCGCTGGAGGCCGCAACGGGAAAGCTCATATGGTATTATCAGCTTGTTCATCACGATCTGTGGGATTATGATTTGCCTGCCCCCCCTAACCTGCTCACCGTTACGCACGAAGGAAAACAGATCGATGCGGTGGCACAGATAACAAAAATGGGGATGGTATTCTTATTCAACCGCGAGACAGGCGAACCATTATTTCCCATTGAAGAAAGGCCGGTACCTCCTTCGGCACTGCTGGGAGAAGAAGTCTCTGCAACGCAGCCTTTTCCTGTGAAACCTCCCCCATTCTCACGACAGGAATTCACGCTGGCAGATGTCACGGATATTTCCCCGGAATCAAACCGGTTTATCATGGATAAGATCAAGGATGCGAAATATGGATCTGTCTACACGCCGCCGGATACCAAAGGCATTGTGCAGTTTCCCGGTACACGCGGCGGTGGTGAATGGGGAGGCGCATCCGTTGATCCCCAGGGGATCATGTATGTGAATGCAAACGAGATCCCCTTCCTGATCAGTATGAGACCGATCGAGGTGGACGGACAGGAGGAGTTTCTTGCTTCCGCGGGAAAGCGAATATATACGCTGAATGCGTGTACTTCCTGCCATGGCGGTGACAGGTCCGGTACGAATGTTTATCCTTCGCTGCGGAATCTTGGAAAAACCAAAACAGCAAAGCAGGTAGCCACCCTGTTGAAAACAGGCAAGGGTCAAATGCCAGCCTTTCCGAATCTTTCCGACGAAGACATGGATGCACTGCTGGCATATTTATTTGACAAGAACGATATCAGGAATCCGAAATTCCTAAGCATCAGGAATCCCAACGAACGCAAGTACCGCTATGCGCACAGCGGTTGGAATGTGCTCACCGACGAGGAAGGCTATTTTGGCGTCAAGCCACCCTGGGGTACACTGAATGCCATTGACCTGAACAAGGGAGAAATTCTCTGGAAAGTGCCCCTCGGCGTGTATAAGGAACTCATTGAAAAAGGTTTGCCTCCCACCGGCACCCAAAATCTCGGAGGCCCTGCCGTTACGTCAGGGGGATTGGTTTTCATTGGCGCAACCCGCGACAAAAAATTCCGCGCCTTCGATAAAGACACCGGAGAAATCCTCTGGGAGTATGAACTTCCCGCCGGAGGGAACGCCACGCCGAGCGTTTATCAGGTCAAGGGTAAACAATATGTAGTCATAGCAGCAGGTGGAGGCGGCCGGGTGGGAACAGAATCCAGCGACGCGTATGTTGCGTTTACACTGAAAGATTGAACGTAATATTCACATGAGGCGGAATAATTGCGACCTTTCGGTTCAAAAATTTGCGCATGCCTGAACCACCGGTATTTACGGAAAAGCTAAGAGATTCCTTTGAACGGGTTGCAGTCAGGAAAGTGATTGCGAAAGGGGAATTCCTGATCAGGGAGGGCGACATTGAAAGAAATCTTTATCTCGTCGAATCCGGCGCCATCCGGGTCTTTTACCTTACGGAATTTGAAGAAATGACCATCCGGTTCGGTTATAAGGGGTCTATGATCACTTCGCTGTCTTCCTTTATTAAAGCCACACCCTCTGAATTCTATATCGATGCAATCAGAAAGACGTCACTCAAAATCATATCCAAGGAAAGGCTGGTGGCGCTGGTGAATGAAAGCATTGAAAACCTGAAACAGTATAACGCGTTGCTCGAATCACTCATCACCCAGCAAATTGAAAGGGAAGTGGATCTGCTGATCACCTCTCCTACCGAAAGGTTAAACAGGGTCTTGCAACGCAGTCCTAACCTTTTCCAGGAAATACCCCTGAAGTACATTGCCTCCTACCTGCGAATGACCCCGGAAACACTGAGCCGTATCCGGAATTCTTGATCATAATCAATGTTTCCGATGTCGGCGCCCCGCATCTTTGCATAAACAAACCCACCATGCAAACAGACAACATTACCCTGATCGAAGAGATGCTCACCCTGACTGACAAATGCTCCGGCGCCGTCAGAAAATTCAAGGAACTTCCGGAAAGTCAGTTGAACTATAAGAAAAGCCCGGAGACATGGAGCATTCTTGAGTGCATAGAGCACCTGAACCGCTATGGAGACTTTTATCTTCCTGCTATGGAAAGAGCAATTCTGAACCAGTCACTGAAGACTTCCGCGCCAGTATTTAAAAGTGGCCTGATCGGAAATTATTTTGCCAACCTGATGAAAATCAAAAACGGAAAAATAGTGAAGATGAAGACGCCGGCGGATAAAAATCCCCTGGGGTCGGAACTGAATGTGACTACCATCGACCGGTTTCTAAAACAGCAGGAGATGTTGAAATCACTTCTGAACCAGGCGCGTCAGGCTGACCTTACAAAAACCAAAGTGCCGATCTCTCTGACCAAACTGATAAAGCTGAGGCTTGGAGATACTTTCCGGTTCTTTGTCTACCATATTGAAAGGCATGTGATTCAGGCGGAGAATGTAAAATTTAAGATTTAAGATTTAAGATTTAAGATTTAAGATTCAAGATTCAAGATTTAAGATTTAAGATTTAAGATTTAAGATTCAAGATTTAAGATTTAAGATTTAAGATTAAGGTGCGATTCACGATTATTCACGAATTGACGATTGACGATCAGTTTCTTCTGAGCGCGACAGGGTTTGCAATGCCGTTCAGATCGTAAACGATCTTTCCATCGCGGATGGTCATTTCGCATTCGAACTTTTTCGTGCCTTTGACTTTTAGTCCGGTATAGTCGTAGAATCCAAAATCACCATCGCGAATATTCAGGATGGCCACATCAGCGCCCGCGCCGGCCGAAAGATGTCCGAGTTCCTCCCGTTTGATCACGGCAGCGGGGGTCGATGTTGACGCCCTGATGATCGACGGAATATCCATTCCCATCTGATGGAATTTTGACATCACACTGAGCATATCTTTCATGGAACCGTTCATACTGCCAATATGGATATCGGTACTGATCGTATTCGGATAGAATTTATTTTTTAACGCAGGTATTGCCTGCGCATAAGAGAAGCTGATGCCTCCATAGCCTACATCGAAAATAATTCCTCTTTTCTGAGCATCCCGGACAAATTGCTTCACGGTGTTGCTGGCCACGTCAACGATCGTTTCACGGCTGGCAAGTTGCGCGAATGCATGGGTATAAATATCTCCGGGCCTCAGATGGTCGAAGAACAATTCCTTGATGGATAGCGGAGGATTATTGCCCCCGAAATCAATCATCACCGGGATGTTGGCCAGCTTTCCCGCGGCAACGGCATTGTCTACAGGGGTCCATTCCGGGCCATTGTAGTGGGCCACCTTAAAGCCGATGATATGATCCCTGAATTGCCGGGCCACAGACGCAGCCATCTTAGGGTCCATGTCGTTTGTATTCTGCTCATACACGCCGCCGCGCATGCCTTCACCCGCGATATTCAAAAACGAAAGCACGCGTGTCTGCGCTCTGTCGATAACATTCCGCTTGAACAACGGAAAAGATCTCCAGCCCGCCCCGCCTGCATCAACGATGGTCGTCACACCCACACGAAAGGTAAATCCATCCGGAGGTATCGCGGAAGCGCCATTGCTGTACGCGTGATCGGGTTCTGTTCCATGAAATACGTGGCCATGAATGTCGATCAACCCCGGTACGACAAACATGCCCTTGGCGCTGACAACCTGCCTGCCCTTCTGACTGTCAATATCTTTCGCCACCAGGGCGATCTTTCCATCCTGTATCGCCACATCCATCACGGCATCGATGTTGTTTTTTGGATCGATCACCCTGCCTTCCTTGATAATGATCGCATATTCCTGGGCTGGCGCGACAAAGCAAAAGAGCCACAGTAAGCTTAACAGGGAAAACCTTCGGAACGCTTGCGGCAACATGCTGCAGGTAAAGTATTGTGACATGTACATGGATTGTTCAATTAAGATTCAGGTAATATGGCACCGATTTTAACCTTAAGCAATAGTATTTCTCCGGGAGGTTAAAAAAAGAATCTTTAAAAGTGAAGATTGCAGAAGGCGGAAGTTCAGTTCCGGGAAAGAAGGCGGAAGGGAAAGAGAAGGATCCCGCTGACGAGTTTAAAAACCAGGTCCAGGGTCAATCCGACGATCTTGAATGGCAGCAGGATCAGCCATACCAGGGGAAAAAGAAAAAGCATGATCAACGCCAGGGGCCAGCAGATCACCAAAAGTATAAACCAGAGCACCAGGGAAATGAAAACTTTCATCGTTTTGTTTTGCCGGCAATATGCAAAAGGTCTGCCAGGGTACGAAAGCTTACTATCGCGTCCCTTTTGAAGGGACAGACAATCCGGAGTTGTTATTACCGTACAACCCGGTGTTCAACTTTGAACAATCATCCTTTTGATTTTTCCTATGTCCGCCTCCCAGATATCCTTATTTTCCCATTCCCTTCCCTTATTCCCATATTTCCGCTAAATTCGATATGTTGAAAACTTAACATCAACCATCATGGAATTACTGGTGAATGGCAAGAAGTATACGGTGGAGGCACATGCAGGCGAGAGTTTGTTGAGCGTGTTGCGCGACAGGCTTGACCTGACGGGAAGCAAGTATGGATGTGGGGAAGGATCTTGCGGCGCCTGCACCGTGTTGGTCAACGGAACAGCTGTACGCTCCTGTATCCTATCGGCGAGCAGTGCCATCGGAAAAGAAATTACCACCATTGAAGGTCTTGCGAAAGATGGTTCACTTCATCCGGTGCAGCAGGCTTTTATGAAGGTCGATGTTTTCCAATGTGCGTACTGCGCACCGGGAATGGTGATGTCAGCCGTAAGCCTGCTGGAAAAAAATCCCAATCCTTCCCGCCAGGATATCGTCAGGGCGATGCAAGGCAATATCTGCCGGTGCGGCACCTACCCGCGTATTGTGAAAGCAATTCAAGAAGCTTCTAACATTTAAAGATACGGTCATGAAACGGAAACAAGATCGGAACCTGATCGCACCGGAGCAGTATGAGCTGCGGGAGAACCCTGCTTATGAATTCAATCTCAACAGGCGGCGATTCTTCCAGATCATGGGAAGTGGTCTTGCAGTTGCCTTCGCCACCTCCAGAACAATGGGAGGCTCTCTGTATGATGACCCGCTCAAGACTCCTGAAGACCAGGTCGGCGCATGGATCCATGTGGGTGAACGTGGGAACGTGACGATCTATACAGGCAAGGCAGAGGTAGGACAGAATATCCGTACATCCCTGGCGCAGATCGTGGCCGAGGAGTTGCACGTTCCCGTCGAAACGATCGATATGGTTCTTGGCGATACTGACCTCACGCCTTATGACCGCGGAACTTTTGGAAGCCGGTCCATCCCTTATATGGGTCCGCAGCTGCGCAAGGCCGCAGCGACGGCGCGTGAGGTACTCGTCGATATGGCGGCTGCGGAATGGAAGACAGACCGCGCAAACCTCGTGGTTGAAAAGGGCCAGGTTATTAACACCAAGACAAAACAGGCAATTCAAATCGGAAAGCTCACGGGCGGAAAACAGATATTAAAAGGCATTGATGAGAAAGTGACTGTGACGCCTCCGGAAAGATGGGCCGTAGCCGGAACCTCCGTGTCCAAGGTGAATGGCGCATCGTTTCTCACAGGAAAGCACAAATTTGTTTCAGACATGAAACTTCCCGGGATGCTGTATGGAAAGATCCTGCGCGCCCCGGCTTACGGCGCCACGTTGATTTCAGCTGACGTCAGTGCCGCGAAGAAGATCAAAGGCGTGGTGGTCGTCGAGGACGGAGATTTCATCGGCGTTGCAGCACCCGATCAATATACGGCTACGCAGGCGATCGCTGCTATCCGCGCCGAATGGAAAACGGTATCCCAGCCAGGGCGTAATGAGTTGTTTGAGCATCTGAAAAAAACGGTTGGGTCGGGCGGCGCACGCGATAATGATTCTCATGGCGACGTTGCCACTGCCTTCCAGAATTCCGGATTCAAAACAGCGCAGACATTTTACGTGGATTTCATCGCCCATGCACCGCTCGAACCGCGCGCGGGGGTGGCGCAATGGGAGGACGGCAAATTAACGGTGTGGACAGGCACACAACGGCCCTTCGGTGTGCAGGAGGATCTGGCCGGGGTATTTCATATGCCGAAGGAAAAAATACGCGTGATCATGCCTGACACCGGCTCCGGCTACGGAGGGAAACATACGGGTGAGGCAGGCATCGAAGCAGCGCGGCTGGCGAAGGAAGCCGGTAAACCCGTGAAGGTCGTATGGACGCGTGAAGAAGAATTCACGTGGGCCTACTTCCGTCCCGCAGGCGTCATTGAAGTCAAAGCCGGCGCGGATAGGCGCGGCCACCTTACCACATGGGAGTTCCATAATTACAATTCGGGAGGTTCGGGAATTGAAACCCCGTATGAAGTTGCAGATAAAAAAATACAATTTCATCCTTCGGAGTCACCGTTGCGGCAGGGTTCTTACCGGGGACTGGCGGCTACTGCAAATGTTTTTGCGCGCGAATCAATCATGAACGATCTCGCCATTGACCTGAAAATGGACCCGCTCGACTTCAGACTGCTGAACCTGAAAGAGGAGCGAATGATCAATGTGTTGAAGGGTGCAGCTGCAAAATTCGGATGGGCCGGGTATGAGTCTCGTGCCGGCCACGGCATTGGCATTGCCTGCGGAACGGAAAAAGGAAGTTTTGTCGCCACTTGCGTCGAAGTTGCCTTTGACCGTTCCAGTGAAGATGTAAAAGTATTGCGGGCGGTGACTGCCTTTGAGTGTGGACCTATCATTAATCCGGTACATCTCGAAAACCAGATACAGGGCGCGGTGGTGCAGGGCATCGGAGGCGCGCTATTTGAGTGGATCGACTTTAAAGACGGGAAGATACGCAATGGGCAATTCTCGGGATACCGGGTGCCACGTTTCGCTGATGTGCCCGTGCTTGAGACGGTGATGCTTAATCGCCTGGATATCCCCTCCGTGGGAGCCGGTGAGACGCCCATCCTGGCCATCGCTCCGGCTATACGCAATGCTATCGCAAACGCCACAGGCAAGCGATTGTATGCGCTGCCGATGATACCGAATGGGTTGAAGGTGTCTTAACCATTCCCGCGGGCTATTTCCCCTCCCCTCCCTGCAGGGGAGTCAGTTCCAGTTTTCTGAACTCCACCTCCGACCCCTCCGCCTGAACGGCGATCTGGCCTTCGCTGGCGGTGCAGTCTGTCCCGTGATTGACGAAGTCGTCATTCACCCATACCTTGACGCTGTTACCTTCGCATTCAATCACCATTTTATTCCATTCACCTAAGGGCTTTTCAGATCCATCGGTGAGATTCAATATCCTCCGACCCTTCCCTTCCGTGATGCCCCACGCTTCTTTCGGACCGCGACGCGCTTCCATATCGGGAACTTGTATGTCCTGGACGATGCACCAGAAATCACCTGCATTCTCATGCATCATCTGTACTTCTATTGACTTGGGAAACATCTCGTATAATGCGCGAGGTGTCGATGCATGAACCAGAACACCACAATTGCCCGGCTCGCCGGCAAAACGGTATTCAACCTCCAGCCTGTAATTTTTGTACGTATCATCTGTGATCAGATGGCCACCCGGCGTGCCGAGGCTTACCAGCATTCCGTTGCGGACAATGAACGGACTTTTAACGGACGTGTCGTTATCCATCTTAGGGACATCCACATGCCATCCGGCAAGGTCGCGGCCGTTGAACAGACTCTTCGTTGCGGATTGGTTTGGCTGGCTTTTACAGCTGGAAAGCATGGCTGCGATCGCGAGGGTATACAGGATACTTTTCATCGGAGTTGATTTAATAATGATATTGAACATGAATAGACAAAATACTGTCATGTAAAGCAAACCTCCAATGTAAAAAGTCGCACGTTCACTTCCTGTTAAAGTGACCCGGATGGGTTGCCTGTTATCAACTGCCCTCTTTCAGTTCGCCTCTGTATTCCCTCCGGAATTTCTCATAGCGTGGTATCGACACCCGAACCACATACGGCGTGTTTGGATTATGGAGTATGTAATCCTGGTGGTATTCCTCCGCGCGATAAAATTCCGTCAGTTCCCGGATTTCCGTAACGATGGGGTCCGTAAAAGAGGCCTGAAATTTTTTTCTGGCGTCTTCTGCAATCGCCTTTTCCCCGTCACTTTGATAGAATAATATCGACCGGTACGATGAGCCTTCGTCCGGTCCCTGGCGGTTGGGGGTCGTAGGATCATGGGATGAGAAAAATACGTTTGTCAGTTCTTCGAACGTGATGAGATCGGGATCATAATAAACAAGCACTGTTTCGGCATGCCCCGTGGTTTCAGTATTGACCAGTTCATACGTCGGATTGGCCACGGTACCCCCCGCATATCCTGAAACTGCTGAATCAACACCCACAACAGCTTCAAAGATGTGTTCGGAACACCAGAAACATCCGGAGGCAAAGGCGGCAAGCCCCTTACCCGCTGGTGCTGAAATGGCTACTTTCCGGACTTCATCTTCAGATTTGTTTTTCGGCTCGCAACCCATTAAAGCGCAAAGAAAGGCCACGGAGGTACAGTAAAGCAGGAAAGATTTCATATTGCGAATTTAGCCAGTTTTCACGTGAACGGAGCTGTAAAGTTAACGTCTTGCATGCGTACAACAAACGAAATGCTTTCGGCCTAAAGCCTGTGAAGGCTTCAACCGTGCTGAACCAGGCATTTTATGGGCTGCGAGCATAAGCGGCGGCATGATTTTTTAGCCAATATTCTTTTCAAGTGGCGCTTGATGCAAGAAGCTGCTGAACTGATTCGAATGTGTATATTTATGTTTTTGGATTAATTCGATCATGTACGGTAACCGAAATTCATAATTTATTGACATTATTACACCGCAGTGAGCCAGGAATACTGCTTGAATTAGGGGTTTATAAAAGCATTCATGTCCTCCAGGATCAGCATAGAAAGTTCAGCGAGCACGCCGCGGAATCAACATTCCCACTACGGTGATCTGCTGAATATGTTACCGGCTGCCATCTACTTCTGTGATGCGGACGGGTATATTACAAGCTATAACGAGGCTGCAGTGACTTTATGGGGCCGCCGGCCTGTCCCCGGTAAGGATCTGTGGTGTGGCTCGTGGAAGGTGTACACCGCCGACGGTCAACCACTTCCTCTGGATCAATGTCCAATGGCCCGCACGTTGAGGAGCAGGACCCCCGTCGTGGGGCAGGAGATCCTGATCGAACGGCCCAACGGTGACAAGATCCACGTGCTTCCGCATCCTCATCCCATCTATGACGACAAAGGCAATTTTTCCGGTGCCGTTAACATGCTGGTGGACATATCCCATCAAAGACAGTCGAAGGCAGCTGATAGCGGGAAGGATGAATTAACGAGCGCAGTGGAATCGCTGCGTAGCACCGAGGAGCGTTACCACCGTATGATTTCCGAAGTGCAGGATTATGCAATCATATTGCTGTCGAAGGAAGGTATCATTCAAAACTGGAATAAGGGGGCCGAAAAGATCAAAGGGTATAGCCAGCAGGAAGCGCTTGGAAAGAGCTTTCGGATTTTTTATTCCAGGGAGGACCAGGAAAGTAAGTTGCCGGAGAAGTTACTGAGTATAGCGTCTGGAGAAGGTCATGCTAACCATGAAGGCTGGAGGGTAAGGAAGGACGGGAGCCGCTTCTGGGGTAGTATCTCCATTACCGCCTTGCATGATACGGCCGGCAATGTAACGGGATTTTTAAAGGTGACCCGCGATCTGACAGAACGCCGCAACAATGAAATCCAGGCGCAGGAATACGCGGCCGATCTCCTGCAAAAAAACGAATTGTTACGCCAGAGTGAAGAGCGTTACCACCGCATGGTCGCGGAGGTGGAAGACTACGTGATCATTCTTTTAAGCACTCAGGGCATCATCGAAAACTGGAACAGGGGCGCGCAAAAGATCAAGGGTTATGCAGCGGAAGAGATCGTCGGCAAACATTTCAGCATCTTTTATTCCCCTCAAGACAGGGATAAAGGCATTCCTGGAAAACTTCTGGCCGAGGCGGCGCAAAAAGGCAGGGCGCTGCATGAAGGCTGGCGTATGAGAAAAGATGGTTCTACCTTCTGGGGTAGCGTGGTGATGACGGCCATTCATGGCGCCGATGGCAGTCTCATCGGCTTTACAAAAGTCACGCGGGATCTAACCGAAAAGAAACTAACCGAAGACCGCCTGTTGGCGACCACCCTCAAGCTTGAACAGAAAAATAAAGAGCTGGAACGGATGAATGAGGAGCTCTCCTCTTTCGCATACATATCCAGTCATGATCTTCAGGAACCGCTCAGAAAGATCCAGACATTTTCAGATCGCGTCCTGGAAATTGAATACAACAACCTTTCGGAAAAGGGAAAAGATTATTTTCAGCGGATGCAACGCGGCGCCGCGCGCATGCAAAAGCTCATCCGTGATATCCTTGCATACTCGAGGACAACCACCTCGGAGAAAAAACTGGAATACACAGACCTGAATGACCTGTTGGCGCAATCAAAGGTGGAGCTCGAGGTATTGATCATGGAAAAGAAAGCGATCATTGAGAGCTCACGCCTGCCGGAATTAAAAGTCATCCCCTTTCAGATGCAGCAGTTGTTTAATAATCTATTGAACAATGCACTCAAATTTTCAAAGGAGGATGTACCGCCACGGATCGTCATCAGCGCGGAAATGGTAGAAGGCGAAGCGCTCGAACACAGCAATCCTGCCTATCCTGCCTACTGGCATATCACCTTCAAGGATAATGGTATCGGCTTCGAATCCATTTATTCAAAAAAAATATTCGAAGTCTTCCAGCGGTTGCATGCGCGGAATGAATATGGAGGCACTGGCATCGGACTCGCCATCTGTAAAAAGATTGTCGAAAACCACAACGGCGTCATCACTGCCGAAAGTAGTCCCGATGAAGGTGCAACTTTCCATATCTACTTACCTGTTGTAGACTGAGTATCCTCAGATCTTATTTCCGCTTCTCCGCATCCTCGATAATCTTGTCATAGATCGATCTGGCAGCGTTGTAGGCGGATTTTGCCGCGGACCGTTCTCTTTCGCTGATTTTGGGTTCTTTCATTTTCCAGCACTGGTCAACCACATCACGGCACCATTGTGCACTCCGCAGCACTTGGATCGGATTTCCATCGACTTTCACAAAGACCGGATTGGTGTGTGCGCTGGGATATATCCTGAGGGCTACCCAGCCCGATTCTTTCGGCGAATAGGAAAAGGAAATGTCTCTCCATTGACCGTCAGCGACAATCTCTTTGTGGTCAACCGCTTCACCATTTACAATCAGTTCCAACCGAACCTTGCGGGTTTTTCCGACGCGTGCGTGTTCGATGTGCCAGTAGGGTTGCTCGTCGAGAGGCCTTGCAGCAATCGCGGCGCCCTCATCATCCTGTTGTTCCGGAAGGTTTGCCGTCACACGTGCCTTGATGTTCATGCCTTGATTCTTACGGAGGGAAAGTTCGCTGTTACGGGTTCCGGCCTCCAGGCCGTTCACCGAGAAGTCAATAATATGCGAAGCGCCATCGGTCACATACGATCTGCCTTTCTGCAACGCATCGACATAGTTGTCATAACTTAACTTTCCTTCCGGCTTAAAATAGCTGCGGGCGAGGCCAACGCGTTCGTCGTAAACGCAGGGGAAATCCGTCTCACCACTCAATCTTGTTCTGAAGCCGGCGCTGAGGGTATGATACCACATGTTCAATTCCCATGGTGCCGGTGTGTTCCCCGCGCTATAGAAGTCGATTACATTTTGTGTGACGGTAACGATGTATTCGTTCGCGCCGATGCCATCCATTTTCGGGATGACGTAATTGGGGAAGTCTTTTGTAGGTTCCATCGGTTCCAGCCCCCAGCCGGAGTGCGCATAGCCCACAACGCCACCCTGGGACTTGGCCCATTGTAAGACAGGTAAGGTCCAGCTGGGCCATTCTTCAATTTCCGTAGTGCCTGGATAGTCATCTTCTTTAAGTCGCAGCAAAACAATATGTCCGGCATGTGAAGAGGGAAAGCCTGACACCTCCACATCGTTCCGCATGAGGTGTGTAGGGGTTGAATACGGCTCGTCTTTTCCCGTAAAGAAAGTTTTTTGATGATACCAGCTCGGACCCCACGCCAGGGAAGCGCCTACATTGAGGTCTTCGCCCAGCACCTGACGCCACATATGGGCCGGCGGCACCCCTTCTTCAGGGCTATCATAATGGCTGCAGCCGGCCCCGTGAATGTGATGGTCGCCGCTGAACCAACCCAGCTTTGCAAGATGAAGCCAGCGCTTCAGCCGGAAAGAGGCTTCGATCTCCTGCGTTCCATCCGGAACGATCAGTTCACGGGTCTGGGAAATGTATTCCGGTCCGCGTGTGAACGTCACGTTGTATCTGCCCGGCGGCAACATGACATGTTCGCCGTCGGCGCGGTATACCTGTGGCTGAAAGAAGAAATCAGGATACTCGTCAAAGGCGGCCACTCTCCTTGAAGGAAGCGGATAAATTCCTTTTAGTTTCTTCGGGATCTGTGGTTCGTGATACTCCCTCCTTGCCGCGGCAAGATGGAAGTCTACTTTAAACAAATTGGTGGTGCTGTCATCACGGATGCGCTCAATGCCGTCGGTGATCAGAAATGAGGCCATCGCCGGAGACCCGTCCTCATCCTTAACATCCAGTTTAACTTTTACGGACGGTTGGATATCGAAGAGGATATTGATGGTATTCCTGAAACCGATATCCTGCGTGCCCTGCCCCACGTTGAAACCGAATTCGGCTTCCCGTTTGCCAGCATCCTTGCTATAGACCTGCAATACGGCGTATTCGATACCGACGCCGGAGAGATTCGGCAATAAAGGGCGGTTCCTGTAAACGATCATCTCCAGGAACCGGTTCGCGGCCTGACCCTCGGAGATGATGTCTTTCTCCTGCACGCGCGGGCGAAATGACGGAGCATGGATCGGCGCGAGCGCGTTTGGACTTTCCACCTCGAGCTGTGCCGTCACACTGGCATCGTTATGTACCTTCACGAGAAAAGTGGTCCAGCCTCCCTGCATCAGTATTGCAGGCGCCTGTCCGCGTGAAACTTTCACCCGGGCCTCCGGATTGATGCTGACGACGGCGAGGCAATAGGGATCCAGTATCGCCTGTATTGCCTTGGTAGTTTCTTCCCCGGGCTTTTGGTGCTGCAGGGCCCGAAGCTTCTTTGTGTCATCTTCGGAAAGTTCACTTCCCAGGAAGGACAGCGCTTCCTGCAGGCGGATCGCCTGGGCCAGCATTGGTTGGGCCTCAACATTCGTTGCCGCGTGGTGCTCATGTGACGCATGTTGGGCATACTGGATCCCGGGAAACAGGATCGCAGCTGATAAAATGAAGGCGTGTGTTATAGTCAATGAATGCTTCATGGAGGTAAGCGTGAAAATTACCAGAATTTGCAAAAGTTTGGTAACATATGCAAGGGAAATGAGGACGCCGGGAAACAGGGATATCAGGAAGGGAAAATGGGGTCGCGCCGGATAAGGTCAATCGTTTTATGAAAAAATAATATATTGCGCGGCGCTACCCGGAGAATGGAGTTTTCAAAATGTGGCAGGTCAAAAGAAACACTGAAGTATGAAAGATTATCAACGCTTTTTAGGAATTTTACTGTTGTTTGTTTTTTTGGTGCGTTGCGCACAGGATACGCATACCCAAACCGTTATGGACAAGTTCCCGGCATTTTATA
>JBARAD010000329.1:0-3342 GCA_049791675.1 Chryseosolibacter sp.
CCCTGGTGGAAATGGCTCTTCTACGGCACCATCGTGTGGGCAGTTGTTTACTTCATTCTCTTCCACGTAACAGACAGCCTGCCTGGTTCACTGGAGGAATATCAGCGGGAACTGGCGCTGGCGGAAGAACAGGTAAAACAATACCAGGCCTCACAGCCCAGGGCCGTCGTTGATGAAAATACGCTGGAATACACCGCTGATGGCGCTGCCATAGAGAAGGGAAAATCAATCTTTATCAACAACAATTGCGCCGGATGCCACCGGAATGACGGAGGCGGAAATACCATCGGACCGAACCTCACGGACGATTACTGGCTGCATGGCGGAGAAATCAAAGATATTTTCCTGACGATTAAAGATGGCGTCGTAGAGAAAGGTATGCCGGCGTGGGGAAAGGCCATGAGCGCACAGGATGTACGTGATGTCACGTTCTTTGTCATGAGCCTGCAGGGAACAAACCCTCCCGATGCCAAAGCACCACAGGGCGAATTCACCGAACAGAATGCACGTACAAAACCTGACAGTCTGAAAAGACAGGCCGGACTTTAAACAATAGTTATGGATGGCGAAGTAAAAATTGATATTCTGAAAAACCGGACGGGGCAAAGCGCCAAAAATTCTTTCAACCCCGACAATGCGGAAAAATTCCGTGAAACCATTGCGACCGTAGATGAAAAAGGAAAAAGGATCTGGGTGTATCCGAAAAAACCGTCCGGCCATTATCACAAGGCACGCATTGTCGTAACCGTCATCCTGCTCGGGCTTCTCTTTGCGGGGCCTTTTATCAAGATCGGAGGAAAGCCGTTCATGTTGTTCAATGTCTTTGAACGGAAATTCATCATCTTCGGACAGGCGTTCTGGCCACAGGATTTCGTACTGCTGGCCATCACGCTGATCACTTTCTTTGTGTTTATCATTCTGTTCACTGTTGTATTCGGACGAATCTGGTGTGGATGGATGTGTCCGCAAACCCTGTTTATGGAAATGGTGTTCCGCAAGATTGAATACCTCATAGAAGGAGACATGGCCGCCCAGCGAAGATTGGCCAGGGCTCCCTGGAACTTTGAAAAGATCCGCAAGAAAAGTCTGAAGCACGTTATCTTTTTAATCATCTCCGTACTGATCGCCCATACGCTCATGGCCTATATTGTTGGCGTTGAGGAAGTGTGGGCCCTTGTGCACGACGTTCCCTTTGACCATCTCTCTTCCTTTGTTGGCATGATCGGTTTCACCGCTGTCTTTTACTGGTTATTTGCATTCTTCCGTGAGCAGGCATGCATTGCTGTCTGCCCTTACGGCAGGTTACAGGGCGTGCTGTTGGGAAAAGAATCCATCGTCGTGGCCTATGACTGGCTGCGCGGTGAACCCCGCGGCCACCTTAAAAAACACACCCAGGTAACGGCAGAACAAGGCGACTGTATCGATTGCAACCTGTGTGTTCACGTATGCCCTACCGGCATTGATATCCGGAACGGAACGCAGCTTGAATGCGTGAACTGCACGGCGTGCATTGATGCGTGCGACGATGTCATGATCAAGATTGGCAAGCCCAAGGGTCTGATCCGGTTTGCATCCTATAACTCAATCAAAAACGGTGTTCTGAAGATCTGGAACGGTCGCGTCATCGGCTATTCCTTCGTGCTGGTGCTCTTGCTCAGCGCGCTCACCTTTGCCGTCATCACACGTTCCGATGTGGAAACCACAATGCTTAAAGTATCCGGAACGCTTTATCAGCGGGAACCTGGCCTGATCACCAACCTCTATAATGTAGAGTTTGTGAACAAAACGTTTGATGAACTGAAACTGCAGGTGCGGGTGGAATCACCCGCTTATGCGAGCTTACACAAGGTAGATGGTAAAGCAGTCGTGGTTCCGGCGGAGGGGTTGGTCAAAACGGTGTACTTTATAAAAATTCCGGACAAAGAAATAACCAATGCACGTACCGTTGTCAGACTCGGCGTATATCAGGACGGCGAGAAGGTGGAAACGCTTAAAGTAAAATTCATCGGACCCGTAACGACAGCTTCCGACGCCAAAAGATGACAGGCGTTTGCTGCCTGCCTGGGATGGAAACAGGTTTGAGTTAAGATTTTGGATTCTAAATACTGAAAATATGAACTGGGGAAAATCAATCATCGTTGCGTTTATTCTTTTCGCAGCATTCATCGGCACGCTGGTGACTATTTGTGTGCGTCAGGACATCCACCTGGTGACAAAAGACTACTATCGCGAAGAGCTGGCGTATCAGCGTCAGATCGACAGGATGTCGCACACCGCGATGTTAACGGACAAGCCCTCCATCAAAGTAGAAGGGGATCTTTTAAACGTAGCCTATACAGATCTTTCCCGGATACAAGATGGGGAACTCCGGTTGTTCCGTCCGTCTGATTCGCGGATGGATAAATTATTTGAGTTAAGAAAATCAACGGAAGCATCGCAGTATTTTTCAACGGCCGGAATGCACAAAGGGATGTACCGGGCGCGCCTGCAGTGGACCTTGAACGGCGAGGAGTTTTTTATGGAACAGGTAATATATCTCTAGTATGTGGGTAACGGCTTTGGTCATCGGTTTTGCCGGGAGCCTGCACTGCATCGGCATGTGCAGCCCGCTGGCGATGGCCGTAACATCGATGAATGCTTCCGCGATCCGCAATCGCCTCATCTACAATGCCGGACGCGTTTTCACCTATGGGCTGATGGGCGGCGCCGTCGCGGGAGCAGGTTTCCTCCTGCCCTTCGATAAATTTCAAAACATTATTTCCATTTCGCTGGGCATCGCCTTGCTGGCCGTCGGTTTCGGAAGTTTAAAAAGTATTCGCATTCCAGGGCTCACTTACGTCATGCAGCGGTTCATTGCATTTTTAAAAGGATTGTTTGCCCGCCATCTCAAGCGGAAGAATATGGGTGCTATGGCGTTATTGGGAGCGCTTAACGGCCTTTTACCCTGCGGACTGACCATTGTAGCCCTGACCTGGTGTCTGACACTTCAGGGCCCGCTGGATGGCGTCTACTTCATGCTGATTTTCGGCGCCGGCACACTGCCGGCCATGCTTGGCCTTACCTCAGCCATTCCGATGATCGTAAAGAAATACCAGTGGAATCTCCAAAAAATAACCAGTACAATGATCATTCTCTCCGGCGTTGTATTGATCGCGCGCGTCTTCGTGATTCACCTTCCCCACACCGCTTCCGGGGCACGGGGCCTCGCAGATATCATTCTCTGCCGGTAAATTCAAAATCTAAGATTCAAAGTTTAAGATTTAAGATTGAGAGGAGGTTTCAAAAATTTTAAGGTGTTCCCCAATTTTAAATCTTAAATCTTAAATCTTAAATCTTAAATCT
>JBARAD010000330.1:0-4239 GCA_049791675.1 Chryseosolibacter sp.
AGATGAAATTGACACGCAAGCGCGAACGTTGCAACTAATCCCACACATAACGCTCATCGAACGTGCCCCCTGCAATGGCCGTGATCCGCACAGATTATCAGGAAAACCGTACATGATAGCGCCCGCGTCGAATCATCTTTCGCCCTTGCCGCCCACCTTATTCCCGTTCTCCTCATGGTCCATATGATTTTACAAACCTGTCTCCTTCATTGCTTCAGATTAAACTTAATGGGAATGACCATCCGCACCGATACAGGCATACCGTTGTGTCTGCCACCCGTCCAGGACGGCAACATGGAGATCACCCGCATCGCCTCTTTGTCATAGTCAGGATGTACCCCGCGGATCACTTCAACATCCGTTACAGTGCCATCGCCTTTCACGACAAAACGCACGAAGACCGTTCCATCAATTCCGATCTTTCTCGGCGCATGCGGATACCGGATCTTCTTTTGAATGAATTTCATCATCGCTTCGGTACCTCCATCGTAATAAGGCATCACCTCAGCAACGTCTCTCACGGCAGGCTCCACGACCGGCATGGGTTCCGTCAACGGAATGGTGCCGATATCACCGATGCTTCCGACATCTCCCGAAACAACGCCCCGCTCCGGAGAAGCATCGCTGACCGTCGCAGGTTCATTTTCCCGGACCGGTTCCCGGGTCACCAATATCCGCTCACTGAGCGCATCTCTTTTTGGAGGCGACGCAGGCGCTTTCGGTGGTTTGACGGATTCAACCATCGGTGGTGGTAAAACGGAAATGTCGCAGACAACGAACGGAACTTGCTCGCTGAGCCTGATTTCAGAAGGAAAGAGTCGCGGTAAAGATATCATGGCGGTGACAAAACAAATGGTGACACCCAACCCGGACAATACACGCGTTGCATACTTCCTTCGTAACAAGTATGCGCCATAATCTTTGTTACGGTTTTCAAACACCACGTCTTCCCAGTGGCGAATGGCCATTGCTTTTGCATCCATAAATGATATGATTTAGGTTATGACGGTAAGATGCGGGAAGCGCGAAATTTCCATAAAGGGCATTCGCGGAAAACGAGCTGATTGAACGCGGTCGTCACGCGCCATGAACGATTGGTGAACCCGGTACGGTACAGGTATACTTAATTCAGACTTTCCTTCCCCTGGCCCACGCCTCGGGTAAAAACGGAAGTAGATTCAAAAACAAGTACCATGATCATCAAACCGATCGCGATCAGAATGCCCATCTCAAATTGAGTGAGAAGCGATGACCCGGCGATGATTTTCTTGGAGTGTTCATTTAATATTTTTCCTTCCGATATCTGTATGGCGGAAAGATCTTTTAGATTTTTGGACGCATCATTAAAATAGCGATCGATCTGATCCTTTGCCTGCGATACACCCTGTCCGCGCTGGAACGCAAGGAAGACTGTGCGCTCCACTTCCTTCATCCCTTCCATATTTTTCTTAAACTCCAGGAAGGCGGCGCCTTCCGCGTCGGTGAGTTTCGTTTTTTCATATTCCACGATGATGTTACGGATAGCATGATTGTGGCCATCGATCATGGAGCGTATCGTCATGGCATCCTGCTGGCTCCTGCAGGTATCGATCATGATCTTCTTTCGGAACAGGTGATCGGAAAGCCCGTATATGTAACTCTCCACCACCAGCCTGTCCTCATATACGGAAGAAAAAGATGCTCCGAGTTCATGCACATATTGATTTTCCACCATGTTCCTGACAAAGATCAATACAAAAATAGCCGCAAGTAATAATGCTGCGCTGATCTTCCGCCTGATCCGGTGAGCCCATTGCATAATTGAAAATTTATAGGTTGATGTTTGATCTCTGACGCCCTGGTCTTGCAATATAACGTTAAACGACGGTATATAATTTCGCTCCGTAACATCTTTAAGCACAGCTCGCGAAGCCCGGGCGGAATTGTCAGCAGCAGAGTTTTGCCAGTTTAGACCGGATTGTCTCTTGATCCCGGTTTGTCTTTGCCAGGAGAAGCGCTTTACCAAAGCTCTCCCCCGCTTTCAGGTGATCGATATCCGTGTAGAGC
Organism: Chryseosolibacter sp.; assembly: GCA_049791675.1. Classification (GTDB taxonomy): domain Bacteria; phylum Bacteroidota; class Bacteroidia; order Cytophagales; family Cyclobacteriaceae; genus Chryseosolibacter. The sequence continues at coordinate 2,047 of JBARAD010000330.1, forward strand.
TCACCCAGGAGGGTATAATAAAATGGATTGTCTGTTAATCGCAACTTCTCTGCCTCCGCCAGCGCCACCGCTTTACCTTTTACTTTGGAAAGGACAAAAATCCGGTTGAGCGCAGCCACGGGTGTGTATTCCTTCATCAGCAACTGGTCGTACAGTTGGAGGATGCTTTCCCATTTTTCAGCTGTATCCGCTTTGATGGTATGCCAATAAGCGATGCTGGCTTCGAGATGATATCGGGACAAAAGCTTTCCCCTGGAGGCCTGGTGAAGAAAGTGGGTGCCCTTTGCGATGAGCCGCTGATCCCATTGCGTTTCATCCTGGTCCGCGTAAAGGATCATCTGGCCCTTCGCGTTCGTACGGGCGCCGAATCGGGAAGCATGAAAACACATGAGGGCGAGCAAGGCATTGACTGCCGGCAGGTCGGTCTGCCTGTTCTCAAGCAGGAGATGCGTCAGGCGCATGGCTTCCAGGCAGAGGTCTTTGCGCACAACACTTTCCGCGCTCTCGGAATAATAACCTTCATTGAAAAGCAGGTATAGGGTCGTGAGCACATTGCCCAGCCGGTCGTGGATCTGGCCGTCGGCGGGAAAGGCGATGCGCACGTTCTCCAGACGCAATTTTTCCTTCGCCCGGAAGAGGCGTTTATTGACCGTTTCCTTGTTCGTTAAAAACGCATTGGCAATCTCCTCAATGCCAAAGCCGCAAAGGAAGCGCAGGGCAAGGCTTATCTGCCCTTCGGCGGGAATTGCCGGATGGCACACCGCGAACAGCATCTGCAACTGACTGTCGGTGATGTTGTTTTCCGACATGTCGATTGTAAACTCCCCGCACTGCTGCGAAGATTCTCTTATTTCCACGGCAATTTTTTCCGAAAAGAGCTGATCCCGCTTCACGTAGTTCCGCGCCTTGTTCTTCGCGACCGCGTATAGCCACGCCGTGGGATTTTCCGGAATTCCCTTATAGGGCCACGTCTCCAGGGCGGACAGGAATACCTCGCTGGCAATGTCCTCGGCGGCGCCGATGTGTTCAAAGCCGAAATGCCTGGAGAGCACGGAAGAAATTTTGCTGAACTCCGTTCTGAACAGGTGCGGTATTAGTTCGTTTTGCGTCATAGAAAAAAGCCGCTGCTGCCAGCGGCGCGTCATCTCAGTGAATTCCATCGCCTCTTGCGATCCTTCTCACCTCCACGCTGTTTCCTTCTCCCTGCAGGACGGGACAGCCCGTGGCGAAGGCCACTGCCTCGTCAACCGAATCAGCTTTTACGATGATGTATCCCCCGATGGTTTCTTTGATCTCGCCAAAAGGACCATTGGTCACCACGTTGTGGGGCCTGACCACCCGTGCGTCTTCGAAGGGCAGGCCATTGCCTCCGCGGAATTTGTTCTGGGCGGCGATCCCTCCGATCCAGTCCATGGTCTCTTTCATCCATGCCTGGATTTGCTCAGGTGAAGCGACCTTTTTACCGTCTTCATGTCGGAAAATTAAAATGAATTCTTCCATTGTTGTTTTGCGTTGCGAATTATCCTTTTCAACTCCATGACAGTCGGGTCAGTTTGAACTGGACAATGAAGTACGACGATATCAAAAAAAAATCAAAGGGTGCGCTAAACCGGCTGCGTTTCCCGTGCTGACAAAGTTCCGAAAGCTGAGACCAAAAGCCAGGCTGGGATCATTTTCGGACCGCCGGCACAGGAAAGCCAAAAAATAAATTGCAGGAAAATTAAAAAAGATGTGATTTTAAACAGCTTTTTATATCTTCGCGTCCCTTTAAACCTGACCAAAGGTTGGAGGGGAATAGAAGTTCGGGGTGTAGCACAGTCCGGTAGTGTACCTGGTTTGGGACCAGGGGGTCCCAGGTTCGAATCCTGGCGCCCCGACGAAAAGATGAATGCCTTTCCGGCGGATGCCGGAAGGGCATTTTTATTTCGTAGCGCTGCAAGCGCCTCGCTTGCAGAAGCGAAGAAATAAAAATGCCCCAAGTGAGCGTCAGCGAACGAGGCATTCATCTTTTCAGCTCCCCCCTCAAGGATCACCGGAGGTAATCCTGGCGCCAAGCTCTTCAGTGCCAAAAAAATCCTTTCCCGCCAATCAAAATTATTTGTTTATACTGCGCACCGGGAATATATTTATAATATGACCATACTCCTGATTGACGACGATGAAGATGACAGGGACATCTTCAAGGAAGCAATT
>JBARAD010000331.1:0-5914 GCA_049791675.1 Chryseosolibacter sp.
CATTGCTGGCGTAAGCGACCTTGACAGTGGCATGCGCCGGGCGCGGAGGAAGTAGTTTAAGATGGATTAATTCAAGATTGCTTTATGAGAGGATCCCGGTTCAGGCCGGGATCTTTTTTTTTGTGAACGTGGCTTGAGCGAGGGGGGTTTAAGAAGTTTAAGAAGTTTAAGAAGTTTTAAGAAGTTTGGAATGTAGAAAGGTAAAATAGTAAATAGGTAAATAGGTAAAAGAGTAAATGTGTTTAGTAGATCATTGCGCTGAGAAATCGGAGACTCCCAGACCGGGGAATTTCCAGGCTCACCTTGCATTGACATTCTTTAAACCGATCGCGTAATCTGCATTACTCATATTACATTTCAATGTACACTTCGATCTCCGGATAGTCTTTAGCCATCGTGGGCCCGATCGTCGGACAGGTGATGGTACCGTGCTGGATACGCTTTCCATTCTGAAAACGGTCATTCGTAATGCGGAAGATCCGATCGAACTTATCATGGAATTTGTCGTAACTCAGCTCGAAGGATACAAACTGAAAGATCAGGAGGCAGGCAGCGAGTCCGAGACTCAATCCAAAAACAGATCCGATAAAACCAATTTACCATTTTTACTTTTAAACTTCTTAAACTTTTTCCACCCTGCCGCACTCTACCTTTTTACCCTTTTACCTTTTTACCCTTTTACCTTTTTACCCATTTACCCACTCCCTGACGAAGCCCCCGTAGCTGAGCTTGCCGAAGCCTTGTTGCGTTGCTGAATCAATTTCGCGACGAGGCCCGTCCATCCCGTCTGATGGGTGGCTCCCGCGCCGCCGCCATGATCGCCGTGAAAATATTCGAAGAACCAGAGGTGATCCCTGAAATGCGGATCGTCCTGCATTTTTTTGTAACCGCCAAACACCGGCCTGCGGCCATTGGCATCTTTGCGGAAGATGCGTATCAACCGGTCTGAAAGATCGTTGGCAATTTCTTTCAGCGTCAGAAGATTCCCGGAGCCCGTGGGATGTTCAACTTTAAACTCATTTCCGTAGTAGTGGTGAAACCGGTGAAGCGACTCGATGATCAGGTAATTGACAGGGAACCAGATCGGGCCCCTCCAGTTCGAATTTCCACCAAATAAAAATGTTTCCGCTTCGCCCGGCGCGTACTTGACAGTGAAATCAATTCCATCGGTGTGAAATGTAAAAGGTTCTTTTTCATACACCTTGGACATCGCCCGTATACCATAGTCCGACAAGAACTCGTTCGGGTCGAGCATCCGGCTGAGCAGCGCTTTCATCCGGTGGCCACGCAACAACGACAGCAGGTGCCGCTCTCCCCTGCCGCGCTCCTCCCAGCGTGAAATGAGGTTGGCCAGGTCGGGCCGGTTTCTTAAGAACCACAACAGGCGCTGACTAAACTCGGGGTTCGTGGCAAAGATCTCCTCTTCCAGAACCTCCACTGCGAACAACGGTATCAGTCCTACCATGGACCTTAATTTGATCTTCAGCCGTTGATTGTCGCGTGTGTGCAGTACATCGTAGTAGAACTCATCTTCTTCATCCCAGAGGTTTACACTTTCCCCGCTGATGTTGGCCATGGCGCCCGCGATGTACAGAAAGTGTTCGAAGAACTTGGTCGCCAGGCTCTGATACACCGGGTTTTCGCGGGCCAGCTCCAGGGAAATGCGCAACATATTGAGGGTAAACATGGCCATCCAGCTCGTGCCATCCGACTGCTCAATGTGTCCCCCTGCGGGTAACTGCTTGCTGCGATCAAACACGCCGATATTATCCATGCCCAGGAACCCGCCCTGGAAAATGTTATTGCCTTTGTAGTCCTTCTTGTTGATCCACCATGTGAAATTCAGCAACAGCTTGTGAAAGACCTCCTCGAGAAATTTCCGGTCGCCCACTCCGCCATTCAGCTTTTGATCGATCTTGTAAACTCGCCATGTAGCCCATCCGTGAACGGGTGGATTCACGTCGCTGAATGACCATTCGTATGCCGGTAACTGGCCGTTGGGATGCATGTACCATTCCTTGGTGAGAAGAACGAGTTGTTGTTTTGCAAATTCGGGATCGATCATGGCAAACGGGATCATATGAAATGCCAGATCCCACGCCGCATACCAGGGATATTCCCATTTATCAGGCATCGAGATGATGTCTGCGTTGTTGAGGTGCCTCCATTCATGGTTGCGGATAAAATTTCTCTCCGCCGGAGGTACCGGTTGCGCGGGATCACCCTTCAGCCATTGATCAACATCGTAGTAGTAGAATTGTTTGCTCCACAACATGCCGGCAAAAGCCTGGCGCTGGATATTCTTTTCATCCGGATTTCCGACACCTTCATGCATTTCCTCGTAAAAGGAATCCGCCTCTTCCTTCCTGAGTGCAAACACCGCGTCGAAATCACCGAAAGGATCCGGGAGGAAATGATCCGACAAACGCAACCGTATCTCCTGAGATTTACCGCCGGCGATACTGAGTTTATGATGGAAGGCCGCCTTCGTGCCGTGATGGGATTTGTTCAGCGCCTGCTTCTCGCCGTGAACGATATAATCATTGATCCCGTCCTTAAAAGCTCCTGGCCGGGAATGACCATGGAGGCGAACCATATTCGTTTCGTTTTCGCAGAATAATATTTCCGCATCACCTTCTCCATACAGATAATAATTTCCCAGCAGTTGATGGTCCATCTTGATCACGCCTTTACTGTCGCGGAAGATGTCGGGTTTATAGGAGTGATAACCCCAGGTCCACGTATTCCGGTACCAGATCTGCGGGATCAAATGCAGGGTCGCTTTCCCGGGTCCGCGGTTGTGTACTGTAATCTTAATTAAAAGATCATAAGGTGTAGCCTTTGCATATTCAACGAAGACATCAAAATACCGGTCATCATCGAATACGCCTGTATCGATGAGGTCGTACTCCGGCTGCAAGCGGTTTCGCTTCTTGTTTTCTTCGATGAGCTGTTGATACGGGAATTCCCGCTGAGGATATTTGTACAACATCTTCATATAGGAATGCGTGGGGGTGCTGTCAAGATAATAGTAATGATCCTTGCAATCCTCTCCGTGGTTGCCCTCCTTGCCGGTGAGTCCGAAGATACGTTCCTTTAATATGGGGTCCTTCGTATTCCAAAGCGCAACGGAAAAGTTCAGAAGCTGCTGTTCATCGCTGATTCCTGCAATACCTTCCTCTCCCCAACGGTAGGCTTTACTGCGCGCCTGATCGTGCGTGACGTGATCCCAGGCTTCACCATTGGCGCTGTAATCTTCACGTACGGTTCCCCACTGGCGTTCGGCCAGATACGGCCCGAATTTGCGCCAGTTCGTTTTCTTATCCCGGTCTTCGATCAGTCGTTTCTTTTCCGCATTCATACCCTTTGCCTCCCCTGAGGGAATGAACTTTGAATTAACAAAATTTCCCGGGGAAAAACATCATTCTCCGACTTTGCCGGGCGATCCCTGTGAAAGGAGTCTGCACAACTTTACCGCTATTGCCCGCGCAGATTTCGGCACAAAGGGTCTGCCTCTCTTGAAAATTCCAGATCGGGGAAGGTGAATCGGCATCTCACTTCAGGCGAATCCGGTGACTGAGATGACTGAATCCAAGGGTCCGGAACAGCATGGTATGCTGAAGGTGAACAAAAAAAAAGCCATGTCCGTCTATTGCCGGACATGGCGAATGGAATCAAATCCTGTCCTGAAAAGGAAGGAAGTGTCCGATGACTAATAAGTCCTTAACAACTCGGCATCTACCGTTTGCAGCTCTGTCTGGTGCGATTCGAACAGATCGAGCTTACGTGCGGCGAAGGCGCGGACCTCTTCGCTTTCAGCGGCGGTTGCCATTTGTGAAAACTTTCCCCGGTCTTCCTGGCTGACGTCTCTTAAGATACGGATATAGGTCCTGTCAAATTCGCGCCGGTCTGCACTGGTTAGCTCGGCCAATAAGCGTTGGTGGGCGTCGTTCATTTCCCCTGGCAGCACGATCTTTTCGCGTCTTGCCAGTTTATTGAGCTCTTTTCCCATTTCCTCGTGCTGCTCATGATTTTCCTTGGCGAGGGTAACAAGGGACGCGGAATAACCTGATTTAATCGCTTCTTCCGCCATCCTCATCGCAAGTATATTATAACTGGCGGCATCCACCAGGAATCGCGCATCATCCAGTTTTTCGGAATCTTCAATCCGTTTTGCGTTTTTCTGAAGGGCTTCATTGTAAGACAGCGATGAAGAACAGCTCGCCAGTAAGGCGGCAGTAAGAATAGCACATAAGCCAACGAGTAATTTTTTTTCGTATTGATTTTTCATAAATAGAAATTTAGAGGATCAGAATCCTGGTCGCAAGCTTTACCTAAAGCGGAACAGATTCCGTTACAGAATGTGTAAGATAAAAAGTATGCCTCGTTAAACTACTGATGCATTGATGCGCTCGCTCAGCAGCCGCCGGATTTCCGGGCGCACCTGTGATCGAATAAAGCGCCCGAAGGCAGCGGGTCTAGGGAATGGACAATGATGAGGGACGCTGCTTCCCACACCTGTTCTTCAGCCTTTACGGGCTTTCATTTGATGCCCGCGACGTTCTTCAATTCAGGCTCGTTTTCATTGACATCGTCTTCATCCAGCAGGACGGGCTCCATTTCGATGACACGGTGCCGTGTGCCATCTACCTGTTGCTTGCTTTCTTTCCCGGCCTTGTACCGGCCGATATCCTCAGGATCGCCAAAAATGTAGAATAACTTTTCCTTCAGGTTATCCGAGGATCTAACATCGCTGATGATGTCATAATATTCATGGAAGTTGATATGAATTGGATTGTGCTTGTGGTCAATGTTCTTCGTGATGCCATAGATCACCTGTTCTTCTTCTTCCTGGTACGTTCCAAAAATCCGGTCCCAGATGATGAAGGTCGCTCCATAATTCTTATTGATATACTTTTCCTGTGAACCATGGTGCACACGGTGGTTGGAGGGTGTGGCAAAGATGTATTCAACCCATGGATGGAGTTTGCCGATGTACTCGGTATGAACCCAGAACTGGAAGAGTATCGCGATCTGGTTTGTCAGAAAAATAATGACGGGATGAAAGCCGATCAGCGCCACAGGCAGGAAGAAAAAGATCTTGATATATTGTACCCAGCTGAGCCGGAAGGAGATCGTCAGGTTGAAGTGTTCGCCGGAGTGATGCGCGACATGTGTAGCCCACAGGAAACGCATGCGGTGGGATATGTTGTGCGCCCAGTAGCTGCACAAATCAAAGATAATATAGCAAGGCAGGAATGTCCACCAGCTGAATTCCATTCGCCACGGTACAAGGTTATACACCACGACGAACAATGAAAACATGATCGTTTTCAGGGCGACACCAATCGCGACATTGCCGATGCCCACAAGGGTGGATCCTATTGTTTCTTTTTTGTCATAGACGTGATGTCTTCCCTGGTACCGGGACCACAGGTACTCGATCACCACGAAGAAAAACATCACCGGGGCTGCCCAAACCAGGAGATCAGGGGCGGCATCCCCTAAAGTAGACAAGTTATTCAGGTCAATTTTTTCTGCACCAAACTTTAGATCCATTTGAAATTCTTATAATAATCAGATAAAACCGGAGTCGCCGTTCAGCATCCGTGCGAGGCCTCGCTGCATCATAGGACAACCAATGCTGTCCTGTCCCCTATCCTGTATATTAATTATGCCATGCCAATGCATCTGTCTGGTCGATGGAACAATCCGAGGCAAAGCAGTGACAAAATAAACTCTTTTTTCCGGTTTTCTGTCATTCAGGATGTTTGCCGGCGAAAGTGTGACTGCACCGTTCTTAGGAGAATCCTTGTAAAACTGTTGAATTTCCGAGCCAGTTGGCGCATCGTTATAACGCCTTGCGAGATGAATTATTGCCGGCAGTTCCCATATCGCTGCTGAAGCAGCCCAT
>JBARAD010000332.1:0-2929 GCA_049791675.1 Chryseosolibacter sp.
CCTTTATTGCTTTCCGGAAGAATAGACATCAACCAAAGCAGCTGGGTATGTGCGCGGCGGATGGATGAGAACGGTCACCAGACCCATACCGCGCCGGTGTACATCACCGTGGCAAAGAAACCAGTGCGGGCAAGTGCTGAAGACGCTCAATATTTTATTTCATGGATCGATAACCTGATTTCAAAGACGGCTCCCGGTGGGGAGTGGAGCCACTACTTCACCAGGGACCAGGAGGAAGTGCAAAAACGTTATCGCCGGGCCAGGAATATTTACAGTAAGATCCTGGAGGAAGCGCAAACAGCAAGTAAATAATGAATAGACAAGTTCTAACAATTATCGCGATCATCACGGCTTCCTTCGCTACCATGCGTTGCTCGGACAAGCAGCGATCTGAATCGGCGCCGATCCTGGTGATTGCCAGCCAGGAGAATTTTGGTTTATATACGGCAGAGATACTCAGGACGGAAGGTTTTAATGCCTTCAGATTAGATTCACTGCGTGATAAAAAAATAACACCTGACTATTTACAGGGATTTGATATCGTCATCCTGACTGCCACGCAGGTCGAAGATCACGAGCGAGCGCTTCTCCAGGATTTCGTGCGCAACGGCGGAAACCTTATTGCATTCCGGCCCGATAAAAAGCTCGCCGAACTCTTCGGAATGAAAGACACGAGCGGCAGCCTGAGTGAAGCCTACATTGCCATTGACAACAAAACGGAAATTGGCAACGGACTCCGTCGGGAAACGCTGCAATTTCATGGCGACGCAGATAAGTATGCACTGTCAACCGGCCAGGCGATCGCCTCCCTCTACACAGATGCGGAAACCAGTGCTGAAATGCCCGCGGTGGTCATGAATGCGTACGGCAACGGCAGGGCTGTGGCTTTCTTGTATAATCTTCCCGAGAGTATTGTATTGACGCGACAGGGCAACTACAGGCATGCAGGCCAGGAAATGGACGGCATTACCGGAGTTCGCGCAATGGACCTGTTCACCGGCGGATGGGTCGATCCCACAAAAAATATCCTGAACCAGGCAGATGAACAAATGCGATTATTATCCCATTGTATCGAATCATTGAGCGCAGGCAAACGACCCCTTCCAAGATTCTGGTATTTCCCGGATACGCTGCAGTGTGTCGTTACGCTAAATAACGATGGAGAAGATTCCAAAGAAAGAGAATTTGTGAAACAGTTTGAAGATGTGAACGCGAAACGCGCGAAGATGACGCTTTATATCAAAGAAGTCGAATTCGTATCAAAGGAATGGGTTCACAACTGGCAGAATAAAGGCTTCGAAATATCCGGACATCCTGATGATACAAAGCAGGCTGTCAATCCCGACTGGAATACGATGGACAGTGTTTATAGATCTTTACTCAGTGAGTTGAAAACGGATTATGGAATACCCTCGATGGAGACGGTAACGAATCATTGGTTTGTGTGGGTAGGAAAAAACCAGGATGGCTCCCCGAATTTTGCCGCCCAGGCGAGGATCGAGGAGATGCACGGTGTCGGACTCGATTGCAATTATGCGCACTATGATAATGGCTCAAGCCATGGTCATTTCCTGGGTGAATTTGGGACGAATCAGGGCAACTACACCGGTAGCGGACTTGCGATGAAGTTTGCCGATGCAAACGGTGAGGTGATCAATGTGTATCAGCAGCTGAACAATGTGTATGATCAGCAATACATGGAGCACAAAGACCAGGATGGATATTACAACGCCTTCAAAGGCATAATGGACAGAAGTCTTGATGACGAAGTATACTCTTCCATCAGTGTCAGGGCCCATAATAATGAATATTTCTTTTCAGAGATACCTCTGATGAAGATGCTGGATTATGCCAACGACAAGGGCATACCAGTATGGACGGAACTTCAGCTCCTTGAATTTCTGAAAACGAAGGACGAGGCATCGTTCACCAATATCACGTGGTCTGACAAGGTGCTTTCGTTCGAAATCAAATCCGCGTTGAAGTATGACAGGGGGATCACGTGTCTTATTCCTGCCTCCTTTGATGGAGCAGAGATCAATAAGGTGACGGTCGATGGTGAAGAACGGGCTTTTGTCATCAGGCCCATGAAGGGGAACGACTATGCCTGGGTAACGGTGAAGCCGGGAGTTAGTTATCGGATCGTGGTGGGTTATCAATAACATCTTCTGCCTCGTTATGATTTCGAGGGATGGCATAGAAACTTCACATCAAAATATTAACTTCAATAAAAAATTTCAATTATGGATCCCACACGTGTACACCTGTTCATTACTCACTTACCTGTTTTTGGTTTATTCCTGGGCTTTCTTGCGCTGGCCTATGGATTCATCCGCAATGACAGACAGGTAAAGATCGTATCTCTTTCTATAGTGCTCATTGCAACCATCGGCGCTTTTATAGCATTTCAGACCGGAGAAGGAGCTGAAGAAACGGCGGAACATATCGCAGGCGTCTCCGAGGACGTGATACACGAGCATGAAGAATCCGCTGAGTTTGCGATCCTGTTTTTCTACGGCGTAGGGATCCTCTCGTTGGTGGCGCTTTACCTCGAGGCGAAATCGAAACGATACGCCAGAGAATTGTCCCTTGCCGTTCTTGCACTTACCGCTGTAACGTTCTTTATTGTTGCACGCACCGCGACCCTTGGCGGTAAGATCAGGCATACCGAAATCGTCGATGGCAATGGAGCCTCTCCGGATGTCCGATCCGAAGACGATCATTAGTATTATTTCATGCAGCCCTGAAGGGGCGACATATATCAGCCCAGGGTGTAGAAGCGCCAGCTTCAAGCCCTGGGTTAGCAGATTGTCCAAACCGACAGAGCCCTGAAAGGGCGGAAGATGAGGGTTACACCCAAGCGCGAACGTTGCACCTAATCCCACACGTAGCACATCGAACGTGTCCTATGCAATGGCCCTGGTCCGTC
>JBARAD010000333.1:0-14673 GCA_049791675.1 Chryseosolibacter sp.
GATTGCCGCGATATGACTGATCACCCAGCAGCATGGAGCTCCAGAAATTGTACATGATGGGCAGATGATGAGGCCAGTCAACGTGGTTGAATACCGGGGCCAGCAATGCATCGGCCTGCACTTTCTCATAGAAGCTGTCCACGAGTAATTTGATGTCTTCCCTGTTGATGATATCGTGTTTCATGATGCCTGTTAAAAGGTAAAACTGTTTAAAATTGCTTCCCTGCCTGAGAATACCGTTCATGGCAGGGACGCGTTGTTCATATCCGCTCTGTAGTTCCAGCCTGATGTAGTTCGCCGGTGTATGCATATTCCGCTCGTTCTTTCAGAGATCCTTTTTTGCGAAGATCCTGGTAGCCAGGAGCAGTGGCAAAGCGATCCAGATAAAAAGAACCGAGGAAGAAAAGATTATTCCCCAGTTGCTGCCAAAGAAGTTTTTATAGAAAGCTCCCGTGTATCCCATGAGGGCGGATATATCGAGTTTGAGCAACATGATGATCCTGGCAAGGTCCACCGGATTCAGGGCCACCAACCCCAGCGTTAATTTTTCGATCGGATAATCACTGAATGAAAAAATAACCCACAACAGCAAGCCGTCATAGATGAGTGAAAAGTAAAACCAGAATAGCAGGGCCAGGCCGATGGCTTTGGCTTTGTCGCGCGTAAGCACGGAAGCGAGAAATGCCAGGGAAACAAACACGAGCGTGAGCATCAGGCCCGAGAAAAGCAGGGTAGGTCCTCCTGCCGAGGCTCCGTAAACAACAATCGGTACGCCCACGCCAATCAGATACGCAAGGCACAGCGACAAGGCCAGGGCAATGTATTCACTCAAGAAAATTACGATGCGGTTGACGGGCTGGGCCAGCATCAATTCAATAAATTCGTACGAATTAAAAAAGTGAATGGTCGTAAAGACGATACTGACGAGCGGAACGACCATCAGCACAATATTGAGCAGGCTGAGGATGATCTTACCGGGATCGCTGTCAAACTGAAACAGAACGATGGTACTGACGAGCAGGAGGACGGTGTACAAAATGATGAACCGTGTGCGCAGCAGGTCGTAGAAAACGTATTTAACGATCCGGGTCATTAGCGGTGGGATACTTTAAGTTCTTTTTGGGTGATCATATTGGCAATTGCTTTTCCAAGCCTGCTCTCTCCGGTCTGGATTTTCAATTCTTCGATTGAATCCTGGTATTGGATCTTGCCTTCAAATATATACACTACGTCGGTGGAGAGTTCGTCGAGGTCACTTAAGATGTGGGAACTGATGATCATTAATTTTCCGGCTGACTTTTCCCGGATGATCTTTTCCTTTAATATTTCTACTGACACCGGATCGAGTCCGGCAGTAGGCTCGTCGAGGATCAGGATGGGTGCGTGAAAGAGGAAAGCAAGGGCAGCGCTTAGCTTCTGCCGTGTTCCGCCAGACATTGCGTGCATCCTTTTGTCGTAGATCTTTTTGAGATTGAAGGCTTCTATCAGTTCCTCATCCGTCTCGGTCATATGCTGGCGGATATTTTTCATCATATCGATCAGCTGGCCTATGCGCATATTTTCCGGATAGTGTCCGATCTGCGGCATATAGCCAATCCTTTCCCGGTATCTCCAATCGTGGCCGATCGACTTTCCTTCTACGCGGATATCTCCATGGCTTGGGATCACCATTCCCAGGATGGATTTGATCATGGTAGTCTTACCCGAACCATTCGGGCCGATCAGCGCATAGGATTTCCCTGCATTGAATGCGATGTTGACATCGTCCAGTGCGCGGAGACTGCCGAAGTTTTTGCTGATGCCATCAAGCTCGATCATAGGGTTTCATTGACGGTGAATTATCCTTTAAATTTTCCGGTGTTACAACCGGAATGACTTTTTCAGCGCGGTCCATCAGCATGACCAGGAAGCTTCTCCAGAGCAATACTGCAGCGGGAATGCGTTCGACGATCATCGAATAGATATTCACGGGCCGGTACGGTACGTCACCGGTTCCGTCGTTGTCCAGGTCATAGCCCTGGTAGCGATCCCAGTAGTTGCCGTTGATGGTATTTAAGACCATCGTGCCGTTGGTTGCAAAATCAAAAGTATTTCCGGAGAAGTTATTGTGGACAAATACATTATCATCCGAGCTTGCCTGCAAGCGGACGGCGTATCCGTTTCCTGTGAAGTCGTTTTTGTCAAATCTTGTACGGCTTACGCCTTCGATATGGATGGCAATGGTGTTCTCAATGAACTTGTTTCCGATCACCTCACTGTCCTGAATGTCCTTGAGCAGCAGGGCGTAGGAGGCGCCGCCCCAGTTCCGCTCGAAGAAATTGTCATACATCCGTACGTTTTTCGTGTACATTACCGCCACACCTGCACCGTTGTTGATAAAGGAATTTTCCCGGTACTCGTCATTATGTGAAAACATGAAATGAAGTCCGTACCGGAGATTGCCTTCGCTGATATTCTTTGTGATGAATGAGTTGGTGACGAATTCGAAATAGATCCCGTCGCGGTGTCCGCTGATCCGGTTGTTCCGGATGTCGATCTGACTGCACTTCCACATATGGATACCGTTGCCTATTTCATATTCTGCCACGGCAGAAGCCTTAAGATCGTTGTTCTCGACCTTCGAGTGGGTCGTATTTGAAAAATGGATGCCAAAGAAAGCGTTTGAGAACTGATTGCCGGCGATCGTGATGTTTTTGGAATTCATTACTTTCACAGCCGCCACATCTTCCATGCTGGCAATTCCGGTATCGATGAATCTGAGCCCGCGAATGGTCACACCCTGGGCCTGTATGGTGAATATCTCGTATTTATTTTCGCCGTCAAATACAGGGTAATTTTCGCCGATAATCGTCAACGGCTTGTTGATCCTTACATTGCCTTCTCTGTAAGTTCCCGGTTTGATCAGGATGGTATCGCCGGGTTCAGCCCGGGTAATGGCGGTCTTGAGGCTGGCGATTTCGCCATTCCTGTCAACAATGATCGTCTGGGCATGCAGGGAGGAACTGAAAAAGGAGAGGGAGACGAAAATACCGATGAAGAATCTCATTACTTAAATTGCGTCACCAATTCTCCCCAAACCAGGTAAATCCCCTTTAATTGTTTCTTGGTGTTTTCCATGCTGTCCTTTTCACCGAATGCGGCGATCTGGCTCGCCATCGGGCTTTTAATCTCAGGGGATTTAAGATAGAAGGCATCGTTCGCTTCAATGAGCGTTGCCGGTTTGGAAAAATCCGTGACCAGCCTGTATGCGAATTCCTGTGGGTCGACTTCGCCTGAATGATAGAATTGCAACATGCAGTTTACGTCGTCAAATTTAAACACCTTTCCTTTTTTGCTGACGAGTTCTGCGCCAAACTTTTTGTCCATGAGGGTCATCTTGCAGGTATGGCAGGCGTCCTGCCCGTATTGGAGCGGTTCAGGTTCTGCCGTGCACGATAAAAGGCTTATCAATAAAACTGCTGCGATAAATCTCATATAGGTTTGCGTGATTTATAGACTTCGTATATCAGTGTGCCAATAACGAGGATACCGGAGGTCATGAAGATCCATCCGCCGATATCGGGTCCCGAAAAGGCTGTAAAGTTAAGCAATTGTTTGGTTCCGATAACAGGCGGCTGGTATACCATGCCCGGTACAACAATGGCCGCAGTGGGATCGAGATTGTGTCCGTAGTCGTATCCCCAGAGGTAAAAGTCCACGAGGGCAGCAATACCGCAGGTAACAATCAGCATCGTGAAAATATACAGCATAAACCGCCGGTTGCTGATGCTGGTGAGCAAACCTACTGCGATGACCAAGGCCACAATATAGATCATGTATTTAAACTCCGGAAACATGCCAACTTCGATGTGCCGCATCCCGATGTAATGGTTCAGGGCGCTGATGATCTTTACATCACCCGTGATATTATTGATCCAGATCTTCATCGCAAGACCCTCAGGATATTGCGGGGCCCACATCAGGATCTGCCATAGCGGTACGAAATAGGCGGAGATCATGAGCAAGGCTGCGATGGCAATGATGATGCGGGATTGCGGAAGGAGTTTTCGCATGCTTTTCGAGTTTAAGAATGTCCCCGTCCCTGACACCTCCTGTGTACCAGAAGATCAGGGGACGAGGCGCATTCAACCTGTAAACTTATGAACGATTGTTATTTTTAATTTCCACCGGTGCTGGCAGGTTCAACTTCACCGGTTGAGAATTTAAGCGGGGTGTTACTTCCGGCCGGAGATATCCGTACGTAACCTGACATTTCCTGGTGCAGGGCAGAACAAAAGTCTGTGCAATAGAAGGGTACCACGCCTGCGGTAGTGGCTTTCCATTTCAGTGTCTGCGTTTCACCAGGCATGATCAGGATTTCAGCATTGTTTGCACCCTTGATGGCAAAACCATGCGGTACATCCCAGTCCTGCTCCAGGTTGGTCACGTGAAAGAATACATCGTCACCAACTTTGATACCTTCAATGTTATCCGGTGTAAGGTGTGAACGGATCGCCGTCATCCAGACGTGTACCTGATTGCCTTTGCGTTCTACCTTCGTCTGATTTTCTCCTTTTGCCGCGTACGGGTGCTGGTTCTCTTCCAGTTTGAAGAATTTAACAGAGCCTTCCTGAATCTTGCTGGCGGGGATCGCTTCGGCGTAGTGCGGTTCACCTACCGTGGGGAAGTCAAGAAGCAAACGCATTTTTTCTCCGGAGATATCATAGAGCTGTGCGGATTGCGCCAACTCAGGGCCTGTGGGCAGATAGCGGTCTTTTGTGATCTTGTTGTAAGCGACCATGTATTTGCCGTATGGCTTTTTCGTAGGTCCGCCCATGACGCTCAGGTGACCGATGGAATAGTAGGTGGGAATCCTGTCAAGGATCTCCAATGATTTTACATTCCACTTTACTATTTCGGATGAGACGAACATCGAAGTGTAGGCATTTCCGTCGTTGTCGAATTCTGTATGCAGCGGGCCCAGACCTGGTTTTTGAACTTCCCCATGGAGGGCAGCTTCATATTTGATCACCGGGATGCCGGCGAAATCACCTTCAAATTCCTTATTGGCAATGGCATTCTGTATTTTGGTGAACGAGAAGACAGGCATGGTCGCCGCTAATTTACCGCTACCGACGATGTATTCACCGGTGGGATCCACATCCGTTCCATGGGGAGATTTCGGGCAGGGGATGAAATACACCAGGTCGGAGAACTCAGTGATGTCCAGTACCCGTACTTCTTCCTGGAGGGTTGAAGTTGCGGAATGCTTGTGGTCGTCATACACGTTGTGGGCGTATTTTACGCGCTCGATCTTGCCTTTTCCCTGGGTTGCGTACTCTTCTGCTTTCTTCCAGTTAACAGCCATGATGAAGTCTTTGTCTTTCTGGGAAGCATTCACTTCAAGCAACGTATGTGCCTGTTCTGTATTATAGGTTGAGAAGAAGAACCAGTCATGTGAGGGGCCTTTTCCGCCGCGGCTCAAGTCGAAGTTGAAGCCGGGAGTTCTCAGCTGGAATGCGATGTTCATGCGACCCGTTTGCTGATCAACCTTGATGAAGCTGATAGATCCTTTGAAGTTCTCTTTGTAGGAGCTGATCGGCACATCCTGGTTGTTCATCGGTATGCTGAACCGTGTACCCGCGACCACATACTCGGTATTTTCAGTGATGAAAGGCGAAGAGTGATTTCCGCCGCTGTTTGGGATCTCCAGGATTTCTTCAGTTCTGAAAGTCTTCAGGCTGACCCTTGCTACGCGCGGCGTATTGTTCCCGTTGACAAACACCCATTTGCCATCGTGTTCGCCGTTCGTGGTTGAGAGTGCTACGTGGTGGAGATCGTCCCAGGGCACAAAACCATGAGACGTATTGAGCATCGGTTTTGATTCTTCACTGTAACCCCATCCGTTTTCGGGGAATACGGAGAAAACAGGAACGATCTTGATCAGGCGGCCCGACGGAACACCATAAATGCTGAGCTGGCCGTTAAATCCGCCGGATACAATATTGTAGAATTCATCGTATTTACCCGGCGCGACGTATACTTTGCTCGCCGCGTCACCTGTTGCTGCGCTTTCGGGTGCCTGCGGCTTACAACTGAAGAGCGCAAATGCTGCGAACGCACCTGCAATTCCGCATAAAAATTTATTTGTCGTCATATAAAAGTTAGTTAGTGAGATTCAGTTCTATTTTTCGCCGTCGTTTTGACGCATGTATTCGAGAATGTCGCGTGCATCACCAATACTTACGTTTTGGTTCGGCATGCGCACCAGACAAAGTTCAAGGAGTTTCTGCGCTTCAGCATCCTGTTCCAGCATCACGTCGACATTGGTGATCATGTTCATGATCCATTCAGGTTCTCTTTTTTTGGTAACGCCGGCCCATCCCGGACCGACTACACGCTGATCAGTGAGCTTGTGGCAGGCGGAGCACTTCATCTCGTAGATGGACAATCCCCGCTTTACACGATCTTGTTCAAGCGGTGTATTCAGTGTAACGTTCTGGACCTGGCCGATCCCCTTTGCCGGGTTCGCGTTGGAAGCTACTGGATTATCACCGTTTGCGCCGGTTTTTCCTTGCTGGTTTTCTGCTGGTTTGTCGGGAGCACAGGCTGCGAATAGTGCGGTAATGACGAGAATGGAGAAAAACTTTTTCATGTTTACAGATTTTGGTTCTTGTTTATGTTGGGTTCTTTTTTCTTTTCTTTTCTTCGGCCGCTAAAGTAGTGTCGGTTTTACCACCCCTGTATGATTCTGGTCATAGTTGTAACCTGATTTACGTCAGTACTTGCGGGTTCACGTTCCCGCCGGAAATGGGTTCAGTGAACATGCGATGAAGTTACTATGAACAGCCCCTTTTCTCAAGCGATTTCAACGTTTTATTTAACCAGGTTAAGTTTTATTTTAGACACAATTCTTTGAAAAAAAAACATGCCCGTCAAATAGATTTGCTGAAGAGTTTTTTGCCGCCTCCAGCGTAATTCAGTTTGAGTTTCTGGTCGAACACGCTGCAGATGTTCCGGATGAAAGCACGCCCGGAATCTGTTACCTCATAGCCTTCTGATGTCTGTTTCAGGATGCCCTCCGCCAGCATGCCCTTCAGGGATCGCATGACCAACGGATCGGCTATTTCCTCGATGTTTGCGGTGCAGATCTTCCCATGACATGCCACTTCCAGAATGTATTTTTTCACGCGGATGTCTTCTTCGGTCTGCAGGTGTCCTTTAAAGATCGCCAGCTTGCCTTCGCTCATCTTTTCTGTGTAGTCCTCTACCTTCTTGAGATTTTGCGCGTATGCGTACTTCGCATCGCTGATGGCCGATGCGCCAAGCCCGATCAGCAGTTCTGTATTCGTCGTCGTGTAGCCCATGAAGTTGCGATGAAGTCTTCCATTTTTCTGCGCAACGTACAGGGAATCGTGTGGCAGGGCAAAGTGATCCATGCCAATATCCTCGTATCCACATTCCCTGAGCAGCTTGCGGCCTGTTTCATACAGTGCCCGCTTCTGGATATCGGAAGGCAGATCAGCTTCGCTGTATCCGCGCTGGCCCGGGCTGACCCAAGGCACATGCGCATAACTGTAAAAAGAAACCCGGTCCGGTTTCAATGTCAATACTTTGCTGATGGTATTTTCGATACGCTCACGGGTCTGAAAGGGCAATCCATAAATGAGGTCGAAGCTGACAGAGGTATAGCCTATGCCCCTGCTGCAGTGCGTAACTTCCGCAAGGTTCTCAAATGGCTGAATGCGGTTGATGGTTTTTTGAACTTTCGGATCAAGGTCCTGAACACCAAAACTTACCCTTCGGAAACCTGCATCATACAATGTCTGGAGATGCGCGGGCGTGGTATTGTTGGGATGTCCTTCAAAACTGAATTCGTGGTCATCGTGTACAATGGCTTCCTCAAGAAGGTACGAAATGAGCCATTTCAAGTTCTCCGGACTGAAGAATGTGGGAGTTCCTCCGCCCAGGTGCAGTTCGCGGATAACAGGCTTTTGTCCGAATATCCGGGTGTATTGATCCCATTCTTTCAGCAGCGCACGGATGTATTTGATTTCGACGCCATGGTTTTTTGTGATCCGCTTGTTACAGGCGCAATAGGTGCAGAGACTTTCGCAGAAGGGAAGATGGAGATAAAGGCTGATGCCCGTGTTTTCGTTGGATTCGGAGAATGACCGGCGGACAGCGTCAATCCATTTTTCTGTTGAAAATAGTTCTGTTTGCCAATGGGGTACCGTCGGATAACTCGTGTAGCGGGGAATAGGAAGATCATACTTCCTGATTAGCTCCGCTTGTGATGGAAAATCAATCATGCTGCAAAGTAATGGCAAAGGTTTGCAGCCGTTATGACCCGGGTCAACGATAAAACTGATTTTTGTCAGCTTTGTTCAGCACGTATGCCCGGTAAAATAAACAGCTGCCCAACAGCAGCAGAACCGACACAGAAAACACTGCCAGGGAGGGCGAAACAGATGTGCCCGCTACGGTACTCCACCACGGCATCAGCACGAGGCAAATTTCCGAGCCAATAAAACCGGCCAAAATGATGATGATGGCGGTCCGTGCAGGCTGTAGTTTTACGAACTTCATTTCGACGTACCAGGCGAGCAGGAAGAGCGTTATGACCCCGAGAAGGACCAGGTGCAGATAGGCAATCACGACAGGCCTCAACGCATAGGCCATCGTGGCGAGTTGGGGATGGGCCGAAGCTGTCTGCAGCAATGACTTCAGTATCAGGGAGGCAAGCACGATGCCGAATAGCCCGCACGCGAGCGGATGAAAATCCGCCCTCAGAATTTTCCGCGTTCTCCACACTTCAGAAATAAGCCGCCCGAGAGCGGCAAGCTGAATGACGGCGGCAATGGCGCCCGTGACGTTAAAAAACAACCCTGGTGCCGCGTACAGAATGCTGAGTACATACGCCGGAACACACGCGGCTGCCATCCATTTTCCAAATGACAGGGCTGCTGCAGGATCGAATGGTAACTGCCTGCGCTCGAGTAATTGAAAATACAAGCTGAAGATCCCAAAGAGAAAGAAGCCATTGTACTGAAAGTGCAGGTAATAATAGATTGAAAAGTTGTACCATACGCTGTTACCCAGTCCGTTGGCCATCAGGTATCCCAGGGAAAAAGGCCCGGCGGTGGAAACAAAGAAGAAAAGCAGACTGATTCGCGCGAACCAGAGCGAGGTACTTTGTGGCCCGCGCGTGAGGCGGAAAAACAGGATGATGAAGACAATGACGGCGAGGGTATGAACGGTCGAGAAAATTATCGAGTACAGCCCATACCCCTGTATCGGGAAGGATATCATCATCGCCACGACCAGCACCTGCAGCAGGATGAAAAAGTTGCGGAACAGCTTCGGTTTCTTCCCGGCGAGGTGATGATCAACATATGCAAGGAAGAGTACGTTGAAGATCCAGCCGAGGAACATCACGTGTGAGTGTGCGTGCAGGAAGAATGTGTATCGGATGCCTGGTGTCGGCGATATGAATTGCCACCGCAGGAAAAGTCCAATGGCGGCCGCTAGAACAAAGAAAAGTAAGGGAACGCTATAGTACTTTCGCATGCCGGCGCTGGTGGGTAATGGTTAATGTGGCGATGGTTGCAAAATAACAAAGAATTGCGCAGACACTCACGATACCGCTGATCCTTCTCATGTCAAGGTCGAGGATGATATCCCCTGAAATGCGGATGATCCATGACAGGTGCAGGAGCATGAGCCATGCATAAAGGATCTTGTGGTAGGGTTTGAAGGAAATGCCAAGCACACCGGGCATGATGATAGGACCATGGGCGAAGATCATCGAAAAAACAAATCCGAGAAAGTAGGTGTGTACGACGGCATCGTAGGCAAGGGATTGATCATTCAGTGCAAGCAGGAAAATTCCGGTGAACAGCATGGCCACATAGCCTGACAGCAGGGCGACGGCAGCGAATCGCGGCAGGGCGTTTTTACGGATAGAGATGCCGATCAGGTCGTAGCGCATAAGCCAGACGGATGTGAATATCAGTGCAATGCCGCTGAGATGGTGACCTGTGCCATGAAACGAAAGCAAGGTTCCCGCAATGTAGATGCCGAGGAAAAGTAACAGCAACTGTTTTGTTCTTTTTTTTACCGGGAGAAATTTCATCAGCTCAAGGCGTTCCGATGTGATGATGAGCAGTGTGAAAGCCAGCCACCACGGGAAGGCGAGGGGATAGAATTTTCTGGTGACCAGGAGCACATTCCCGACGAGCCAGCAAATGGCTCCGCCCAGCATCAACCAATAGATGATGTCTTTTTCTCTGAGCAGATAGTACATGAAGACGCCTGATAATCCCGCCGAGGCGAGGACGAGTAGGAAAAACGACATCAGGGGTTGGTGTAGCAGAAAGAGAACAACGCTCGCGGCGCTTAATGCCGGGATAAAAAACAGGACCTTTCGTTTCAGGGGAATGATCTTTTCCAGCGATATGAGCGTGCCGAGAAACCCGCCTACCATGATGGCGCCGTGATGCGTGCTGAGTGAAATCAGCGTAAGATCCCATCCAATCCTGGTAAGTCCGGACCAAAGCCCGAGCAGCAGGCATCCCATGGCCAGGAAGACGAAGGGAAGGCGGAAGTAGTTAATCATGACGCCATGCGGGAGAAAGGGGAAGCCAGGCGATCAGCTTATCCAAGGCCATGAACGTTGTCCGGAATTTGCTGTGCCTTTGAATCCTTGCGTTCACGCTTGGTGTCGCGGTTCGTTGCGGATTCCTCTTTTCTTCCGGTGTCTTTTGCCGGTTTGTCGTCGAACAACATTCTAACGGAAGGGGTATACGTATCATCATACTGGCCTGATTTCATATTCCAGTAGAATATCACCAGGAAGAAGATGGCAATGGATAAGCTGATCGCTATAAGGAGGATGATGATGGTCATATGTTAATAGATGGTCCGTTCGAATTCATAGGTATGGAACCGCTCAAAGGCCTCCCGCTCAAGCCTTTCCCTGTGATTGGGGTGGGCAATGTCGATGAGCGCTTTTGCGCGTTGACGCATGTTTTTTCCATACAAGTAGGCGATACCGTATTCCGTCACGATATAATGTGCGTGTGCCCTTGTCGTTACCACGCCGGCGCCTGGTTTCAGGAAGGCCGAGATGCGTGATTCACCTTTCTTGGTGGTCGATGGAAGTGCGATAATGGGTTTCCCTCCCTCCGAGAGCGATGCGCCCCTGACGAAGTCCATCTGTCCTCCGACGCCGGAAAAATGATAGGTCCCGATGGAGTCTGAGCACACCTGCCCTGTGATGTCGACTTCGATGGCGCTGTTGATGGCCGTTACTTTCGGATTCGTGCGAATGACGGCCGTATCGTTGACATAGTCGATGTTCAGCACCACAACAGACGGATTGTCATCGACAAAATCGTACAGTTTTCTTGTGCCCAGCAGAAACGAGGTTACGGTCTTTCCCCGGTATTTGCGCTTGTGCTGGTTGGTGACCACGCCGTTCTCAATCAGGGGGATGAGACCATCTGAAAACATTTCGGTATGGACGCCCAATTCGCGGTGGTTTTTGAGGCTGGCGAGCACCGCATCCGGCACGGATCCGATCCCGGTCTGAATGGTGGCGCCGTCTTCCACGAGACTGGCGCAATGCGCGCCAATGCGAAGCGAGATCTCGGCATCCCAGTCTTTGCTGATGATTTCAGGCAGTTCTTCTTCGGCCTCTACCATGCCATAGAAGCTGTTCATGTGTACCAGTCCGTCGCCCAATGTTCTGGGCATACGCGGGTTGACCTGTGCGATCACATATTTCGCTGTCTTCACGGCGGTCCCTGCAATGTCTACGGATGTCCCCAGGGAGCAATAGCCATGCTTGTCCGGAGGCGATACCTGCACCAGCGCTACATCGATCGGCAATAATCCCCTGCGGAAGAGAATGGGAATCTCGCTGAGGAAAACAGGCACGTAGTCACCGCGGCCTTCATTGACCGCCTGACGCACATTGTGAGATACGAATAAGGAATTGATCCTGAAGTTATCCTTGAACTTTTTATCGGCAATCGGCATATCGCCCTGCAGGCTGATGCTGACGATCTCCACATTCCATAGCGTGGAGGCACGTTCGGCTAGTTTTTTTAGCAGGAAATGAGGTGTGGCGGCTCCGCCATGGACAAATACCCGTTGCCCAGGTTTAATGATGCTTACGGCTTCTTCACCTGTGATGTAGTTCATGGTCTGTTTATTTAATGGTTCCTAATTTTTTTCCTGCAATAACATTCACGGCCAGCGTAGAGAATCCCACAACGCTGATACTGCTGACCGGCATCAGTACCGCTGCCACGAGTGGTGTCAGGTGGCCGGAGACTGCAAAGCTGAGCGCCACAGCATTATAGAAAAAAGATATGGCGAAACCAGCTTTTAAAATATACGAAGAGGTTCTGGCAAGGTCAAGGTATTTATCGAGCGACTGGATATTTTCTCCGTAAAGGATGCCATCGCTCGCGGGCGTAAAGACGCCGGTATCTTCCGTAATGGCGATGCCAACATCACTTTGTTTCAACGCCCCTGCATCATTTAATCCGTCGCCGACCATCAGTACTTTCTTTCCCTGCTGCTGGAGGGCTTTTATGTAGAGGAGTTTTTCCTGAGGGCTTTGATCGAACAACAGGTCCACGGAGGCTCCGAAAATTCCTTCCATTTGCTTTTTGTCGCCTTCGTGATCTCCCGACAAAAGGGCCGTACACATTTTTCCAAGACGACCTATCATCGCGGATATATTTTTCCGGACTGTGGTTCTGACGGTAAAGAGTCCAGCGGGAATTCCATCGACAGAGACAAAGACACGGGCCGCTCCGGCGCTGTTGTTTTTGCCTGGCGCGCCGGTAAACTCCGCAGAACCGATACGGAACGTTCTTCCCCCGATGGTTCCCTGGATGCCCTTCCCGGGGATCTCTTTAAATTCTTCGACGGAGTCCAGCATGGGTTGAGAAATACTTTTTGTGATAAGTTTGCTCAGGGGATGCGTTGAATACCCGGTCAGCGTTCTGATCGCGCTGTATTCCGTGGGGGAGAGATTCCCGTGAAAGATAATCTCCGGAGTCTGGCCGTGTGTCACCGTACCGGTCTTGTCGAAGACGACTGCAGTGATTCCGGCAAGTCGTTCGATCACATCCGCGTTTTTAAGGTATAAATGATTTTTGCCAAAGACCCTTAACATACTTCCAAAGGTAAAAGGCGCTGCCAGCGCAAGCGCACACGGGCACGCTACCATCAACACGGCCGTTAACACGAGCCACATTTCTGATGGACTATGGTATTGCCAATACAAGGCGGTCAGGAATGCAATTCCCAGTACGGCCCACGTGAATTTTTGTGCCGTGCGGTCAATGATCTTCTGGAATTTGTTTTCTTCCACTTTGCGGAATGCTTCGTGGTTCCAGAGACTGGTGAGATGGCTTTGCGAGGTTTTTTTCTCGACCATGAGTTTTACCGGGGCGCCGATCAGCCTGCCGCCGGCATACACCAGATCTCCCTGCTTTGCCGTAACAGGTTTCGATTCGCCGGTGACGAAGCTGTAATCGATGTGGGCGCTTTCATCGAGAAGGGTGCTGTCGGCAGGGATAATTTCCATGTTCCGCACCCTGATCACATCGTGCCGCCTGAGTTTGTAGATAACCACCGGCTTCCATTCGCCATTTACGAGCCTGTTGATCGCCAGCGGAAAGTATGCTGTGAAATCGCGGTTGAAGGCAAGGCTCTCGTATGTTTTGCTTTGAAACCATCTGCCGATTAAAAGGAAGAAAACGAGTCCTGTGAAGGAATCAAAATAACCCGGACCTGTAGCGGTAATGATATCGTAACTGCTGCGGAGGAATAGTGCGACCAGTCCCGCGGCGATGGGAACGTCGATGTTTATTTGTTTTTGTTTGAAACTTCTGGCGGCCGAGCGCAGGTAATCCCAGCCACTGTAAAAAAAAACAGGAATGGAGAGCGCGAGATTGAGCCATGCAAAAATCCGGTTAAGGTCTTTTTCGGCGTGATCAAGACCGAGATATTCCGGAAAACTGAAAAGCATCACGTTGCCGAAGCAGAATCCCGCGATTGCCACCTTGATTACGAGTGATCTGTCAACTTTTGGTCTGCCAGGTTCCTCACTGTCAAGGTTGATGCGCGGAACATACCCCAATGAAGCCAGCAGGCGTGCGACCGTGCTCAGCCGCACTTTTTGCGGATTGAAATCAACCGATACTTTTTTCTGTGTGAAGTTTACTTCACAATGAAGGATACCCCGGTCGATCTTGTGCAGGTTTTCCAGTAACCAGATACAAGACACGCAATGGATGGCGGGAATGCAAAAGGTAACTTTGGAGAGATTGTCAGAATCGAAGTCCAGAATTTTTTTTCTGATATCTTTTTCATCCAGGAACAGGTAGGTCTCGTCGCTGGTCTCCTTCAACTGCCAGCCCGGATTTTTGTCGAGGTCATAATATTCGCATAGCTGACTGGCGCTGAGTATTTCATACACCGTTTTGCAGCCGTAACAGCAAAATGCTTTGTCGTCAAGCCAAAGTGTTTCCTCACAAGGCTGACCGCAGTGAAAACATTGCAACGTCTTTTCTACTTGTGCCACTGTTGTCATGATGCTTACTTTTGCATGGAAAGCTTTGACGCGGATCTTGTGCAGCAGGTCCACACCGCGTCATGCACGCGGATGTACGC
>JBARAD010000334.1:0-36163 GCA_049791675.1 Chryseosolibacter sp.
TCACAAATAGTATTGTTAACAGGCGTGAGTGTGATCGCCGGCAACACGCGCTCATCGGCAACATTCACAACAGCAGTATTCTGACATCCATTCGATTGGTTCGTCACAAGCACTGTATAATTCTGGCCCGCACCACCCTGTATGTCCGCTAATTGAATAGCATTGTTCGTCGCGTTGCCCGTTACATCAAACAATGCTCCGGTCCATGCAAACGTGAATCCTGTTGTTGTCGCAGCAGCGCCATCGACAGTGACGACGCGCGCCTGACCATCTTCCAGTCCTGCAACACAGTTCGTCGATCCGTCACTGCTTGTCGTCAGATCAGGAATATTTTGATTATTCAATACCTGAATGCTGGCAGGCGCGGACACACATCCTGTCAAGGTATGGGTGGCAGTAGCCGTATAGGAGATGCCTCCATTCAACTGACTGTACACATTGTGATTCGGCGATACGCCCGGGGCACCTGCGCCACCGCCAAAAACAAATGTGTAGTCTGTCAGTCCCCCCACAATATTATCCACGGTGGCGGTCATCGTACCATTGAACTGGACTGCAGGAGATGTCAATGCTGGATTACATACCGAATTATCGGTTGCGATCATTAAAAGTTCCGGCAGCACCTTTGCATCCGCCACGTTGACGACGGCAGTGTTGGCGCAGCCTGTGAGCACGTTGGTAACCAGTACCGTATAGTTAAAGGCTACTCCTCCCTGAACATCCACCAACAGTGCCTCATCTGCAGTAGCATTTGCTCCTGTGTTGATGGGTGTTGCAATGCCTGCACCTGTATGCCATTGATAGGTATAATCATTGGTACCGCCAACAGCCGTTCCATCCACGGTAAGGACAGCCGCGGTTCCATTCTCAAGTCCGGGGACGCAGTTCGTCGAAGCGGTGCTGCTTGTGGTCAGAGCCGGCAGGTCCACCACATCATTCACCACAATACTTACGGGATCGGAGATACATCCCAATGTCTCATTCTCGACGGTAACAGCGTACGTTCCTGCATTCAGTCCGCTGATGGTGGATGTTGTCTGCCCGGGCATGACCACGCCATTCCTCGTCCACTGATAAACAAAGGTGTGGCCTGCCTGGGTGTTCGGATTCGTGGCGAAAGCGGCTGTGACGGAGCCGGTGTATCCAATGGTCGCGCTGCAGACCGAATTGTCCTGCTTGCTCAGCGTCAACGTCGGGTTCGCGCTGATATCATTGATGACAACAAGTCTCGTCGTATAACAGCCTGTTGCCAGCGTGATCGCTTTAACGGTATAGGTACCTGCCGCGCGGTTTGCAATCGCGGGTGATTGTACAATAAAGGCTGTGGTGTCGGCTCCGCTGAACCACCTGAATTTATAGCCCGCAGTAACGCCGCCTACATTGGCGGATGCCTGTCCGTTGGCACTCGTAACATCGCAACTTGTCTGGCCGATCGCAGTCGTGCTGATCACGGGATCAACGGTCTGATCAAGTACTTCAATCACACCCCGCGCTGACCCGCATCGCGAATTGACATCGACAGCCACGACCGTGTAGAAACCTGCGGCCAGTCCGGTGTAATCCGCGCCTTTGAAATTGGCTGCAGTCGTGTCCGGTGTACCAACATTCCCGTTGAACCAATAGTAATGGTAGGGTCCCGGTGAGCCCGCAGCGGTGGCTGTGACAGCACCGTCGGGAGGAAAACAGTCAACCTGGTTCGCTGCGACAGCGGGCGTAACCGTTGGGATGAGAATGTTATCCACGATGGTCACCAGCTCGGTGTCTGTACAGCCTGTGGTGTTGTTCGTGGCCTGCACCGTATAATCGCCGGCAGCGAGCCCTGTGATCGCGGCACCGGTGCTGATCAGATTCGTTGTATTGTTACCGTCAAACCATCTGAAGGTGTAGCCAGCGGTGGATCCTCCCACATTGGCTGACGCGGCGCCATTCGGTGTTACACACGAAGTCTGCTGTGCCGTGATGTTGGCTGTCACGCTGATCCCGGTGACCGTGGCCACGGTACCCACGGTTTCATTTGAAGTACATCCTGTGGCATTGTCCCTGGCTATCACGGTGTAGTTACCGGCCGTAATGTTGCTATAGGTGCCTCCAAGAAAATCCTCGGTAGGTTTTGAAGTGGAGCCGTCATACCAGTAGAAGGTATATCCTGCAGTCACGCCGCCCACGGTAGCAGTCGCCTGTCCTGAATTCGGAGGCGCACAGTTCGCAGGGGTTGTCGCAACGGTCACACTAGGGGTCACCGTAAGGTCCGGTACAGTACCCGACTCCAGTGTTTCGCAATTCGAAGATTTCTCGGTGACGAGAACCGAATAGGTCAGCGCCTTGGTAAACCGCAGCACGCTGCTGTCGGATAACGTGGGACTCGTACCGAAAACGGTTCCCTCGAACCATTCGAAAGTATAGTTACTCAGGGGCTGTCCTCCGTCGGGCGTCACGGATAACTGACCATCGGGATTGTTACAGTTCGTATAGGGCTTATCGACATTCACCGTAGCGCTGATGTTGCGCGTCTGAACGCCAACAGCCACCTGCACCGTATCGGAACCGCACTGGAACGCATCGTGCCGTGCATATACAGTATAGGTTCCGTTGGTCACGCCATTGCGGACAGATCCGGTATAATCCGCCGATCCCGGCGCTCCGGCGGTCGCACCGTCAAACCAATAGAAGGTATATCCGACCGTCTGCTCCACCGCGCCTTCAGGCTTGAAAACTTTCAGCGTACCATTCGGAGGAGAAGGACCCGCCCCGCATTGAATATGATCTGTTGACGCGGTGCTCAGCTGAAATGACTGTGGATTCACCGAAACGGAAACAATGTTGTTTCCAAAATTACATTCATCGAAACCGGAGTTCGGTAAAGATATGGGTGTGGGTACCGTTGACCCGTTGTCATTTAAGACGGCAAAGAGCGTGAAAGCGCCACCCGTTCCGGAAACGAGAATGCTGTCAACATCTATCTGATCACCGATCTGGAAATTACTCAGGGGAATGGTCTCCGTACTGAGCTTAACCGCCCCGGCCAGGCGCGGATCACCGCTGTAAAAGGTAATGGGGAAATTTCCGGTCAGATCCAGGTCTCCGATATTCCGGAGGGAAAATGATACAATAAAATCCTTATCAGGACATGTCGGCGGGATAACGTTCAGCAGCGAGGGATTGGCAACGAATGCCACGTCCGCCGAAGGATAGGTCTTACATCCCTTGGAGTCAAGAATCGCCGACTGGTTCAGGAATGAGTTCAGGGCCCGGTTTTCGCCCGTACCGCAGACATCCTCTGAAAAGACCAGGTGATGTTTTTGCTGCATCTGGGGTATGGTAAGATCGTCATTGACGTTGACGTTGAAATAAGCATATTGATTCCACACTTTCCGCGCAGACACCCATGGTTCGAGTGACGATTTGAAAGTGCGGATCTGGCCGAAAGGTGTGTTGCCATTGTTGCTGATATCGGCGTTATTATTGGTGGCGCACGAAACGCAAATTTCTGTGGCGCCGTCGGCATCAACATCCACAACGATCGGGTAATCGTTCGCTGTTCTCGAACGACAGGGCACTGTGGTAAAAGCGTTGCCTGTTTTACCATCTATGATATAGAGGTTCGCTTCATCGCGGTATACGATCTCCACCGCGTTGTCATTGTTAAAGTCGAATACCGTGGTACTGGTAAAACCGGAAGTCTGCTCGGTGATGGTCTTTTGCCAGAGCAGTGTAAAATCCTCCTTCAACGCATAAATGCGCGCACCGCTCACAAAGGTGGCGTTCATCTTTCCATCACCATCGATATCGGCAAGGTTGATACGCCCCGTTCCATGCGGCCAGCTGGAACCGTTGGGTTGCTTCGGCTGAAAGGTCTTAAAGGTGTTGTTGAATACGTCCCAGAAAAATACGGTGGTGGTACTGGTTGCGGAGGCACTGGTCGCACCATTCATGATCACATCCAGGTTCCCGTCAAGGTTGTAATCGGCGATACTGGTCATGCTGTTTACATAACCAAAACCGACGTACTTGGGAAAATAGACGATCCCCCCCAGCCCGGGGAGGTCGTTGAATCTTCTGACGGGGGTACCGACACTTCCTCCGCCTGCCGTTCTGGGGTTGAGGTCAACGGCGTGAATTAAACCGCCAAGAACAAGCTCAAGTCCGGCGCATTCTCCGCAGGCAGCATCCGGCAGGATATCGACGGCAACGGGTCCTGAATCCAGCGTATTCCAGTCACCGGTGCCGGCAACAAGGATCTGCCCGGTTTTCGCGTCAAGTATTTCATTCTTGTAATAAAGCTCGACCTGACCGTCGTGATCGAAATCGGCGAGACCTATGGTAAAGGGCTGATCATAGATCTGGGTCCTCCAAAGCTGAGTGCCGTTGCAATCGTATGAAGTAACGAAATAAAAAGTAACATTGTTGCAATTCCGCCCCCGGCTATCGCATACTCTGCGCACTTCCGATTCAACGATAAAGATCTCCGCGCAGTTATCATCATCCAGGTTGGCAATGGCGTGGTCAAAATATTCAGGGTTGCCGGCGGTATTGATCGTGGTCTTGATGGTGAGGTCATCACCATTGAGTATAAATACTTTTTTGTCGTTGTTGTGCGTGGTTACCATTTCAGGTGTGCCGTCTCGGTCGAGGTCACCCACCACCATCCTTCCGTAAGATAAAGAAGTTCGGTCCGCCGAGCTTGCACCGAGTCGCATCCCGAAATTAAGCGTCCCAGGGGGCGGTGTCTGGCATAACTTATCCTTTCCTATATAGGATTCGTCGCAGGCTGCATTGTTTGCGCAGTCCCCGTCAAAACAATCGATAAACCCATCTCCATCATTATCAACGCCATCGCTACAGCTCGACTCCTGTGCAAAGGCAACATAGGAAAGACCCAAAAAAAGGGTTAACAGATAAATTCTTCTCATTCGAGTTCAAGTGGGGTTAATGCCCAATTCCTGGATGGACACAATCTTGTGTTAATACCAAAATACACTAAAGGTAAACCAGTATTTTCTGCAGTATGGCAAAAAATCTTACAATGTCTGCAATCACCCATGAAACACACAATCCGGATGCTGTCTCATTATGAGCGCCTCGCGTTTGCCTCGCCTTATCAAGGCTGGTTCTTTCTCAACCTGGGTCTAAACAGGACCATTTTGAGAATTATTGAGAAACCCCTTACGCCATCACGGAGCCCTACTTCCATGCGCCAAGGAAAAGGGATTGCCAATTGGTCTAAGGAAAGTAGCTTTGTTGCTCAGGTGAAGCCGTCGGAGCGGTTCTTTCAAACTTCCCATATCAACGGAAATCATGCGCATGTTCCGCGGCCGAAAAATTGCAGAACTGCTCACGATTCTTTTATATTTAATGACTTATGACAATGAACATTAACCTGAGGTCATGATCAATTGCAGGCTGGCCACTTTAAGGTATCTGCTTTCCATCATCGTGTGGCTTATAAGCATCCCCTTGTATTCCCAGGTCATGCAATACGGTGTGAAGGGGGGTGCCCAGTTATCCTTGTTTACATCCGATGATCGCACCTTCCGTAAGTCAGTGAAGACCCAGCCACGGCCTGGCTACAATGCCGGGTTTGTTCTTTCTTTTAAAGTGAAAGATCGTTACTTCCTCCATACGGAATATCTCTATTCTACAAAGGGCAAGGTGAACCGGGGCAAGATCGACAAGGTACTTGAAGACAGGATCACCTACAACTACATAGAGGTACCGTTACTATACAACATTCATTTCAAAGGTTCTCTCGGCAATACCCGTGAATTCAAATGGTATGCGGGAGCCGGCCCGCTGTTCAGCTATTGGCTCGGCGGAAAAGGATGGATCAACTCGGATGAATTTGCGGAAAATAATTTTCCACCCTTTGAATATAAGATACGTTTTGGGGAGCGTGGTGAGGACCTGAAGGACTTCGATATCATTTATATGAATGATGTCAACCGGTTTCAGCTGGGCTTCAACATGGGAGGAGGAATCCTGCTCGAGCCCGCAAATAGTGGAAAGATCATGGTGGATCTGCGTTTTGAACTCGGACACTCCTGGATGGGAACTGCTACCAGTACTGACTACGTGTTGCCTGTAACCTACGATGACAGCCTCAAGGGCAGGAATCTGGGACTGCGTTTCTCTGTCATGTATCTATTTGAAAGGAACACTGACAAGAAAGTGCGCAACAAAGGGAAAAGCAACCTGAAGCAGAAAGGCGGGATGATCAAGAAAAAAGGCTGACCAACCGGTTACCGATCGCGGGCTCAGCATATCAATTACCTTGATCGGAAGGAAAAAAGAAGAAAACAATTTGATATCGTCTGTGCGCTTCGTTGGTCATATTTTTGAGATCGTTCGGTCGTTATCTGAAACGCATCCACAACGGAGGTTACTGGCAATTTTGGTATTGGTCTGCGGCCATGCCGGCTTCGCACAAAATCCCGTTATTTCTTCCGTGGACAGATCTCATGCGGCCACACACGATGTTGTCACGCTGCATGGCAGCGATTTTGGAAATGACCCTTCACAGGTAAAAGTATTTTTCGGAGCATCCAAAGCCCAGATCCAATCCATCAGCAACCAGATCGTGCAGGTGCGAACGCCTTTCGGCGCAACCTTCGATCCGGTCAGGATCACCAACACAACAAGCGGACGCACCGGATATGCGCCAGGCCAGTTCTTCCTTAATTACAGCGGCGAGCACGGCACTTCGTCCGACAAGTTTTCTGTGCAGTCGGATTTTCAGGCGCAAAGCGGCCTGTATGACCTGTGTCTTTGTGATTTCAACGATGACGGGAAACCTGACGTGGCCACTGCGAGTAGCAGTTCAAATCTCATCACGCTTTTTCAGAATGCCAGCACACCCGGGAACATCAACCTGACCGGACAGGATTTTCTGATCAATGCGCGCACCCTGCACGTCAGATGCGGCGACCTGAACGGTGATGGAAGACCCGATGTGGTTTTGTCCGAAGGCTCGGATGGCGACCGGATATTTATACTTACAAACAACGGAGGTTTTAATTTTTCACTCCAGAATATCAGGCTTCAGGGCATCAAAGTAAAACAGGTCGGTATTGCAGACCTGGATCTTGATGGAAGACCGGATGTTGTAGTCACCAACACCGGTGGAAACGTGGTGACTGTGCTGCCCAACCAGAGTTCACGTTCAGCCATTGCTTTCGGAACGCCTTACAACCTTACCATTCCCCAGGCGTCTTCCACGGACGCACTCGCCATCGGTGACCTCAATGCCGACGGGCTGCCTGAAATTGTCACGAGTCAGTACCAGGCCGACAGTGAGAACAAACTTTTTATCGCGGTGAACAAGGGATCGTTCAATTTTCCGGACATCAGTACCATCAGTGTAAACAAAGCTGTGAGCAATATCCGCATGGCCGATCTCGACGGGGATGCCAAACCGGAAATTGTGATTGCCCGCCTTACTGGCAGTGATATTTCTGTTTACCGCAACACTACCAGTGCTGCGATTTCCTTCGCTGCACCACTTTTCTATATGGCGGAGAGCCTGCCTGTAGGCGTGGATTTCGGCGACTTTGACGGAGACGGCAAGCTGGATATGGCCGTAAGTTCCATTGCAAAGTCCGTCTCGGTATTAAACAACACAACAGCAACGCCGGGGACAGCCACGTTCTCCCCGGTCGTTAAGTTGAACGCCACCTACATCAACCGTAATCTCCGAAACGCAGACATGGACGGTGACGGAAAACCGGATATTGTTTTTACCAGTGTCGACGATTTTTCCGGTGTCCCGGTTCCAGCATCAAAGGTGTCTGTCATGCGGAATCTCGCGTGCATGGTACCACAGGTCACACCGGGTGGTCCTCTGAATATCTGCACGGGAAATTCGGTGCAATTAAAGGCGACAGGCGCCAGTGGTGTCAATTATGAATGGTATCGGGATGGAGGCACCACGCCCGTGAAATCCGGAGCGGCATCATTTCTGGACATCACCACCTCCGGCGAATACCGGGTCGTTGCCGTCAGTGGTTCCTGTTCCAGGGAGTCCAATGTGGTCCAGGTGACCGTCACGACGCCCGCCTCCGGCCTGACGCAGACCGACCCGGATGCGCGCAGCAATAGTCCCGTATGTACAGGCAACATCCTCAACCTCCAGGTAAATGACGTCGGCGCAACAGCATACCGGTGGCGCGGACCGAATGGTTTTTCTCAGACGGTAACAACACCTTCCGTCAGCCGCCAGAATTTCAACGTGCAGGCCGCAGGGTTATACATTGTTGAAATGGTCACCGGGACGTGCGTGGCCAAAACAGATTCAACACTGGTGGAAGCGGTGAGCATTCCGTCCTTCAACGTCTTGTACACCGGTGGCGATCGTTTCTGCTCCGGAGATACAAAAACACTCACCATTACGCCGTCGATCTCTTCGGGGTTCAGCTACCAATGGTTTGAGATGTCAACGGGAATAATCCCGGAAGCGACTTCCGGAACCTACACCGCGGATGCTTCCGGTGAATATTACGCTTCGGTTACACCTGATTACGTCGGTTGTTCGGCAAAGGAAACGACTTCCGTGATCCTTACAGCGCTGGCCCCGCCCGTTGCGGCATTCGATGCTCCCGCCGCCGGATGCGCAGGCAGCGAAATTGTATTCACACAAAAATCAACCGGCGCAACGGGTGCGACCATGGTTTACGCATGGTCTTTTGGCGATGGCAGTCAGTCCGCGGCCACAAGTCCTGCCAACACCTACGAACAGCCGGGCTCATTCGAAGTGAGCATGAACGTTTCCTATGACGGTTTGCAGACCTGTGGTTCAACGGCATCAAGACCGATCGATGTTGTAGCGCCCGTGACTGCGCAGATCACATCTTCAGCGCTGAGTATGTGCGCGGGCGAGTCCGTCGCGCTCTC
This sequence comes from Chryseosolibacter sp., assembly GCA_049791675.1. Classification (GTDB taxonomy): domain Bacteria; phylum Bacteroidota; class Bacteroidia; order Cytophagales; family Cyclobacteriaceae; genus Chryseosolibacter. The sequence continues at coordinate 8,884 of JBARAD010000334.1, forward strand.
GATCGATGGTAACTTTATTTCGATTCAATGGAACAACAATGAAACGTCCCCGCGCATCGATGTGCATGCTGCGGGTGACTACCGTGTCTCTACCCTCGACGCCAATGGATGCGCTTCTGCGGATGAGATCACCATTTCCCAAAAAACCGTTCCATCACTTTCTATCTCGGCCGACAGGGAGGCTGTTGCCGCAGGACAGTCCGTGCAATTCAACGCTGCCGGCGCAGACGTTTATTCCTGGTCGCCGGGCAAGACGTTGAATGATTCCACCATTGCCAGCCCGATGGCTTCTCCCATGGAGAATACGGTCTACGTGGTCACCGGGGCACTTGCCGGAGGGTGTTCTGCAACCGCCAGCATCTCGATCCTGGTGAATGGCGAGGTACTGAGTATTGTTGTGCCGATCCTGTTTTCACCCAATGGAGATAACGTCAATGAGATCCTCGCTATTGAAGGCGTGGAAAATTATCCGGATTGTTCACTGAATGTGTTTGACAAGCGTGGCGGAAGGGTATTCAGTACCGTCGGGTATCAAAACAACTGGGACGGCACCACAGCAGGAACGCCCCTTCCCGAAGGCGTTTATTATTATGTTTTCGGATGCCCCAACAAAAAATCCGCTACCGGCACCGTAACACTCATCCGATAACCCCTACCTCACCAACCTTTTATTATCTTTTCTTACCTTTTTACTCTTTTACCTTTTTACCTTTTTACCTTTTTTATACTCTTTTACCTTTTTACCTTTTTACCTTTAAAATCTACCCTTCCCGGCCGCGCCTAATCGTGCTCTTCCCCTTCTTCCGGTTTTCCACCCGCAGGTCAATGAGGTAAGACGCGGAGATGCGCAATCCTTTATTGCGCGATTGAAGCACGTCTTTGTAATAGGTCGGAATGAAGGTGCCGTTATTGGTTTTAGAAAGAAAACTGTGACCCAGTTCGTAGCGAAGCATCACGAGGATGCGCTGGTGCGGCTGCGGCTCAAAGACCAGACCGGTCGCCACATTCAATCCCAGCTGGATACGATTCGCTTCGGAAACATACATCCGGTGCGGATCCGCATCTGATTGCGGGTCGCGGAACGCAATCGAGTACGAAAGACGCTCCGAAGCGTATTCCGCATTTTCATCAAGATCACTGTTGTACAAGGTACCCTTACCCCCCAACCAGTAACTTACGGTCGGCCCCATACCAAAATAGAATTTGAATTCACGTCCGCCGCCCGATTTCGCGCGAAAATCCACTGCGTAGATGACGGGTACTTCAATGAAATCATACCGTACCTTATTGGTGAGAAGCGGATCCTGCTTCCCCTCTACCCTTCTTCCTTTCGTTGCGTACAGAAAGGCAGTGTGAAGAAAAAAACGATTACGGACTTTAAGAGAAATGTTTGCGCCTCCATGAAAGCCAATGACCGGTCGGATGCTATAGGAGTCGTAAAAGTCCTTGTTATCAAACTTCGTCCAGGACACTTGTCCTCCCGCAACCGGGCCGACATAGAGCTGCGCGCTGCAAAATGAAAGTCCCGAAAAAAAATTCAGCAAAAGGATCAGTGGCGCTTTCATGGGCTTATAGTTTTGTGAAACCTCAGCAAATCCGCCCACAACCTTACACCACCCTCCGGATATGCTGTTGAATAGGAAAAAACAGCGTATATTCGTACGTTTTATGTAAGGTACGACTTGCATCACTTTTTGTGTGTTGTCTCATTCGAAGTTTCGGTGAAACAACTTTTTTTCAGGCCTGATTGGCGCGGGGCCGCATCCTGGCAGTCAGGCGTAGAACAGACGAAGATTTGAGTCTGCCTTTTTTTGAGTGAGATTTACCATTTATACCTGTAGTGGAGAGGATGCGCAATCTTTTTTATACGTTTATTATTGCACTGACTTTGGGTTGGACACATGTGGCTGCTCAAAACCTTCCTGTCTACAACAGCTATTACATCAATCCCTATTTATATAACCCTGCCGAAGCGGGCTCCGACTACACAAGTGTTTTTGTGAATCACAGACAGCAGTGGATGAATATCGAAGGCGCCCCCGTGCTCACTACTGTTAACTTCAATACGATGCTGGACAATTCCCATTCTGCAGTGGGCGTGAAAATGTCTTCGTTTAAACGGGGATTGCTCAACACCAGCGATGTAACCCTCACCTACGCTTATGGGATCGGGTTAAGTCAAAACAGCAGACTTTATTTCGCGATGTCAGGAGGCGCCATCACCAACAACATCAACCTCGATGAAGCAGATCTGTCCGATCCTGCCGTAGCAAATTACATGGCCGACAACATTCAACCCGCCGCCAACTTCGGTTTCATGTTGAAATCGGAATCGGGATTCAATTTTGGCGTCGCCATTCCGCAGTTGTTCACGCCGAAATTCAACAGCGCCTCAAGTTTTGAGAATACAGCAGTCTCTCCCCTGGACAATGTGATCGTATCGGCTTATTACCGCAAGAAGCTTTCCGGCAAGATGGTCAATCGCAAACGCAAGGGCGTGAATCACAAAGTAAAAACGGATGAAAGCTATGCACCACTTGAAGTGTATCTGCTCTATAAGTATGCGAAGGCAGGGAACAGTCAGGCCGAAGCCATGGTCAAACTGAACTTGTCTCAGAACTTCTGGTTGGGCGCCGGGTATCGCCAGTCCTACGGGATGAGTGGTAGTCTTGGACTATCCGTCAAAAAGTTTTTGCTGAGCTATTCGTATGAACCCGGCAATCAGCCCGAGCCCGCTTTTTCCCAGGGAACACACGAGATCCAGCTCGGACTGAAGCTCGGCAGCCGGAAAACTTTCCGGAAAAAATCTCCGGTGCTGCTCTCGAGATTGCGCCAGCAGACTGAACATCGCAGTTCGCGCTTCAAACAGGAAATACCGCCACTCAACAGCGGCGTACAGCTGACCACTGTCGCGAAAACAAAATATTACGTCGTGATCAAGGTATTCAGTGATTTCACTTCAGCTGATAAATACAAGAGAGAGTTGAGGGATGAAAAATTCAACGCGAACGTATTCTACTACGAAAAAGACAGGAAATATTATGTGCACATCCTGGAAACCGAAAAGTCTTCAGAAGCGCATCAGGAGGTCAGGACTTTAAAGACCTACACCAAACTGAATACGGCGAGAGTATTGACGATCGAACCAAAAAAATAGGTTACATAGAACCTTCATATGATATCCAGGTTATCCATGAAAGCAATTGATAAAGGCCGGCTGAAAGCGATCCTGATGATGGCATTCATCATCGGCCACACAACATGCTTTTCCCAAAAACCTGTGATCCGGGATGTGGACCGTTCTTCAGGCGCCAATGGTCGGGTAGTAACCCTCCAGGGCACTTTTAACAATGATGCAACAAAGGTTGCCGTTTCATTCGGCGCCGCGAAAGGTACTGTCCAATTTGTCTCAGATCAGTTACTTGAAGTGGCAGTCCCCGCTGGAGCGACGTATGAAAATATTGTTGTAACAGATTTAACATCGGGACTGACTGACCAGTCTGCATTTCCTTTTTTATTGAGCTTCGGCGGTAATCACGGCATCACCGGCGCGAGTCTTGAAGGGCAGGTCGATTTTAACAGTGAGAGCGGATTGTACGACCTGTGCATGTGTGATTTTGACAACGACGGCAGAACCGATATCGCGACCGCAAATGATGGCGCGAATTCAATGAACCTGTTTGCCAACACGACGGCGTTGTCGGGATTGTCAAACATTTCCTTCAACCGCATACCGTTCCTCATTGGTACGCGCTCCATACATGCGCGGTGTGGCGATCTCAACGGCGACGGAAAGCCAGACCTCGTTGTTTCGGAAGGGGGCGCCAATGGCGACCGTATTTTCGTGTTCCGCAACACCAGTACCGGCGCGGGTGTTTTTACGTTCTCGATTCAATCTATTGCGCTCACCGGGAAAAAGGTCAAGCGAACGGAGATCGCCGATCTCGACAACGATGGCAAACCTGAACTGATCATCACCAATCAGACAGGGAATACGGTGAGCGTGCTGGTCAATCAAAGCACATTGGCGGCGATCAGCTTTACGGCGACACCCATCACCCTGACGATCCCTGGCGCAGCCAGTACGGACGGCCTGGCGGTAGAGGATCTTAATGATGATGGTCTTCCTGAAATTGTTACCAGTCAGTTTCTAACCCAAACCAGTAATATCTTCATTCAGAAAAACACGAGTATCCCCGGAAATATCTCTTTTGTCCACGATCAGATGATCACGATTAGCGGCACCGTTGTCAATCTCGAGATCGGCGATCTCGATGGCGATGACAAACCGGACATTGCTGCAACACAATTGATCGGGTCTGGCACCATCTCCATATTCAGAAATCAGACGGCGGGGGCGATCGCTTTTGCGTCGCCCGTCAGCATTCTTACGGACGTCCGGCCCTGGGGAATTGATTTCGGTGACATCGACGGTGACGGTATGACAGACATCGTTGTTGCTTCCCTTGAAAAATCCATTTCAGTGCTGAACAACGAAAGCACTACCGGCAACCTGGATTTTTCCACGCTGATACAGCCCACGACCTTCATCAACCGGCATGTCGGGATCGGCGACGTGGATGGTGACGGCAAACCCGATATTGCCTTCACGAGTGTGGATGACAATAACAATAATATCCTCGCGTCGAAGGTTTCCGTCTTCCGCAACAAAAGTTGTCTTGTGCCCGTGGCAGACCCCATCGGTCCGATCACCATCTGTTCCGGATTTCCCCTGCAGTTGACCACCACGCCCAGCCGCGGTACGAATTACGAATGGAAGAACGGCGCAAGCGTCGTTGCCAGCGGCGCAAATGCTTTCTTTGACGTGGTTGCCGGCGGAAACTATTCCGTAACGGCTACGGGCGAGGGTGGTGCATGCTCGGAAACTTCCAATGCGGTCTCCGTGACGGTAGATCCGGGGACGACCACCGGCACAGCAGTTCCCACGAATGATGGACCCGTGTGTATGGGAAGCACGCTTAGCCTTACCGTGAACGACGTTGGTGGAACCGCGTACAACTGGACAGGACCCGATGGCTATACCGGCAGTGGCCTCACCCCTCCTCCCATCACAAACTTTCAATCCGTAAAGGCGGGACGCTATTACCTGGATGTGGTCGTGAACGGTTGTATCGCGCAGCAGGCTTCCACGGTCGTGGAAATGATCAGCGCTCCCGATTTTCAGATCACGTATTCCGGTTCGGATGTCATCTGCCCTCCGGATACAAAAACCCTCAACCTGGTGCCGAACGACCCCAACTATACGTATCAATGGTCGGAAAGAACCAATGGCGATATCGGAGGGGCTACTGGTACATCTGTGAATGTCAGCAGTAGCGGGCAATATTTTGTGAAGGCCCAATATGTCCCCAATCCCTCCTGCGCGGCCATTGAGACAGCGGACGTCAACATTACCTTCTCCACCCCGCCAGTGGCAGACTTCGCCGCGCCGGTCACAGCATGCGCTGGCGAGATGGTGGATTTTGTAAACCAAAGCACGGGTCAGACCGGTGTGCAAAGATTCTACCAATGGACCTTCGGGGACACACAAAGCGCAATGGACGAGAACCCGACACATCAGTACACCACCGCGAATACCTATAACGCAACACTGAAGGTAACCTACAACAATGGCGCTTGTGAAGACCAGGTGACAAAGAGTATCACCATTCAGAGTGCCCCTTCAGTTGCCATTACGACACCCGGCAGTATTTTTTCTGTTTGTGTCGGCGACAGCCTGCAACTCGCCGTATCGGGGTCCTTCCCCACCTATCAATGGAACACAGGTGAAACAACACCGTCAATCTATGTCTTCAGCGCAGGCACGTATTCCGTTGACGTCACCAGCGGATCCTGTATCCTGACTGCAATCACTACAGTGGATTCGCTTTCCGCACCCGTTGTAACGGCCTCCGCAGACCCGCTGCAGGTGAACGAAGGCCAGTCTTCCCAACTCTCGGCCACAGGACTGATCAACTATCTGTGGGATCCCGCCGCAACGCTGACCGACGCCGCACTTGCGGACCCGGTGGCCACGCCATTGCAGACGACCCTCTACACGGTCCGGGGAACAGATGCCAACGGTTGCCCTGGTGTCGCTACTATTGAAGTAAGTGTAAAAGGCGATCTCATCGTCAACAAACTGGGGCCCGCAAAATTTATTTCCCCGGACAACGGTGACGCTATCAACAATTTCTGGCTGGTGGAAAAAATTCTCGACTATCCGCAATGCGCCGTAACCATTTACGATGACAAGGGGATCAAAGTTTACGAAGCGAAACCATACAACAATGATTGGGCTGGCACGTACAACGGAAAACAACTCCCCGATGGCGTGTACTACTACATCATCCGTTGCGACGGCGAAGAAAAGACGCCCCGATCGGGAAGTATCACCGTGTTGCGGTGATCGAATTACCTCCGGTTATCGTCGATAAAGTACAGTCGGCGCCCGCCATCATCTACCCATCTGAAAACGCCGCGTTCGCGGCTTTCTGCAGGGTTACTACCTCCGTTTACCACTGATTAAATCATGATGACCGGAATCAGGAGATTCCCAATTCTTTACCTAACCCTGAAGATCATGAAAAGGCTGTTGGTTCTCTGTTCGCTGGTCCTGATGGCGATGCAAGTATCTGCACAGGAGATCTGTAATAACGGAAGAGACGATGACAATGATGGCTTCATCGACTGCTATGACACCGATTGCTCCGTCAGCACTTTCTGTAAAGGATTTTACCTCGGCGACGACGCATTGTGCGAAGCCACGCCTCCTGCTTTCCCGCAGTTTACAATGTCACTGGACTTCGCCTCCGCCAATGAGACCACCAATCACCTATCGCGGATGGCGGTGGGCGACCTCAACCGCGACGGAAAACCCGAGATCATTACCATGAACCGCTACACTGACAGGTTATTCATACTCAACGGCGCGGATGGATCAATACAACAACAGGCCACGGTGGATTTCAACCCCAACTGGGAAGTCGCCATCGCCAACATCGACAATGATAATTGCGGAGAGATCTTCTTCTTCGGACGCTTTGATCCGCCCGGCAATAACAACACCGGAGATTACTTGTTCGCATATGACTGTAACCTGAATTTTTTATGGCGATCACCGGAACGCCTGCGGGGCGATCCCATCAACTACGGCCTCGCAGACTTTGATGGCGACGGCAAGGTGGAGATCTATGTTAAAGATGAAATCTTCGACGCTCACACTGGCGTGCGCCTGGTGAAATCAACAGCTCCGTCCTGGACGAAGATCAACGGAGGACCGGTGGCCGTTGACATGGAAGGCGACGATAGACTCGAACTTGTGATCGGTTGCTCCATTTATAATGTGAACCTCGGGGCACGGACACCGGATGCGGGATCCTTATCCCTGCTAAGAAGCGCACCCCAGTATTTTATCCGCAATGAATATAACGCCACCAGCGTGGCCGACTACAACCATGATGGTTTCCTGGATGTGCTCGCCTCAGGCTCAACGGATGCCCACGGCAATAATACCACGGTCTTCTTCTGGGATGTCCACAATAATAAAATGCTCACGTACAGCGATCCCATCCCGGGAAACATCACGATCTTCGCCTGTCCCGACCAGACCGGAGAATACTACAAAGATGGCTGGAAGAACGGAACAGGAAGGATCAACATTGGTGACCTCGACGGGGATGGAAAACTGAACGCCTCCTATGTTTCGGGTAAATACCTCTACGCGCTGGATGAAAATCTTCAGCCCCTCTCGTGGAGCCCGAAGCTTGTAAATGAAGAAACATCCGGCCACACAGGCTGTACGCTATTCGACTTCAACGGCGATGGAAAATCGGAGATCGTCTACCGCGACGAAAGATTTCTCTACATCATCAACGGTACGGATGGTAGCATCTACAATCAACAGGCTTGTGTCTCCCGTACCAACCGTGAATATCCGATTGTTGCGGACGTCGACGCCGACGGGTCCACCGAACTTTGTGTTACCTGCGGATTCGATGACGGCGATGCCATCGATAATTTCTGTAACCTTAATTATTCCCGCTACTCACATGTTCGTGTATTCAAATCCGGTGGTGATCCCTGGGTGCCTGCGCGCAGGGTCTGGAATCAGCACGGCTATTTTAACGTCAACGTGAATGATGACCTGACCATTCCAATCAAACAACAGAAACATCACCTGGTGTTCTCAACAGGAAGTTGTACGGAAGGCCCTAACCGTCCGCTGAATACGTTCCTGAACCAGACGCCCTTCCTCAACCGCGACGGATGCCCGACATACAAGTCGCCGGACCTCGCCTATGTAGATAATTCCCTGACGGTAAATCCGCCGACCTGCCCGGACCAGAATTTTACAGTTTCCTTTCAGGTGACCAATCAGGGAGACATGTCCCTCAGCGGAAACGTACCCATCTCTTTCTATAACGGTAACCCTACCCAACCTGGCGCGGTGAAGCTCAGCACCGTCGTGGTACCTTTTAACAACTTTGAAGTCGATCATGCTGAACCGCTCACAAACCTTTCGGTGAGCGGACCGGGAGGGCCCTTCACACTTTACATTGTGCTGAATGATGCTGGCACTACCGTTCCCACACCCATCAAGCTTCCGAATACGAACTTCCTCGAGTGCGACTATAACGACAACATTATTTCCGCAGCAGTGAACCCGGTTCCTGTGGGGATAGGCGCCGTGAAGATCCAGGATAACATCCGGTGCGTTGGCGGGTCAGCCCCCGATAACGGGGCGGTTCGCGCTTATGTGCCGGCCTCCGGAGGAGGCGAGAATTCAGCGGACTATAATTTCTTTTGGTCCAGAGGAAACACCGCAAAACCGGTGCCGGCAGATTATTCCGGCGCTGTGTTAAACAACATTCCTGAGGGCTTGTATACGGTCTATGCTGTTCATAAGACTGTACAGTGTAATTCCGTCTCCGCGCAGGTTCATGTGGGCAGGGTTGATAAGGCGATGGCGGTGACCATCGCGCTGCTCCATGGCGATGACAACTGTGCTATTGCGAACGGAAGTTTACAGGCGATCGTCAATGACGGTGACGGTGACGGAACAGGCGATGCTCCCGGGAATTTTACCTATGCATGGTATGAAGGAAACGACATCTTTACCGATCCGCTGGTGAGCATCAGCCACCTTGCGACGGGCCTGAAAGCGCGTACCTATACCGTTGTAGTGACCGATCCGGCGACAGGTTGCCAGAGCCTTCAGTCCAGGGCCGTCCCCGATCAAACAACAAAGCCTGTTGTTTCCGCTTCTGCTGTCAACATTGTCTGTTCAAGCGCGACGTCGGGCGCGCTATCCGCCCACGCCGGCGGCGCCACGACGGGTTACACGTTCCATTGGTATCGGGGAAATCTGATCAAACCGTCGCCGGATTACACCGGAAATGCTGTCAGCAATGTGCCGACGGGAAATTATACTGTAGTGGCTATCAACAATGCCTCGAGGTGTCAGTCGGATCCTGTCGGCGTTACCGTCAGCCAAAGTTCAAAACCTGTTATTACGGCAACCGCACTTTCTCCCATGACTTCGTGTGATGCAACGATGCCGGACGGTTCGGCCAGTGCGTCCGTCACTGGCGGGAACGGAACGTATTCCTATGAATGGTTTCGCGGTCAGAATACCCTGCCGGGCAACCGGGTTTCTGCAGTGTCGGTCGCAACAGGATTACCGCCAAACATATACACGGTAAAAGTAACGGATATGGCTACCGGTTGTTTCGAGACAGCGGAGGTTACAATCGATTATAATGTAGTCACACCTTCCCTGACGCTCGCCGCCGTGGGCGACCTCACGAATTGCACAACACCCAATGGTTCCATCACCGTGAACGTTTCACTGGATACTCCTTCAGACTATGTCTTTCATTGGTATAACGGATCCGTTGTAAAGGCGACGGCAGATTTCATTAACCAGGACAATATCCTTGAAAATCTTCCCGTAGGAACTTACACGGTTCAGGCTGTGCATAGAACCAGGAATTGCGTTACCGCGCCTGTGGTGGCTGCTGTTGCTGACAATACGCCAACCATTCTCATCAACCTCAACGCCTCGGTTACTGTCTTGCCGAGTGATTGTACTTCTCCCGATGGTGTGATGCAGGTATCCGTGTCCGCTCCGGGAAATGTGAATGGCTTCCTTATCCGGTGGTTTGCCGGAACGCCGCCTTTCGCGGGAAGTCCCGTGAGAACGGACAATGGTGTAGCCACCTCGACAGCCACGGGCCTCCGCCCGGGCATGTACACGGTCATTGCAACCAACCTTGACAATGGCTGCGAGGCTTCCGATGCATTTGATCTTCCCTTTGCAGACGCCCATGGACTAAACTTCATCAGCAAAGTCAATGTGATCCAATGCGTACCCGATAACACGGGACAGATAACCGTCGGGCTCCAGCCAACTCCGCTCGCAGGCTTTGATGAAGGCGATTATGACATCCATTTATATGCAGGAACAAATGACAGTGGCGTTCCGCTGCAGGTGATTCAGGGAAGCGTGGGAGTAACACAATATTCCACAAGCGCCAACCTGATGCCGGGATACTATCATCTCGTAGCCATCTCAAAAAATGTACTGACGATGGGATGCCGTTCGGTGCCGCTGGTGGTAGCGGTGGAACATGCAGTTGCTTATCCCTCCATTGTGGCAAGCCGCATCGATCCGAATACAAATTGCGCAGGGGCGACAGCGAATGGATTGATACAACTGAACATCGATGGCCCGGCGCCCGAATCAAACTTCACGTATGTGTGGTTCGAAGGCAATACAGATAGCGCGCCTTTACTAGGAACGCATACACCCGGCAATACAGGTGGCGCTGGCGAAATAGCCTCCAACCTTACCGCAGGCGTGTATACCGTTCAGGTTACCAACGCATCCACCGGGTGCCAGACTATGGCAACATTCCAGGTATCCGATAACCCTCCTGTCATATCGCTCGCGGGCGCGGACCTTGCCATCACAGATGTAACCATGTGTTCCATTCCAAACGGGGCCTCCGCGATTGTCCACGGTATCCGTGAGGGCGGATCCACAGGCTCAATGGCAGACTACACATTCGCCTGGATGGATGCCAGCCAGCATCTGTTGCCCAATGCTGTCACACCGAACAGCACGCCGTCCATTACCGGCTTGCCGGCAGGTATCTATTACCTGCAGGCGACGAAGAACAGCGGAACGAGTGGTGTCAGTTGCGCAAGCGCAATGGTTGAATTTGAGATCGCTGACAAGACCGCAGGATCCGTACAGGTAGACCTGACAACCATCGTGCGGCCCACACGCTGCCTGCAGCCCCTGAACCTCACGGGAGAACTGCATGCATCTGCCTCTGGAAACAGTGTAACCGGTTACACCTATGCCTGGTATCCGGGAACCGATACGTCATCCCCGGTTGTATCAAACACGCCGGCATTGACAGGGATATCCATTCCACCGGGACAGTCACAGGTTACTTTCACGGTACAGGTATTAAACAATTCCAACAACTGCGCAGTCACTGAAACTTATGTGCTTCCACTTGAAATTGCCGGTGTGGAAATAGCAGCGTCTGCCACACCGCTCACATCTTGCAGCGCTGACAATGGAGGTGTGTTTGCAACTGTCTCGAGTGGTGGCAGCAATCACTACGACTATCACTGGTACGCAGGGATTACCGTGGATGCTGCAGCGGATTTCACGGGCAAGCAGAACAATGCCCTTCCTGCAGGTAGCTATACCGTAGTAGCCATCGATCAGGCAGATGGATCCTGTAAGAGCATTCCTCAAACCGTTACGATTGACAATGCACAGATATTCCCTTCTCTCACTGCCCGGGCGGTAGAACCTTTGACGACGTGTGATCCAGCGCGACCTGACGGTATGGCAACTGCGTCTGTGGATGGTGACATCATCCATTACCGCTTTGACTGGTATGAAGGTTCAACAATTTCCGGCGCACCTGTCTTTACAGGATCGGAGATCAGTAACCTCGTAGCGATCACCTACTCCGTCGTTGCCAGTGATCTGGTGACCGGATGTTCGGCAACGACCCAAGTCGCCATCGGCCGTAATATTTTGCCGGTACCGTCACCGGACGTGTCAGTGTTGTCACATGTAACAAGTTGTGTCGAAGAGAACGGCGCGCTGGAAGCTTCTGTGAACGGGAATACAAGTAACTATATTTTCCATTGGTATGATTCCGATCCTGGCAAGGCGCCTGATACCACCCGCGCCGAATTTGCCGGAGAAATTTATAGCCCACTCGCAACCGGTTTGTATTATGTCTCGGCCACGAGCCGGATCACAGGGTGTATCTCCGGTCCGGCAAATGAAGAAATCATGAACGCACCCGTGTACCCTGATTTCAGCTTTAAGGTTGAACCCGCAACCTGCCAGGGCGATGACGGATACCTCGCCATCTATATGCTTAATGACGTTGACATCAGCAGCGTTGTGTGGGATGTGAACGGGGCCACTGTCACGGGACCTACCTTGCAGAACATTCCTGCCGGAACGTATACCGTAACCGTTACGTCCGCTTCAGGATGTTCGGAAACGCGCGACATGGAAGTATCCACGGAGATCAGGCCCTTCAATGGCGTCTCGCGAAATGGCGACGGCCAGAACGATACCTTCCATATCGATTGCATTGACCAGTTCCCTTCCAATCTCGTGAAGATCTTTAACAGGGCCGGAACCCTCGTGTATGAAACAGAAGGTTATGACAACATCGATATATACTTCGATGGCAAATCGAACAAAGGCGTCAGTCTCATGGGAAGCAATCTACCCGACGGCACCTACTTCTACGTGATCGACAAACGCAATGGCACCAGACCGGTGGCTGGTTATCTTGAAATTGTAAACTAAACGCCACAGAGATGTCCGCAGTAAAGAAAATATTTTTGAGCACGGCGCTGGCTACAGTACTGTTTGCCGTCTGCGAGGCGCAACAGTATCCTGTGTTCTCTCAGTATTACTTCAATGAACTCGTCATCAACCCTGCCTATGCAGGGAGCCACGTGAAGTTAAGCGCCACGGCGATGTACCGGAACCAATGGGTGAATTTTCCGGGAGCTCCGAAAACATATAATTTCAGCACGCATACTTCCCTGTTGAAGAACAGAGTCGGCGTCGGACTGATGTTCAACCACGATGAGATCGGCAGCTATAAGAACAATCACGTCTACGGATACTACGCCTACAAGATACACCTGGCCGACGCCACGTTTTCCATGGGGTTGCAGGCGGGATTCAATCTGTTGGGCGCGGACTTCAGTGCGCTGGACCTCCAGAATCCCGGCGATGTATCCTTCTATAATTTTACGAGTCAGTTCAAACCCAACTTCGGCGCAGGGGTCTTTTACAATAAGAAGAACTATTTTCTTGGCGTGTCCGTGCCTTTCATCCTCAACAATAAGGTGGTCAATTCCTTTGAGGCGCTGGCCAGTGAAATAAAAGAAGCCCGCTATTACTTCATCCGTGGCGGGATCATCCTGCCGCTCGACCGCATGGACAAGGTGAAGATCAACCCCTCCATTCTGGTTCGCGCACAGGAAGGACAGCCGCTAAGCTTCGATCTCAACAGCTCCCTGATATTCTACGACATTCTGAGTGTGGGTGGCTCCTACCGGTTGGGTGACTCATTTATCTCTTTCATTGATTTGAAGATCAGCGAACGATTGCATTTCGGATATTCGTATGACTGGACCTCCTCGGATCTCAACGGATACTCGAACGGCACCCATGAGTTCATGATCAACTACAGGGCTATCTTACGCGGAATACACAAGGACCCGGATTGTCCGCAGTATTATCAATATCGGTAAGAGATGTCCACGGACGACGGACCACGCCACTGATTACTGATTACTGCTTACTGATTACTGCTTACTGTTTACTGATTACTGATTCCTGCTTCACTGTCTGATGCTCGTCGCTGTGGCTTCAACAACACCGGAGGTGTTGTTGCTGGACTGGGTGCCGTCTTCCGGTTGACTGGCGAGGAGGATGCGCATCTTGCGCCTGTAGAGCATCTGAAGGAAAGTTTCCGGCGGAGGAGCGCTGAGGGTATCCGTCTGCATGATTGAGTCGCGTTGCCAAACTGTCTTCTCAATGTCGCGGATGAGGCTGTCATCGAGTTCATACAGGTCGCAGTTGAGACGCGTTCTGAGTTTATAGGGAAGCGGTTTGAACTTTGCCTTTGCCACGTCGCTGTATGCGCCATCTTTGTTCACCTGCTCGAGGAAGTACGCAACCATTGGCAGCGCTGTGTTCGATCCCTGACCCAGATAAGTGCTGCGGAACCGGATGCGCGGATCATCCGCGCCCACCCAGCTGCCCATCACCAGTTTCGGCGTGACGGCCATAAACCAGCCATCCGCATTATCCTGCGTTGTTCCGGTCTTACCTGCAACATCATTCATAATGCCATACCGCCACCGCAGCCTGGAGGCAGTTCCTTCCTGAACGACACTTTGAAGCATCTGCCGCACAAGCTGGGCGGTCTCTTCGGAAACCGCGCGCTGACCGGAAGCTTCAGGCCTGAAATCATCGTACACTTTCCCCCGGCGATCCTGAATAGACTGAATGAAATAAGGATATGCCGATACGCCATTGTTGGCAAGCGCGGCATACGCTCCCGTCATCTCCATCATGGAAATAGATGCGGACCCAAGGGAAATGGAAGGATCGGAGGGCATATCACTGCTGATCCCGAGCTTGCGCGCGAGACGGATGGTATTGTCTATGCCCGCGCGTTGAATAAGTTTTACTGACACCGTATTGACCGAGTACGCCAGCGCACCGCGCATCGTATAGTTTACGTCATAGTCATACTGCGAATTGCGCGGAGTCCAGGGCTCGCCCTCTTCATTGATATAGGTCTGTCGCTCAGCGGAGATCAGCTCACAGGGTTGTATGCCCTGCTCGATGGCCATGGCAAAAACAAACGGCTTAAAAATAGATCCCACCTGGCGCTTGGTGCTTTCCCGCACATGGTCATACTGGAAGAAGTCATGATTGATTCCGCCAACCCACGCCTTTACTTCGCCCGTAGCAGGCTCCATCGCCAGGAAGCCGGCGTTGAGAAATTGTAAATGATGCCGGATGGAATCAAGCGGAGTGGCGGTTACCTCCTTTTCACCATCCCACGTAAACAACCTCATGGGTATACGCGTATTGAAGACCTTCATGATCTCGTCTTCCGAAAGACCTTCCTCCCGGAGTGCCTTGTATCGCCGTGAACGCTTCACTGCGTCGGTGACCACCTCTTCCCTGCCTTTCCAGGGTTTCTCTTTTCCCCAGTGATCAAAGAACAGATCCTGGATATCCGACATCTGGCGCGAAACTGCCTGCTCGGCATACTGCTGCAATCTCGAATCGATGGTGGTATAGATCTTCAAACCGTCCGTATAGAGGTTGTATGGCGTGCCATCGGCTTTCCTGTTGTTTTCACACCATCTTATCAGTTCCGACTTTACATGTTCCCTGAAATAAGGCGCAAGCCCTTCATGAAAAGTCGTCTTCTGATACTGCAACGCAACGGGCTTCTTCTTCAGGCTGTCGGCCTGCGCCGGTTCGAGAAAGTTATACCGTACCATTTGCGCGAACACCACATTCCGCCTGTCGCGCGAACGATCCGGGAAGAGCCGTGGATTGTAGTAATGCGTTGCCTTTAACATGCCGACAAGCACACCCGCCTGCTCAAGCGTAAGCTCCCTGCTGGTGGTCGAGAAAAATCGCTTTGCGGCCGATTGTATACCATACGTATTATCAGCAAACGGAATGGTGTTCAGATAGAGCGCAAGAATATCTTCCTTCGCATAGATTCCTTCCAGCCGGAGGGCAATGACAGCTTCCCTGAATTTATTGATCAGCATGGACGCCATCCAGTAAGTCTTTCTCGGATACAGATTCTTCGCAAGTTGCTGTGTAATGGTGCTTCCTCCACCCGAACTTTCGTCCTGGAGCAACAATGTTTTTACGAAGACCCTGCCAAGGCTGCGGTAATCAATTCCGCTATGCTGATAAAACCGCACGTCTTCTGTTGCAACAAGCGCGTCGATGAGATAAGGGGAGATATCTTCATACTTGACCTCCGTGCGATCCTGGATGAAATAGCGCCCGAGTAAAACACTGTCCGCGCTGTATACCTCAGAGGCTACCGCATTTTTGATGGAGGTCAGTTGCTTTCGTGAAGGTATCTGTGTGAGGATGAATCCGAAGAACAAAACCACCAGCAAAGTCAGTGCGCTGAAAGCATAGGCAGTATACCTGACTTTCGGATGACGCTGAAAATAGATCTTCAACCTGCGGTATGCCCGGTCGACCTTGTGGGGTAACCTGATCGTTCGCCACTCAGCAACCCTGTTGTTCCTGAACCGCGTTGCCCACAGCTCTTTGATTTTTTCCCTAACGTTTCTTATCAGTCCCTGCATATCTTGCGCCTACAATCGCGCTAGAATAAAAAATAGCGTACCACCACCCCGCACCGCTTTAATTCAGGAGCATTTGTGCGGTAGCAGCAGGCGTTCACGCCACGATTTTCACTCGACTGGAATTAAAACGATCCGTCGGAATCGGTTGCAACTGTAACGGAATCGCGAAAGTGCTCCGCAGACTGCGCAGCATCGCACACTGGATCGCTGTGCGGATGAAATTACTCAATACGACTAAAGAAATAAAAAGCCCTTGCGTACGCTGAAGCAGCTGCAAGGGCTTTTTTTAACGAGTATCTACTCGGATTATTGCTTGACGAGTTTCATGGTGGTGGCCGTCAATGTGAACACCCCGGTTGCCGATGACTGCTTGATGATGCTGACCTGTGTGAGTGAAATTTCCGTGTCAGAAACATACTCGCCTGATATCGCGAGAACGTTCTGATTGGTGGTCGCTCCCACACTCTGATCGACATTCACGATGTTGATGCTTCCATTCGAACTCTCGAAATTGAAAAAGTCCTCTTTGTTATAACCCTCAATGGTCATTTCAAAAGAACCTTTGCGTTCACCTTCGACAAAATAGAAACTTCCGGCGTTGGAAGCGCTTCCTGTCTTGCTGGTGACACTCGTCATGCCTACATCGGTGAGGGAGTACTCACTGACAGACGCGATATTCCATTTAGCACCCACATGCGTAATGTCGGCGTCACCTTTTCTCTTTGCTTCCTTGTCGTCAGAGCAGGAAATGACTGCTAACGAGATCAGGGCTACCATAAAGAAATACATTCTTGATTTCATAAATTTTCGTTTTTTACGGGTTTATTAACCAAAGTTTGCGGTTTTGACTATAAATAAAAATTGAAATGGTTAGGTAACCTTACACGAGAACTAATTGATAATGAAGTGATTAAAAGCGGCCTTAACAGATAAAATCCAGCCTTTGCCTCAACAAACCGTGTTTCCGGCCGTTTCAGCTTTCCCTGATCGGCACAGAGATTGTTTTATCAAGACAAAATCAATTGCCTATGGAAAGCGTACGATGCATTGCAGGAGCCTTTAAAAGAGCTTTTGGATTGCTGGAGCGTAATGATCCACTGATCCTATGTTCCGCTACTGCCTTTTTTGCCACCTTCTCGCTTTCTCCGATCCTGCTGTTGCTGGTAGACCTCTTCAGCATCTACTTTCAATCCGATACCATCGGAAAACAGATATTCCAGGTTATCGGCTCCACCTTTGGTGCGGCCACCGCGGTTGACATCGAGAAGATCGTGCGGAACTTTATGGAGATCGAAAGCGGCTGGCTCATCACGATCGGCAGCTTTATCTTCTTTGTTTTCGTAGCAACAACTTTGCTGACAATCGTGAAAAAAGCCATTCATAAGCTGTGGCGCATCCGCAGTAAACCCGAGTGGCATTTGCGCTATTTTGGATGGGAACGCGGGACGGCCATGCTGCTGATCCTGTACAGCGGCTTACTGCTCTTACTTTCCATCTTTGTGGATACGGGGCTGGCAGTTTCGCGCGACTACCTTCAGACAGTGTGGCCTGGCGTGGCCATTACTACTGTCCAGTTCCTGAACATCCTTTTCTCCATTGCCGTCGTCACCATCTGGTTCGCGCTCATCTTTAAAATTCTGCCCGAAGCAAAAGTAAAATGGGAAGTTGCTTTCGTTGGCGGATTCCTGACGGCTGTTTTGTTCAACATAGGTCAGTTTATTTTGGGCAAAGTGCTGATCCATGCACGGCTGGCTTCCATCTTTGGCGCGACCACTTCGCTCGCCCTTATCCTTCTGTTTATTTTCTATTGTTCCTTTATCCTTTATTTCGGCGCCGCCTTCACACATGAATATGCGGTCCAAACAGATCAGCGGATTGAGACGAGCAGACATTCCAGGTTGTATGAGGAGAAGATACTGGAATTGTGAGAGACCAGTGGCGCTTTATCAATGACATCTAAAATCCTTCAAGAGACCAAAAGAAAGCCGCACGGTCTCATTCACGATTCTCGGCGCGTGGGGCAGAGCAGGAACAACCACTATTTGGGCATACTCGGCCTCACCTCTATCTTGCTCGGCAGGGTGCGGGGATGCATGTGAAGCAGATCAAGTACCATTTGCCCAATGTCTTCGGGCTGAATTTTCCACGCGTCTTCGGGAGACGGCTGGTGATCGTTAAAATAAGTGGCAACCGAACCTGGCATGATGGTCGTCACCTTGATGCCGGCCTGCCTGACGTCAAGCATCATCGCCTGCGTGAAACCGACAAGACCGAACTTGCTTGCGTTGTACGCAGTGCCTCCGGCAAAGAAATTCGTCCCGGCCAGACTGGCGATGGTGATGATATATCCTTTTGATTTTTTTAACGGGTCCAGGGATGCTTTGACACTAAAGAACACACCTGTGAGATTCGTATCGATGGTCTCCTGCCACTGCTCGGGTGTCAGGGTTTCGATGGATCCGAAATGCCCGATGCCTGCGTTCGCGATCAGCACGTCGAGTGAACCCCACCGCGCAATGACGCGCTCCACAGCTTGCTGTTGCGATCTGAAGTCGCGTACGTCCGCAGCGATACCCATCGCTTCCCCCACTCCCGCCTTGTTGAGTCGTGCGGCGGCTTCCTCCGCGGCCCTCAGGGATCTGCTCGTGATCGCAACTTTCATTTTTTCGGCCATGAGGGATTCTGCAATCCCATAACCGATACCCTTACTTCCTCCGGTGATCAAAACAGTTTTGTTTTCCAGCTTTTGCATAGTTCTGATGGATGATGAATGAATGCAATGTAAAAACTTGATTGAACTCACAAAAGAAATAATCAATCAGGAATACATCAGGCATTGGGAATTGGGAAATAGGAATTAGGAATTAGGCATTGGGAATTGGGAATTAGGCATTAGGAATTAGGCATTGGGAATTAGGCATCAGGCATTAGGCATTGGATGTCCGGAAAAAAAATAAAAATTGTTTTTCAGGAATTGCCGATTCAACGTCGGTGCGGTATGACTTTTTTCTGTTGCTTCGTCGGCAATCGTCATAGAATTGTTCAGCATGTGGATGAAGAGGGGAGCAAAGTGGGTATGCAGAATTCCGTTGGCGATTGCCTTTCTTTTTACCCTGAGTTTTTCCTTCTCCCAGCAAACCCAGCATGTAAGTCCGAAAGGAACAAAGTACCTTCTTTACACACCACCGGGTTATCCCTCGAGCGGTCGATACCCCTTGCTGGTCGTTTTTCACGGCCAGGGAGGAATGGGCGATAACCTTGATGTGCTGCTGGGCGCCAACAAGGATGATATTCCGGCAAAACTGATCGCACACAACAATTGGCCTTCGCGCTATCCCTTCATTGTAGTTACGCCACAACTCAAACGCGATCCAAGTGTGCCCGATCCGGCCGATCAGTTGTGGCCTCCCGAAGTTGTTGACGAGGTGGTGGAGCACGTGCGCAGCAAATATGCGGTAGATGAAAACAGGATTTATGCTACGGGTCTAAGCTTAGGGGGGCACGGAAGTTACAGTTATGCTGCGGCATATCCACAAAAAATTGCGGCATTGGTACTGGTATCGGGTGTTCCGGATACAACGATTGCCTGCCAGGTAAAGAATATTCCGGTCTGGGCTTTTCATGGCTCGGACGACGGACTGGTGCCTCCGGTCTATTCCAAAGGTCTCATCCGCTCCATCAACGCATGTTCTCCTTCCGGGAAGTTCAATCCTCAGCTCAACATACTTTATGCGCACAGGCATGAAGGATGGAATGAGATCTACAACAACACCAGCGGGTACAATATCTTCGATTGGATGCTCAAGTTCAAAAAAGATGATCTGGTCAATACCGTTCCCTACGTCAACGCCGGAAAAGATCTTACGATCGCCGCGCGACAGGAACCCATTCATCTCTATGGGGAATTTTTTGATTCCGACGGCCGGATCACAAGCACGCAATGGACGCAGGTAAGCGGACCGTCGGCTAGCCTCAGCGGAACAAATTCACGTTTCCTGAAACTTTCTGATGCCGCGTCCGGGACCTATGAATTCGAACTCAGGGTTACCGACACCCACGGCGCGCAGAGCAGTGACCGCGTGAAAATCACCGTTGTCACGGGAACTGGCGCCGTCCAGGCCGTGACGGGCCTCACACTGCTCGATGGATCCGATCAACAGGACATCGCAGCGTTGCACGACGGCTATGTGATCAATCCGAACACCCTCAAGGACAATCAGATCAATATACGCGCAACGGTTTCGGGAAGTCCCGGTAGCGTTCAGTTTAAAATCAACAGCAACGACAACGCAAGAACTTCCGATAAGGCGCCGTACGCAGTCGCAGCCCCACGATGGAAGGTAGAGGAAGGTGAATACCTCATCTGTGCCACGCCATTCACCGGGCCGAAGGGTACCGGCACTGCCGGCGTTTCCCAATGTTACAGGATCATCGTGTCAACGACCGGTGCACCACCTCCTCCACCGCCGCCACCTCCACCTCCACCTCCACCACCGCCTCCGCCACCGGTCGGCGAAATAGCAAGTCACTTCTTCGCCCGGCCGGAAGGCGACATCAGTACGCTCGCTGCATGGTCAAGCAAGCCGGACGGCACCGGCACGGCGCCAACTTCGTTTACAGCAGACGAACAAGTCTTCGAGGTGCCGGGCAAGGCAGTATTGAATAACCCGCTGACTATTGGCGGAGCGGCATCTGTCTTTCGCATCGTCAACGGAGGTGAACTCACGCTGAACAATAGCCTGACGGCTGCTATTCATATGCAGGCGGGAGCCGTGTTGCACGTGAACTCCGGTCATCCGGTAACCTTCGGCGCACTGGATCCCCTTTCAGCGGTCCATCTCAACGCTGCAGTCACCACGATTCCACGGGCGGCATACGGCCACCTGAACCTGACGGGTAGCGGAACAACCAAATCGCTTTCACCCGGCACCACGCAGGTGGCGCGGACTTTCACCATCCATGAAGGCGTCAAACTGGAAGGAGCTGACAATCTCCAGGGCGCGCTGGAACTCTCCGGTGATGTAAACCTGAACGGCAATGGATCATTCCTGCCAGGTAAGCCTTTCAGTTTCATCTTCGGGCAAGGCGGAACGCAGAAGCTCACGCTGGGTGCACCCCGGGTAAGCCTGCATGATATTGTAGTGAAGAACAATACATCATTGCAAGTCCGGGGAAGCGCCGGCGCAAATACGGTACTGGAGGCAGGTTCCTCCATGGGCGGAGGTCTTATCATTGACACGGGATCGGCCCTCCTGCTGAACGACCATGATCTCGTCATCAGCGAAAAAGGGACAGTGAATGCGGGAAACCAGACGGGCCAGTTGGGGCTTAGCCGTGGCAGCCTGAAATTTGTTTCTGCGGCGAAAGACAATTCAAATCTGTATACACGACCGGGTCTGGACTCTCTTCAATACTTCATCACCGACCTTGCCGGATCAGGTACCCTTACGCTGCGCAGTATGCTGTATGTTACAGATTACGTATTGCCCGTCAACGGTACGGTTAATAGCAACGGATACCTTTCACTCGTATCGACCGCTGAACAAACCGCGCAAATACAAAGCGGCGCAGGCGCCGGAAAAATCCTCGGGGAGGTTGTCTTCCAGCGCTTCATCCCGAAAGGAAAGAAACAAATGTACATGAGCCTTCCCGTGTCCGGGGTAACCGTAAGCGAAATGCAGGCCACCCTCCCGGTGACCGGAAATTTCGCTGGCGCGTCTTCCGGTGAAGGCTATCCGGCCAACGCCTCCCTGCATGCATTTGATGAGCCAAAAGGCGGATGGATCCCGCACCCGAAGAACAGCAACACGGAAGCGCTGCGTATAGGCCAGGGGTATTCCGTTTCCATCCTCAAAGACAGGGCGGATAATAAACTGGTTGTTTCAGGAACGGTGCATCAGGGTGATTTCACGTATGGGCTAACAGGAAATGCATCCGGCGATCCCGATAAAGGATGGAATCTCATCGGCAACCCGTATACCTCGCCCATTCAATGGGACACCGAAGGCTGGACAAGACAGGGAACCGGCACCGCCGCCTATGTCTTCGACGATCGTTTTCCGGGAGGAAGGTTTCTCGTCTGGGACGGAACCGTAGGGGACCCGGAATTCGGAGGACTGATCGCCCAGGGCCAGGGATTCTTCGTCAGAAGTACCGATGCGTCTCCCCAACTCGTCATCACTGAACAGGCGAGAATAGATACTTCCTTCAGCCTGTTGCGGCAGAAAAAAACGGAGACCGCGGCCAACCACATGGTGATCACGCTGAAGCAGGACAATCTCGTCGACCGGGCCTATCTCAAATTTTCCGCAGATGCTGAGAACGGATTTGAAGAAACGGATGCGCCGAAACGGAAAAACGGATATTTTTCGCTTTCATCCTTGTCGTCCGACTCCGTTGCGCTTGCCATCAATCACCTGGCAGAGACATTCTGCGATCACAGCGTTGGCCTGAGGATCGAAACAAGCACCCCCGGAAATTACACATTCATTTTCGAAGGTTCGCGCTTCGGAGACGCGACTTCCGTAATCAGCCTGATGGACCGTTTCAGTGGTACTTCCACAAGACTTCAGGACGGCACGCAATACACTTTCAACGTAACGTCAGATCCGGATTCCCAGGGCGAAAAACGCTTCGTCATCCTGATGCCATCCGGCACCCTGAAGGATCCGGTGATCTCCCGGGAGAATGACCTGCTGGTCTCCAACGTCTCCTCCGGGAATCAATGGCTATTCAACGGAGAAGAAATTGAAGGAGCAACCGGTGACACTTACGTGCCGGAAGTTTCAGGTGAGTATAGCCTTCGCGTTACACTGGATGGTTGTACCAGGACTTCCGCACCCTTCCCGGTAACGGTTACAGTGACCGGTATCTTTGAAAGCAGAGACCGGGGTGTCACTTTCTATCCGAATCCTGCGCGCGAAACCATCCGGATACAGTTGGAGAACGCTCCATCATCCGGAGCGATCTATTATTCGATAACAAACGCACTGGGAATGGAGGTCGCGAAGGGTAACGCGGACCAGGAAATTCTTCTTGAGGGCAGCGAAATCGATGTCCGGAAATTTCCTTCCGGAGTCTATTTTCTGAACCTGCGTAGTACGGGATGGAAGATCCAGAAGAAATTCATGGTGGAGCGTGACCGTTAGCGCCCCCGGCCTGTGCACTAAACGTGTTTTCACGGCGTTTGATCGTATGAAAATGCAGCGCATTATGAAAATAAATCCACAACATTGCATTTTCGGCAATCCGATTGTATTGTAGCGACAGTTGGTATAAGAATTATAGCTTTTAAAGCATGGTTGTACTAAATGTAGACGATGACCTGGAAGATCGCGAGTTCTTTTGCGAGGCGTTGCGGGAAATCGACCCTTCCATTACCTGTCTGGTGGCGGGAAGCGGACTGGAAGCTTTGTCCCTTCTTCAAAATCAGGTATTGCTGCCTGATTACATCTTTCTGGACATCAACATGCCCATGATGGACGGGAAGCAATGCCTGAAGCGGCTGAAAAGTATTCCCGAGCTTCAGTCGATCCCTGTAATTATGTACTCGACCTCCACGGATACCCGGGAGATCAGAGAATGCTATAGTCTGGGAGCGATTGATTTCCTGATTAAGCCCCATAGTTATGAGAAACTGGTCAATGACCTGATTTCTATCTTTGCCTTTTCAAAAAGGGCACCTATTTAGTCTCCAGCAACCATGATTCAATAGGGGTATATATTCTACAGTATAAACATCCATTTATTAACAGACACCGAACTAAACTGACACTGCATCGGTTTATCGTATAGCTTTTCGTCAAAAAAGTGGTACATTTGTTAGATATACTCTTTATTATTGACTGATTCCATTCTAAAAACGCTTGATCAAGTCCTTTTGATAAAAAGCATTACCGGCCTGCACTGTGCGGTCGTAAATTTTCTCTTAAAACCATCATATTTTGTTATTCGAACATTTAAATCTAATTGAGCCTTTGGTAAAGGCCCTAAAGACATCTGGCTATGCCCAGGCAACACCCATTCAGGAGCAGGCCATTCCGCTCATCCTTCAAAAAAGGGATGTGTTAGGATGTGCACAAACCGGCACGGGTAAAACCGCGGCGTTTGCTTTGCCGATCATTCAGATGTTATACCAGAATTCATCAGGCAACCGTTCCAGAAGCGTTCGCGCACTGGTCCTTGCCCCCACCCGTGAACTCGCCATTCAGGTAGCCGACAGTTTCGGAACCTACGGAAAACATACCGGCATCAGACATGCCGCAATTTTTGGCGGAGTTTCACAACATCAGCAGACACAGGCTGTGCGGCGCGGTGTCGATGTACTCATCGCAACCCCCGGCCGTCTGTTAGACCTGGTGATCCAGGGTCATATCAGCCTGCAGCACATTGAATACCTTGTCCTGGACGAGGCTGACAGAATGCTGGATATGGGTTTCATTAACGACATTCGCAAGATCCTGTCGAGGTTACCTGCACAGCGTCAAACCGTATTCTTCTCTGCAACCATGCCGGCAGAAGTACAGCATCTGGTCGATAGTATCCTGAAAAATCCTGCGCGCATCGAAGTGACACCCGTTTCTTCGGCATCCGCGAACATCGATCAATCGGTTTACTTCGTGGAAAAAACAAACAAACGCGCCTTGTTGCAACACATCATTAACGACCGCGATATGGAGAATGTGCTTGTTTTCACCCGTACGAAACACGGTGCAGACAAAGTCGCGACCGACCTGAACCGGGCCGGTATCGTTGCGGAAGCTTTTCACGGAAACAAGTCGCAAAACGCGAGACAGCGGGCGCTCAGCAATTTTAAGAAACGCACCACCCGCGTATTGGTGGCGACGGATATCGCCGCACGCGGAATCGACGTCCGCGACCTTCCCTTTGTCATCAACTTCGAACTTCCGGACTGTGCTGAAACGTATGTTCACCGCATCGGAAGAACAGGCAGAGCGGGCGCAAAAGGTATTGCGCTGACATTCTGCGATTCTGCCGAGAGAGACCAGCTCAAGGACATCCGGAAAATATCGAAAACTGCTATCGAGGTGGTGGAAGGTCATCCGTATGTATCTGCTGTTTCAGCAGTGAAGCAAACGCAGCCTGCCCCGAAAGGAAATGGCTCGAAGAGACGGTATAGCCCTTTCAAAAGATCCGGCTTTAACCGCCAGGCTACTCGCTGATTGACCGCGATCTTTTGTTTTTGGTTATTTTAATTATCCCATAACCGCAGGCCTATATGCAAATACTTTTTATTTCAGAAGAAGCGCAGGTAATCCGGTTCTTATCCGGGTTGCAGGCGGAGGCGATGATGCCCCAGGGCAACGTGGAAGTAAGCGGAATTTCGGAGGATAATCTTGTCACCGTTATCTGCAGCGGGATCAGCCCAAATTACCTGGGCACGATCACCAGCATTGACAGTGGTTACGCCACACATCGCGCCGACGGAAAGTGGCTTGAGGTAAAATTCATGGTTCGGAGGGCAAATCCGGGAGGAAGTGCCTGGTCTGAACGACCCATTCTCAACGACTGATCACCCTGATACCAATATTCGGAAAGCGGGACGGATGAACAAAGTTCACACGTCCCGCTTCACCGGAAGGCCAGCATCCCGCTGACCCGGATCAAATCAGTTTTTCACAATTATCTTTTTACGCGCCCTGATCTCTGCCTGCGTGGCACGGATAAAATAAATACCGTCGTACAAGGGCGCGGCCGGTACCAGATCCATCCCCTGTCCCAATGTGTGAACATCGACGGTGTGACTGTAATGAAGTCTTCCCATCGCATCGATGATTTCAATCAGTACCGGTTCTGTCTTCGGACTGCGCAGTGACACATTGATACTATGTCCATCGGTGGGGACAGGATAAATGTTGAGAACAAACTCGCTGTTATTTCCATCCTCGATTCCCGTCACAGGCGGCTCATTGTCACCTTCACCGATCTTGTAGGCCTCCGACTCCTTATAACATCCGCCGTTCGAGGCAACCACCGTGTAGCTGCCATCGCCCGTCGGCACATAATAGGGCAGCGTTGCCCCTGCAATATCCACTCCGTCTTTCGTCCATTGGTAGTAGCCAACTACTTCCGTGAACAAGGTATCTTCCTCCATCTTTATGACCGGCACCTCCAGTGTGTCGGCATATATATGGATTTCTGCGAGCTCGCTTTCACAGCCATCGGGATGCGCAGCAGCAACATAGTACACAGCCTCAGTCAGCACCTCCGACACCAGTAACGTGGACGAAGCAGCGCCACTGATCTGTGTACCATGGCTGTCGAACCACTTGTAAAATCCTCCGGAGGGCGCGCCCGATGCTTCAAGCGTTACGTCAGCGCCTTCACAGATAGACACATTGCCCTCGGTGGTGACGGCGAGTTCGGACAGGAAATTAAGAGTCACTTCGCCGGGCAGAAGCTGATTGTCGCATCCCGAAAATCCGGCGCTCACCCGGACTTTGTTGGCTCCTGCCACGAGCACGCCGGAAAGCATTTCGAGATCAATGGACGCGCCTGTACCCATCGTTGCAACAGACATCGCCTTCCCTGTCATATCGACGATCTGATAGTTAACACCTTCCTGTGTGTTTGACAATGTTATCGAACCCGGACCGGGCGCACAGATGTCGGTCGTCTCTACCTTCGGACTCGCCACATCAAGCTGTTTCTTCTTTAAAGTGATCTCAAATCTGGAGCGACCAAAAGAAGTCGGATCTGCCGTAACAGCGAAAGGGTATTCCGAACCTGTGATGGCAGTGCTGGTACCTGCGAAATGATCTGTCAGGAGAAGCTCGCCGACATCATTCAACGACGCAAGGTTGCCGAATGTTAAAGAATATGACCCCGCCGG
>JBARAD010000335.1:0-24838 GCA_049791675.1 Chryseosolibacter sp.
CTCACAGACTGGCAATACAAGTGAAACATGTAAGAGAGCGGTAAAACAATGTAACGGTTCATGACCGCTATCTTTGCAAATTTGAATTAAAGGAACCGGCTTTGACGGTCCGGCGATCCTTATCGAAATCGAAACTTTCAATTATTGTAAAAAAGTAAATCACTTAAAAAGCAACACCATGAAAACAAAAATGTTTATTCTGACCTTGACACTCGGAGCATTCATGTTCCCCGCAGTTAACCTTTATGCCCAGGGAAATTCGGAGAGTCGTGCTGCTGAAAGCCACCGTATGGATAGCGTCGAGGCGCGACACGAGTCGGACCAGGTTCAGAAAGTGAAAGATGAAACGCGGCTGACAGAAGC
The DNA here is from genome assembly GCA_049791675.1 of Chryseosolibacter sp. GTDB lineage: Bacteria > Bacteroidota > Bacteroidia > Cytophagales > Cyclobacteriaceae > Chryseosolibacter. The sequence goes on from JBARAD010000335.1 coordinate 364, forward strand.
AAAGCGCGATAAGCGCCAGTCGAAAGCAAAAGCCAAAGACGCGCAACGGGCAGGAAGAGAAGCAAGTGTTGCGGCCAGGGAATCAAGGCACGCCTATAAAGCTGAGAAAAGCGCTCAGAAGTCACGCAGAAAGGCGGATAAACAAGCTATGCGTGCATCAAAGGCCAAGCGTAATTCAGATGCGAATTAACCCAGGCGACAGGTGCATGGAGTTGCCCAAAAAGACAACCAGCTCACCAATGCCGGACCTAATAAGTATGCAAGCTTTTTAAAAGAAAATGTAAAGCGACAGCTGTTCAGTTTAAGGTAATTTGACTCATGGAGAAAGCCAGGTACGTTTTGTATGTAGATGATGATCCTGACGATCGGGAAATATTTGGCTATGCCCTGGCAAAATGTAGCGCAGATATTAGTTTAACAACCGCCGAAGACGGATACGATGCGCTTGAAAAACTCACCTCTCTCCAGCAACCCTGCTGCATCTACCTTGATATTAATATGCCGAAAATGAATGGAATACAACTTTTAAAAATTCTCAAATCCCATCGTGATTTTGAGTTGATCCCCGTGATCATATTTTCAACGTCCGTGGATTCCAGATCGAAAAGGGAGGCGATGGATCTTGGGGCCGTGGACGTTTACCGGAAGCCAACATCCGTTCAAGGGCTGCTGGAATTTCTGAATGCCAGCATTTCAACCCATGCAGGAAGAGACGCGCGACAGGCCAGTCAATAAGCATCGAAGCGATGGCTTTGTGATCCCTCCCATTTGATCGGGTTAACAGTAACTCACACCGGTGTTAACCGTTGGAGTTACTGTTTTAATACTTAGTTATTTTGATCCTCCCAGTCTTTTGGCCATTGTCTGGCGCGCCAGATACAATTCCTTCAGATTCCGGGAGAATGCGCTGACATCAATCACGAGGTCATTGACTTGCTGCTGCGCAAACGCCTCATGTCCGGCTTTCTTCAGCATGGATAGCACCACGAAATCCTCAATTCCCTCCCTGAGCAGCTCAAACCGAATTGAAGAGACCGGGCCGTCAACATTGGGTTGTCCTGTGTACCTCTTTGTCTCGTTGCCCGGATAAACTACCGACCCTTCTCCGTTCAATACCCATCCGTCGCTGCACAGGAAACCGGAATGAAAAGTTCCCGCGTCCAACCATGGACTCTCTGTCTGAGACCAGAAATTTATCGCCCAATAAAGGATGCCGTCCATGCCATAACGCTCCGTGATCCATGGCACCATGACGAGGTCGAGCGCCGGCGCATCGATAAAATAGTTTGGTTGCGGATAAACCTGATCGCAGGAAATGTACCATGTCATCTCCCCTCCTTTCGCTTGTTCTTCTCTGATCACACGCTTTACTTCCGGATCATTCATGTGGTTGCCGTGAATTGAAAAGTTATCCACGTGTCCGCGCAGCGTTCCCCATTCGGGATGCTCTTTGGGAGGGACGGGCGTACGTGTTGTCAAGAATGCTACGTCTCCCGCAGCTTCATGGACAAGGTCTGCCCATCTGCGCGTGTCTTCATAGTCTTCGAGTGTTCTGGGTTCGTCAATAGGACTGTTGAAAACAAGATGCTCCTTCCATCCGTTCTTCGAGAAATATTGCTCAATCTGGGATAGGTAAGACTTTACTTTCTCATTGAATCCTTTAGAGAAGGGTTCTTCGGTAACAAGCCGTTCAAGACTTCCGGGGAACGCATTCAACAAGACGCGTTTGGTTTTCAGGTCGTTCATGTAATACTTATACTTCGCATCGTCGAACGTCACCTTTATGTTCTTACCGTTCATTTCGACTTTGGGCAAGAGCATATCGTTAAACCATGGCTCCATGCGGTTCTTATAGAGGAAATCATAATACGTTTGCGTCAGCTTTTCGACTTCCTCCGAGTCAGCTGGTTTGTTGTAAAATCCGGCGAGCCAGCTCCTGGAAACATTCATATACGTGATCAGCGGCGTCTCATCCGTGAGCGAGAAGTTATAAACTTCAACTTCGAGGTTGAGGGTCTCGATGAGTTTTCCCTCCTGCGTAACTTTGATTTGCCCCTTGTAGGTTCCTGCCTGCGTTCCTTTGGGAATGATAAGATCCACCCAGACAGGCCGGTTCTTGACAACGGAATATTGGGCATCCATTCCGAACGGTTCCACGATTGGCGCAAGGGCGTCGGGCCAATATCCCGTTGCTCCCACAGGGCTCGACGGCGCATCGAGCAATATAAAATGCTGCAGGTAGAATTTGATCTGTTCTTTCGCAATGTTCTTGCCCTGGCCTGCTGAAAGAGGCGAAGTTTCAATAAAGAAACCTTTTGCTGCCGGCTTCCCTCTCTCCGGTACAGGAGCGGTGATTACCACCTGAAAAGGAACATGTTCATTGCCTGCGCCGGCGACCCTGATCTTCTTTTCGCTTTTTGTCCAAACGAGATTGTTTGTCTCAGTGCGATCATCAGGGCGTACTTTCTGCTCGGCAGGTACGGCCCATACTTCCAGCTTCGCGTCGACAGACACCTGCGCATCATCGATGGCACCAGTCTGGGTCCTTTGTCCATACGTGCTTGTTGACAGTGAGAGCAGCAGAACAGCGCAAAAGAGGACGAATAAGAATTTTGATACGAACCCCAGGAGCACGTTCTCACGAACGGATAATAAGGTTATTGCGGATGGTACAGTCATTTGAAATAATTAACAGTTGAGATTTAAACTAAAATAAAAATAAAACCCTGCTTTGTCAACTTTCTCAGAGGCGTCTCCGGTCCAGCGGGAAAGCAGGGTCACAAAACTTGTTGCAATCCTGGGCTGATGATTAGTACCCGGGGTTCTGTTTCAGCATAGGATTCAATCTCAAGTCATTCTCAGGAATAGGGAAGAGGTAATCATCTTCAGAGAAATTTGGCTTGTAAGCGTCGCGGCTTTTCTCACCGAGGATTCTTTTTCTCACCAGGTCAAACCACCGGTCATACTCGAAGTTCAATTCATAATTGCGTTCCTCAATGACTGCGGTATCAAAAGCCTCCTTCGACATGCCCGTCGTAAGTTTCGGGTGAGCCGCATTATCGACGTAGTCATTTGCACGATCGATGATCAGATTAACCGCGTCAACCGCTTCCTGCGTCGGACCATTGTTTGCCATGTTGTCCGCTTCTGCAAATATCAGCAGAATGTCAGCGTATCTCAGGATCGGAATATTGATCGTCGACCGGCCAGCATCAAAGTCTTCCTCCGGATCGTACTGATACTTCTTCACACCTGCAAGCAGGCCGAGGTCCTTGAAGCTTACGCCATCGCTATTGAAGATCTCAAAATACGCATACTTGCGCGGTTGTTCCGGATACTTGTCAAGCCATTCGGTGTCTACCGAAATATCACCCCATCCCCTGAATGAAGTCCAGATCTGTGGGCTGGTGGCCTGATCAGCGTAATTCGAAATGAAACTCCACATAATTTCCGGACCAAACTCCGACGCTGCAGTGAATACTTCATCGATGTCTTGCACGAGTGAGTATCTTCCGTCGTCGATGATCTCCTTTGCCAACGTGGCAGCCTTCGCGTAATTGCTGACATCATTCAGTGGCGCCGTTGCCATGGTGAGGTGCGCTTTGGCCAAAAGCCCTTTTGCCACGTCGCTGGTAGGTCTTCCGCGTTGCGCCTCGGGCCAGGTCGGCGGAAGTTTCTGAACCGCTTCGCTAAGATCGCTGATGATCAATTGGTATACATCGGCAACCGGTGTTCTGGGAAGGAGTGTATTGAACGGGTCTTCCGTATCCTCTGTAGGCATCGGAAGATCGCCAAACATTCTGACGAGCATGAAGTAATTATATGCGCGCAGGAACTTGCCTTGTCCGACAAGTACGTCGATTTGATCTTGCGGCAGGCCACCCAGATTTCCTTTTTTGATGGCGGCGAGCGCAAAGTTGATATTCATTATTGCTTTGTAGTGTGCCGCCCAAAGATCTGCCGCATGGTTTTGGGCGATGTTCAGATTGCCGCCGTCCTGCGAGTCAGTATGCTGGAAGCTGGCGCGCATAGCCCAGCCGTAACCATACCACGATCCCCACAAACTGTTCATGGCTCCTGCATATACTGCCTCCACTTGTTTGGGCTCATTGTAAAAGTTACTCGGGGAGCCGAAACTCTTTGGATCTTCCCCCAGGTCCTGGCACGCAGTTACCAGCGCCAGCAGCGCGATGAGGAGGACATTTATTTTTTTGAAGTAATATTTTTTAGCTTTCATTGCTCTCGTGGTTTAGAAAGTCACATTCAATCCAACATTATATAATTTTGATTGCGGATAATTATTATAATCCGTGCCAAGCTGCGCATCGTTGCCGGTAAATGAGCTTACCTCCGGATCGGATCCCAGATAGTTTGTGATCGTGAGCAGGTTGGTGCCGCTCACATAAAGGCGCACATTGTTCATCCTGATCTTATCGGTGAGGCTCCTGGGGAAGTTATAGGCGAGCGTCACATTTTTCAACCGCACATACGATCCATCTTCCACGTAGCGCGAGGTTGTGTTGCCGGCACTGGTAGGGAACGTGATCGTACTGGTCAGGTTGGCGTTCTGACGGGTCATCCCATCAATGAGCGCAGGGATATCGGAGTCCTGGTTATCGGGAGTCCATCGATCCAGTATCCGGCTGCTTGTTCCCTGCATCTCTTCCAGTGTGATCCTTGCGACGTTGAAGATATTATTTCCCTTCACGCCCTGGAACTGAACGTTCAGATCGAAATTTTTATAGGACAGGCGGTTGTTCCATCCGAAGATAAATTTCGGCATGGAGTTGCCGATGACCTTCTGGTCGTCAATGTTGATCTTTCCATCATTGTTCACATCAGTGTAATGCGGGTCTCCGGGAAGTTGTCCATACTTCGCAGCCTCGTCGGCTTCGCTGACTTTCCAGGTGCCTTCGTATCCCCATCCCATCATTTGTCCGAAGGGTTCCCCTTCTCTCAGGTACATGAAAGCGACGTTCGTTCCGGAACCGCTACCCCCTGCGCTAAAGGCGATCTTCTTTGTAGGACCAACATTAATCACAGTAGTACGGTTTGCTGACAGGTTGAATCCGGTATTCCATGACAACGCTCCGACGACCGGATTGCCATCAATTGCGAATTCGAAACCCTTGTTTTCCATAGACCCCACGTTGTCAATGATACTCGCCAAACCGGAATGCCTGGGCAGCTCACGTTGCATGAGCAGATCCTCCGTCAGTTTGATGTAATAATCTGCAGTGATGTTGAGTCTTCCTTCGAAGAATGCGGCATCGATCCCGAAATCAGTTTGTGTCGTAGTTTCCCACCTCAGTGAAGGATTGTCGGCAGATGAGATCTGAAAGCCGATATCCGTGCCATCTCCACCGTTGTAAGGGTAGTTCGCGCCCGAGCTGATCCGTGCCAGTGTCTGGTAAGGGCTAATTGCCTGATTACCTGTTGCACCCCAGCTCGCGCGCAATTTCAGATCAGAGAATACATTCAGGTTTTCGATGAAGCTTTCATTAGCCGCTCTCCACGCTACAGATGCAGAGGGAAAGTATCCCCACTTGTTGTTCAAGCCAAAAACGGAAGATCCGTCAGCGCGATAGCTCAGTGTCACTAAATATTTGTCGCTCAACACATAGTTGATCCTTCCCAGATAAGAATTGATCTTTCTTTCCGACATCGACGAGCCAACGTTCGAGATATTCGCGCCTGCCAGGTCATGTGCTCCTGTCTCCTTGTTCAGAAAATCTCCAGTGTTGATGAACGTGCCTTGTGACTTTGTGTACTGTTGTTCTGCCACGGCCGTTACCGTGAAGTGATGTTTGTTGAACGTTTTGTCGTAGGTCAGAATGTTAGAGTTTTGCAGGTAAGTGGAGCTGTTGCTGGTCGTTGAGCCTTGTCCGTTATTCTGCAAACCGATAAACGTTTTGTTATTGAGGAAACTCGTGTTATCCTGTTCTGCAAGCCTTGCTCCCCCTGTTACGCGAAAGGTCAAACCTTCTGCCAGTTTGAACTGCAGATAGGCATTTACATTATTGCGCACCGTGTTCCGTTCGATCAGGGGTTCAACAGCGCTCGCCAAAGGATTCCAGAGCGTGGGGTTTCCATAAAAGAGGGAAGCTTTGCTGTAATTACCGTTTTGGTCATAAACGGGAATGGTGGGCGAGAACCTGATCGCTGCGCCAATCGGGTTGTTTGGCCAGTCAGTGCTTCCACCGAATAATGTGGAGTTGGTCGTTTCTTTTGACCCTGCCCAGTTGATGCCGAACAGCGCCCAATCGGTGATGTCTGTTTCGACATTTGCGCGCAATGTGAAGCGCTGGTAGTCGGTGTTCAGCAGAATACCTTCCTGATCAAGATATCCGCCGGAAATAAGGTAATTAACCTTGTCATTTGCACCACTTAAGGAGAGCTGATGATTTTTTATTTGTGCCGTGCGATAGACGACGTCCTGCCAGTCGGTGCCGCCTGATCTTTCAAACTCCTGTATCTCGGCGTCGGAAAAGATCGGAACCGGCGTAACACCACTGGCATTGTTAGCCAATCTCACAGCGTTGATATTTCTCGCGTAGTCAGCCGCGTTCAGCAAGTCGAGCTTATTACCCATCCGGGCAATACCTCTGTCCAGTGTGTAACTGATGACGGGCTTACCTGTCTTACCCCGCTTGGTTGTTATTAATATTACGCCGTTAGCTCCCTGAGAGCCGTAAATTGCGGTGGCAGAGGCATCCTTCAGAACCTCAATGGATTGAATGTCATTGGGATTGATGGAGTTGAGGTCTGCTCCCTGGAGTCCATCGACCACGATCAGCGCATTGTTGCCCCCGTTGATGGAGTTCATACCTCTGATTCTGATGGTAGTGTTCCCGCCAGGTGCGCCATCGGTGTTCAAAACGAGCACACCTGCTGCGCGCCCTTGTAACGCCTGGTCTACCCGCTGCGTAGGGAGCGTTGTTACCGCATCTCCTGATATGGAGCTGATCGAGCCGGTCAGGTCGCTCTTTTTCTGAACGCCGTATCCGACGACGACAACCTCCTCCAGGCTTTGAATATCTTCCTCCAGCGTGATATCGATCACAGATCGGCCATTCACGGAAACTTCCTGCAACGCGTAGCCAATGGATGAATACACCAAAGTGGCATTTTCCGGAACGGTGATGCTGTACTTTCCGTTCACGTCGGTAACGGTACCGGTACTTGTCCCTTTTACGACCACGCTGACGCCGGGCAGGGTTTCACCTCCGCTCGTGGAGACCGCGCCGGAGACCTGACGCGACTGTCTGTCCTGGAGCGGGAGATCATGGTACGGCAAACCGTTCACAAACGAAGGAACAAGGACGAGTGTTAAGCTCCCGATCAGTGAAGACCGGATAAAATTCAGACATGAGTTGATTGACAGTGTTTTCATTTTCAGGCATTTAGCGGTAAACAGGGCATAGATTAAAGAGAGCGGAAAATCTGACTTACATCAACCCCCAACCTACATAGAAATCCAGGCGCCTTCCAAACAGGGCTGCGACAAAAAGACCGATAACGTTCTCGGATAAAATTTGACAGGAAAAGTTGACTGTAAGAAAAAAAAGCGCTTACGCTTCCGTCACTTCCAGCCGATCAAAATCGTGACCTGTTCCGTAAATGTTTTGGAACCAACGCTCTGTCAAGTCCTTCAAAGACAAGCTCGATCAGGATTGCTAATAAAGCTGCAGGCAGGGCACCCTTCAGAATAAGACTTGTGTTGTTCAGCGCCAGGCCCGTCACAATAAATTCTCCCAGCCCTCCTGCTCCTATAAACGCTGCAAGCGTCGCGGTCCCGACATTGATCACGGCAGCCGTACGAATGCCTGTAATAATTGTTGGCATCGCTAAAGGAACCTCAATCAGCATCAATGTTTTCCGGTCATTCAGCCCGATAGCGGATGCCACCTTCTTCAATTCCGGATCAACCGTAGTTAATCCGATCACGGTGTTTCTGAGGATCGGCAACAGTGCATATAGAAAAAGCGCCACCAGCGCGGGCACAATACCGATCCCGAATAAGGGTATCATCAGTGCCAGAAGCGCAATCGATGGTATGGTTTGAAGAATGCCTGTAAGATAAATTATCGCTTTCGAAAGGATCGGGTTCTTATAAATAAATACTCCGAGCGGTACGGCCGCGATAACCGCCCCGATTAAAGCAAGCATAGTCAATTTCAAATGAACAAAGCTCTTATCCAGGATCTGTTTCCAATCGCTCACCTGTCCTTTCGCATTGTTCCTCACCAGCTTCTTTCCAACAAGAAAGTGCCGCGCAATCTCTGCATAACTCTTCCTTTCGAATAGAGCAAGTGAATTGAGGGATTGCATTTCCTCTTCCGAGATCGAAGAATTCAGTTTTTCAATTACCCTTTTTGCGATATCTGGAAGCGCAGCACGATAAAAAGAAACTGCATGATAGTTCGGAAAATACTCCTTATCATCTTCAAGTAATATTAGTTTATACCTGTTTATTTCGCCATCCGTCGAATAAGCATCGGAAATATCAATCCTGTTTTCGAGAATGGCCTGATAGGCAAGGCCATGTTCCAGTGCAAAGGGGTCGTGTGGAAGGTCATAAAACGCAGCCAGCGCATCCCACCCATCCTGGCGTTTCATAAACTCGTAGCTTAACCCGAACCTAAGGCCGGAATGATTCCGAAGATCTGATATATCATTAATGTTCAGACTGTCCGCCTTCCTGGCCGTTATTACCAAAGCATAGGTATTGTTAAAACCATACGGCTTTGAAATTTCAAGATTGAATCTGGCTTTAACGCGGGTATTTATTTCATCTATTGCAATTTTACCCCGGGACTTCAATATTTCGGATGTAATTGTACCCGTATACTCCGGATAAATATCGATCGCACCATTTCTGAGCGCTTCAAAACTCACTGCCGTTCCCCCTAAATTAAATTTCCGCTCTACAGCAAACCCGGCATCTTCCAGTAGCACGGCAATCATTTCACTTAAAATGTAACCTTCGTTAAAATGCTTTGCGCCAACTTTAATCACCTTCTTCGATTGAGCGGAAAGATCGAAGGCACAAAGAAAGGCCAGGCAGATGGACAATGTGCAAATTCTTCTCATTGTGATTCGGAAAAATAGGTGTCCTTATATTCAATAAGGCCGGACTTGTCACCACTGACTTTGACCCTTCCGTCTTCAATCCAGAAAAATCGGTCCGCCAGCGCAACGGCTTCCTCCCAATCATGTGTAACAATAATCGTTGTCCTCCTCTCCTTCTTTTGAATATCAAGCAAATGGCGATAGATACTTTGTTTTGTTCTGTTGTCCAGCGAAGCAAATGGCTCATCCATAAGGAGAATGGGCGGCTTAAGCAATAAGGCACGGCAAAGTCCGGCACGCTGCTGCTCACCGCCTGATAATTCGTGCGGGTATTTCCTCAGATAGGCTGCCGGAAGTTGAACCATATCAAGCAGGTCCGCTACGCGACGCTTCACCTGCTCCTTTGATGTTTTACTGATCCTTCCCAGAATGCTTATATTATCTGCAATATTCATATGAGGAAAAAGTCCGATATGTTGCACCACATAACCCATCTTAAGTCTCAGGGAGTGGATGTTATGGTAATCAAGGGGCACGCCATGTAACCTGACCTCCCCTTCACATGGCCTTATCATGCCGTTAATGATTTGTAAGAGCGTGGATTTACCGCTTCCACTTTTTCCCAGAACCGCTGTTATGGTTGATTGTTCAATAGAAATACTAATCCCGCTTAATACATCCCGTGAAGGAACATATCCGTATGAGACATTCAACAGATCGATCGCTTTGATATGCATTAGTCTGGGCTCAATAACTGCCGCCTGTGAAGGGCCTTGATTCGGCATCCTGACGCTTCTAATTTAACCATCCATTCCTATACCACATACACTGACTTGTATTTTCATAGCCGAGGAGCACTTCCACGGGTTTCAGCGGCACATAAATATTAGAACCCTGCCGCTTTGAAGAACATTTCCTTCTTTCATCGGAAAATCAAAAGTTATCAATCCGAAGACACTAACTTGAAGATGCGTAAGCGTTTTCTCAACTCGGCAGTGTTCTCTTTTTTGGAAGGTGGAACGGTTTATTGAGTGCGAACACATTTTAACTTTTCATCTATAGCGTTTCATGAAAAGATATGATGCGGTAGTCATCGGTTCAAGACAGGGCGGAACGCCGCTTGCCAAAAAATTGGCGGAGGCCAGGTATAAGACCGCTCTAATTGAAAGACGATGGGTTGGCGGTACTTGTGTAAATGACGGGTGCACGCCCACCAAGGCAATGGTGGCTTCTGCAAAAACGGCATTCAATGTAAACAACAGCGCTGCTATTAAACGCTGATTAAAATAAGCACAACTGTCGCCGATACCTCCATTGTGCTCCCATCACAAGTGCAACTCGAGCCACAATAGTCTTCACATTAATTTTTCGCCTGATTTGCGACGACTTGATCGTAAATAAACTCTTGATCCCCGCTCACATCTTTTATGTGTTGAATTTTTCCGCTCCGATAGTCCGCATACAGATCCTTAATTTCATCCATTGAATCTGCAATAAACGGCCCGTGTGACACAATCGGATGATTTTGAGGCTCCGCAGCATAAAGCACCAGCTGTGTTCCAGCCTCCAGTACTTCGAGTTGAAGATATTCTGTTAGGTTATCCGAACGCTCAAACCATCCAACCTGGTCGCGATTGACAATTACGTTTCTGTCTCCTACCCTGACACTACCCTTCAGAACGTAAATGAAAGTTGTGAAGCTACCAGGCATGGGCTCCCTCAGGAAGGTCCCGGCATCAAGTTCTAAGTGGGAAAGAAGAAATGGCGTATGATTTCTGACCGGTGAAGTTACTCCGGCAAAGGTACCGCTGTAGACGCTCGCCCTTCCACCTTCTATTACAGCTACAGGTACATGCTCTGCACGCATTCTCTGGACTCTCGGTTGTGTCCACCTGTCCTTTTGAGGAAGATTAAGCCAAAGCTGCAGTAAACGAAGTTTCGTTGGATCGGCGATGGTCTCAGTATGAACGATACCGGAGCCAGCGGTCATCATTTCGAAATCACCGGCCTTCATTTTGTGCGATCCTTCTCCGAATTGTCCCTCGAGCACCAGTGTTACCGTCTCAAAACCAGCGTGCGGATGCGGTCCGCCGGCTGGAGTGTCGTCTTGCTTGTCAAGAATGTCATCCATAAGGATGATAAACGGATCGCTGGTTGAGAAATCAGTTTGTATTACCCGACGAGCAATATGGCCTTCTCCCAGAAAGCCAGGTTCTCCTTGCGGAGTATAAACACGGGATATTTTTCTAATTGAAGTCATAATTATGTCTGTTAATATGATAATAATCTTAAATCTTAAATCTTAAAATCTACCATGGATCGGAGTTGACTGATCTCCCCATGCCCGTAAGTTGACCTTAATTTTCCAGGTTCATTGTTTCTATAACACCAAACCTATTGTAATTTGCTTACAAAACGTGACCAGTTTACAAAAGGTAAGTAGTTACCTTTTGGTAAGTGGATAGCATCACTATTATGGAAAAAGCAAGAAAGAAAGCAAAATGGAGACCCGAGGATGACAAGCAATGTATGGCAAGACTGGCGGGCATTGGAGACGCTTTGTATGCCATCGGGGGAAAATGGAAGCTACGCATAATTGTTGCGCTTACTGAAGGGGTAAGCCGCTTTAATGAATTGCAGCGAACGATCACGGGCATATCATCAAAAGTCCTGGCTGCCGAGTTAAAAGAGCTGGAGTTGAATGGCTTCGTCAAGAGAAATATTCTGCCTCAAACGCCGGTTATCATTGAATATAAACTGACCGACTATGCATCAACGCTTGAAACAGTTCTGGACGCATTAAGTGACTGGGGTACGAAACACCGGGCAAAAATCCGACAACGCATGAAAGAAGATGCAGCTTTATTGAAGAAGTAAGATCCTGGTCTTGGCGAAGACGCATGAATTGCCGGATCGGTACAAACGCTTCATGTCCCGCGAATTTTTCAAATTCCGTTTCATGCGTGATTACCCGCTTTAATAGACTTGAGCAAAGTGAGGACCATGTCTCTGGTATGCGACTTTTCTTTATGAATAAATGCCCTTAGTATGGTGATCCATGCAGTTGAAAACAGTAGCGTCAACGATGTTATAATGATAATGATCTTGTAAAAACCCTCATCAATGATTCCGAAACGCCATGCAAGCGAGCCTAGGAGCAAACTGTATTCCCCTGTTTGAGACAACAGCGCGCCCGAATACAGGCTCAGTCGCCACGTAAACCCCTGCAGACGGAATACAATGGCAGCGATCACACTATTGATCACCAGCACAGCTAAACTGATACCTAATACGAGGCGATAGTTTTTCACCATGAAGTCAAGATCTATCATCATACCTACCGATAGAAAGAAAAGGCACATAAAGAACTCCTTGAAGGGGCGTAGCGTTTTCTCGAGCCAGTGAAAGCTGTCAGTACGGGCAATTATAACACCGGCCACAAATACTCCGAACGACTCAGTCAGTCCGAACCAGGAAAATAGAAGGGCGGTTCCGAAACAGATCAGCAACCCAATAAAAACCTGGAGGTCATGATCCGCTTCCATGGCCTTCGTGAAAGGTAGCCTGATCAGATCCCGTTTGCGAATCGTCCTGAATAACACATAAACCAGCACGCACACCACGATGGATGAGAATACCTTAAAAAAACTGACAGGTTGATGCCCCATGAATTGCAGTGAAGCTATTGCCGGAGTAAAGAAAATATCCTGCAGTACAAGTATGGTCAGTGTAAACTTTCCCAGAGGCATGTGCAATTCCCCGGTTTTCCTCAGATACTCACTCACAACAGCGGTGCTGTTCATCATCATGATGAAAGCAAGCACAGTGATCTGCTCCGTTGACCAGTTCAGGCGTGCGCCGACGATAACCGCCACGAGAACACTCAATAAAGACTTTGTGACCTGAGCCACAATGGGCCTTATAAGTTTTTGGTGCGAGTCCGGGACCTCCACTTCTGTGCCCATAAAAAAGAAATGCAGCAATATGCCTATCTCTCCGAATGTCTGAATATCCCGCGTATTGCCAAAGGTACCTGAGAGAAAGGGTCCTAAAACAAGGCCGGCCAGGATGTAAGCGATCAGGTAAGGCTGATTAAATCTCTTCAAAAGGAATACCAGCAGCAACACCACCAACGTGAGAATACATACTGAAAGTAAGATGTCATGAAGTGTGGAGAAGTTCATGGCCTGCGTTGATTAGTCGACCTATGCGGTCCGTCAGCTTATCAGTTCGTTTCCTGCTCTTTCTGGCGGGCACGCCAAATACAGGCTTTGGCATGCGCTACGGAAGTTGCTTCAGCCATGAAGTTATGAAACGGCCTACGCACAATTCTTCGCGATCATAATATTTCCTTGATAAATATCATGTTGCCGTGACATAAGATCCTATCTCCTTTTCTAGCCAGTACAAGGGGAGGTAGCCCTTCATTTCGGGAGTTGCGATGACCTGATATCTGCGCACATCGATGAGTAATTTTCTTACGCGGTCAGCGTTGTGCCTGACTTCACCTTTTTCCTTTTTTAAGAGGCGGTAAAAGCGATAGAAATAAGTAACTAGTTGCCGCACATCCAGCGGATGGACCTTCAGTCTTTTCGCCTGTCGGAAATTTACCATTTCACGAAAGGCTTCATCAAAATGACGGCTCAAATAATAGTAAATGCTGTAATAGAACCGGTAAGCCTGTTTCAAATGATCAGGTAATCCCCGCAAATTCTGTGGTAATTTCTCTTTGAGTTGCCTGGCATTCCGCAAAAGAGCCAAAATACCTGCTTCAACCATGTTGTCAATGTACATGTGATGATAGTTTCCCATCAGGCCGGGGCCGCCAGCGGCGATCGGTTGTAAGGGCTGTTCACCCGTCTTCAAATAATACAAATGGATCAGGTTATTCAATACAACAGATTTGGCGATAGGGAAGTCTACACTGTATTCGCTTTGCAGCAAACGCAGGTATAGCAGGTTCGCTTGCACGTGATCACCCCTCAAGGTCAGTTCTGTTGCCAGCGAGATCTGGCAAAAAAGCCACTCATTTTTCAATTCTTCAGTGCCTCTTCCCAGCTTGTCAAGGCGTTTGAGATTTTTCCGGAGCGCCTGAATCCGCTGCCCGCCGGGCAATGAACGAAGTAATACTTTCTGTTCCAGATAATCTGAGAATGGATTTTTAAAAGCTGTCAGATCTACCGAAAGGTGGTCTTCGTCTTCACTGGTTTCACTAACACGAACATCCATCTCCGCGTTGATCCACTGCCCGTCAAACCTGTTTTGAAGGAGCCGATTCAAATGCACGGCACTGATCAGCCGGTGTTGCCGGTCACACAATTCTCTGGCTTCACGGGACGAAGCGTTATCACCTTTCGAAAAAAGACGGTAATTAACAAGCGCAATTCCGCATATATCGACCGCCGTCTGGTAATCCAAACTCCTTTCCGACGCGAGCAGGGCAGTCTTGTATTTGACCTGAAACAGATCGAATACCCTCCTCCTTTTCAGCGACTTCAGCAGGTAATAATTTCGCAGGTTCGGATAGTCGTGAAGAGACTTCTTCATTTCCTTCTGCACAAGGAACGACTCCAGTTTCTCATGAAGGATACGAAAACGGTTTCGCAACAGATAATCCTTCTCAACGCGATACGCCTTCCGGAAGATAAGCGTGAATACCTCGTTCCTAAGCGCAGCACTCCAGGCTTCCTGCTTGTGCGCGTCAAGAAACTCATACAAAATTCCCGATGAACGGGATCTTGCTGAAGTGATCAGAGATTTAAACTCATATGCTTCCTCCGTTGTAACAAACCGGATCAGAATGAAAACGTGCGGCTCTTTCAAATGATGACGACGAATATTTTCCATAAGGTCATTACAAAGATCCTGGCCATCGCAAAGCATATTTCGAGAAGGAACGCGCTCGAAATGCGCTCAGTAAAAGTCACAAATAGTGTCAATATATCCTATTGAAATACCACCGCGATTAACATTACAAAATGATCTAGTTGTTACCTTAATGTCAGTATTAAGAAACTCCGTGTATCACCTAAAAACCAAAAATCATGACACTCGTAAAAACAAACCTTGATGTTTTTCCCGCCTTTGGAAATCTGCTGAACGATTTCTTCGACCCCGATGCGGCGGCCGCAAGAATGAACAACCTGCGGGGCTATAGCTCGCTCCCAAAAGTGAATATTAAGGAGGATGATAGCAGCTTCGTTGTAGAAGTGGCGGCTCCCGGAATGTCGAAAAGCGACTTTACTATTAAACTCGATCATAATGTATTGACGATCTCGGCCGAGAAGAAGGAAGACAAAAAAGAAGAGGACGGAAAATTTACGCGTCGGGAATTTGCCTATCGGACATTTGAGCGTTCATTCACCATGCCGGAAACGGCCGATGGTGATAATATCAATGCCCGGTATGAAAACGGGGTACTGTATCTTTCTATCCCTAAGAAGAAGGAGGAGAACGTTCAGTCACCTCGGATGATCAACATTTCCTGATCGATCCGCTGCTTTGCCGGGGTAACGCACCATGTGATCAATGACCCCTACCAGGGTCCGCCAGCCCGACAAAGCGCGGGATCTTTTGAAGATTAAATCCCGACTCGTCGTTTTCACGCAACATCATTGAATACTTCTTATGGCGCCCGAATAAATTCTGAAAATGTGAACGAGATATTGGACGGGACCATGTCGGATTAAAACACGTAAAACATGACCTTCAGCATCATTGAGACATTCACTCCGCAAGCCAGTCCGGTACTTGATGACTTCGAGGAAGCCATACATAACCGGCAGCTTCACTTTCTTGCCAGTACACTTGAACATGTTGGTTTTCAACTGCCCGGTCAAATAAGCCAGGCGGTAGGACGGGCCATTCAGATATGTAATAATTGCGGGCTACCTGTACGCGAGCATTTCAAAGTCATATACATCTCAGACAACGGTGCCCATACTGTTCGCATAGATTGGCGATTATCAAAATTCGGGTACTTGCTCGTCATGCTGAATGGCACTCCTGATAATCCGGCCGTTGCCCAAACTCAGTTTGAAATGCTGAAAAAATACCTTGAATGAAAAATTCACGCTCATAAAAACCGGATGTGCTTATGGCTAGCGCGAACGTTAACTGGATGAGCCACCCCCAATCAGCGATTCCGCACGCCCTGATCTAACGCTGCGACGATCTGTAAACTTTCAAAACACAATTCTATGAATCAGTTAACATACAATTGGTGGACACTCGCTCTTCGCGGAGGGCTCGGTATCCTCCTGGGATTGACCGCCTTCTTTTTTCCCGGTATCACCCTCAGCGCGCTTATCATTCTGTTTGGAGCGTTCACCTTGCTGGAAGGCGCCTTTCTCCTGATCGCGGGGGTACGCTCGCGAAAGAAACACGAGCGATGGGGCATTTTAATCCTGCACGGCGTGCTCAGTATTTTAGTGGCCATCATTGCATTTGCCGCACCGCTGGCAACCGCCCTCGCCCTCCTCTACCTCATCGCTGCATGGGCCCTTCTGTCAGGCCTGATCGAAATTGCTGCAGCCATAAAGTTGCGAAAGCAGATTCAGGGGGAATGGGCGCTCGCTCTTGAAGGTGTCGTAACGATCCTCTTCGCGGTATCTCTTGTCATCCTTCCCGGCGCGGGTCTCGTTGCTATGGTATGGATGAGCGGAGCGTTCTGGCTTGCATCGGGCATCGTGCTGATCATCCTCGCTATCCGGCTCAAGAAAGAAGATAAACCCGGGTTTTCAGCCGCAGGGTGACACACTGCAAAAAGCTGTCCCATGAATGGAAAAGATACCACTTCCGGAGGCAACGACCTGAGGGACACAGGACTGGACATCGTGGGAAGGGTCCCCTGGGGTAGTCATTTTTGCAATTTTTTCAAGACAAAGGAAGATCTCCTGGAAATCCTGATCCCTTATTTTAAAGCCGGTCTCGAGAACAACGAATTTTGCCTGTGGGTGACCAGCGAACCTATTTCGGTCGAAGATGCGGTCGAACATTTGCGCCGGGGAATACCATCCTACCAAAAATATGTTGCCTCTTCCTCTATCGAAGTGCTTCCCCATGCGGACTGGTATTTGAAGAACGGAGTTTTCGACGCCCGGCGCATCATCAATGGCTGGCATGAGAAGCTTGTCTGGGCCCTGGCCAACGGCTACGAGGGCATGCGCGTCAACGGCAACGAGGCGTGGCTTGAGCGTGAAGTGTGGAAGGACTTTATTGAATATGAACGGACGCTCAACAACTCCATTGCGGGGACGCGGATGATCGTATTGTGCACTTATCCCCTGGACAAATGCAAGGGGACAGATATACTTGACGTCGCCCATGCCCATGAGATGGCTGTATCCATGCGGGGCGGCACCTGGGACATCGTGGAGGTGCCGGCAATACGGCACACCAAGGCCCAGATGAAAACAATAAACGACGAGCTTCAACACAGGGTTCAAGAAAGGACCGCCGAGCTGGAGAAAGCGATCAGGCAGCTAAACAAAGAGATAGAAGAACATAAACGCACGCAGGCGTCCCTTGAAATAAAAGTACGGGAGAGGACCATTGAGCTGCAGCAAGCCCTCGACAAGGCGAAACACCTGGCGGCGTGGAAAAGCAGGTTCGCCTCGCTGGCGTCACACGAGTTCAGAATGCCACTCACAACGATCAAGATCGCTGTGAACCATCTGCGGCGGTATGGAAGGCGGATGCGACCGGAGAAGGTCGATGAGAAGTTAAAAGAAGTGCTTGGGCAGGTTGACCTGATGATGCGCATGATCGGCGATCTGATGACGTTGGGTCAGGCTGACGAAAACAAGATTGAATTGATCAAACAAAAAGTCGACATAACCACTTTTTTTGAAGGTCTTAAATCGGAGATTGAGGAAACTCACAACCGCTCGCATACAGTTCGCTGCAATTTTCATTTGACACGCAAGGAAATCAATACCGACCCGGACATGCTCCGCAACATATTCGTAAATCTGATCACTAACGCGATCAGGTTTTCTCCCGGTAAACCGGAAGTAGAGGTCGATGTATATGATGAACAGACAGCCCTGCGGGTGGATATCAAAGATCAAGGCGTTGGAATCGATGAAGAGGACATGTCAAACATCTTTGAACCGTTTCATCGGGGCCGGAATGTAAAGGGAATCGCCGGCACGGGCCTCGGGCTGTCGATTGTGAAGCGCGCAGTGGATTTGACCGGAGGTTCCATCAACGTTTCAAGCACGCCGGGAAAAGGATCTGTCTTTTCAGTCACCATTCCGGTGACTGAATAACGACGGCTGTCGCACAATATGCAAAACCGCCGCTGGCTGTCTGACAAGATTTAATCACATTCAACATACGAATATAACGGTATGGAGAAGATCAGTGTTGTGTTGGTGGATGATCACACGCTTGTACGCGATGCCATCGCCACGGTACTTGAGCAGCACGGTGACATACAGGTGGTAGGTTCTTTCTCCAGCGGTGAAGAAATGATCGGCAAGGTAAGGGAGCTGGGTCCGGACGTCATCCTCATGGATATTATTCTTAAAGGCATGTCCGGTATTGAGGCTACCCGCTGGGTAAAAGAACGCAACAGCCAGATTAAAGTAATCCTCCTTTCCCAGGAAATAAAGAAAGAACTGCTCACTGCCGGCATACAATCGGGCATTGATGGATACCTTCCAAAGGAAGCTGAAAAGGATCTGTTGATCCAGGCGGTCAGAACGGTTTATGGCGGCAAAAAATATTTCAACGAAGCGCTCACCAGCCTTGTCTTCGAAGACTTCTACAATAAGGAACGGGCCGCGAATCAATCCAAGCGCCACCTTAAGCTGTCGGATCTCACTAAACGCGAAATGGAGGTACTCCACCTCGTAGCACAAGGCAAGTCAAACAAAGAGGTTGCCGGGGAGTTGTTCATCAGTACCAAGACTGTTGACACGCACAAGACCCATATCCTCGACAAGCTTGGACTGAAGAATACAGCGGAGCTGGTGAGATATGCAATCAGGAACGAGTTGATACCCATGTGACGTAAGGAATTTCCTGATAAAATCAGACATTTCCGACGCACACCTATAAGGCAACCTCCTAGGTCATCAATGAAATTTCATTTTTTTTCGCAGCATGGCGTTGATGCTGTCCACAAAATCCAGGCCTTTGGGCCGATACTGCCGGTTTTACTTGAACTTTGTATCCATCTCAGACTTATCTGATTTTTTTTTCGGATTCCTGTTTCATCTTTGTCACAGACAACGTGCGCTCAAGTGAGCACAGCACCAAGTGTGATGGAAACGATGATTGAACCAAACGCCGGTAGTGAGGGGAAGAGCGGGAAAAAATTCAGAGGAAAATCCTCAGACAACCTTAACTGGGACAACAGTATTTCATTTATGGTTGTCCATGAATTGAAAACACCGCTCTCTACGATCAGGACACACGCGGCATACTTGAAAAAAAACATTGCCAGCATGAACCCAAAGGACATTGGCGACAAGATACAAATTATCGAGGCACAGGCCGTGCGGATAGGCTCCATGTTGAAGGATATTCTGGCCCTTGGCCAGGCGGTCGCGCCCCGGATCGGGATCAACCGGGAGCGCATTAACATCTGTAGTTTCTTCACTGCGTTGAAAAGTGAAATTGAGCTTCAGTTCAACAGATCGCACCACATAAACTTCATAGCGCAGGTAGATCAAAAGGAACTCTTCATAGACTGCGACTTGCTCAGGAATATTTTCACGAACCTGTTGGTCAATGCCATCAAGTTTTCTCCGGATAAAACAGATGTGTGGATGGAGCTTTGTGACGCTGAAGGCAGCCTGGAGGTGACGGTAAAGGACGAGGGAATGGGGATTGACGAAAAGGAAATGTTAAAGATCTTCCACCCCTTCCAGCGCGGATCGAACGCGACTGGCATCGACGGAACCGGTTTAGGATTGTGTATTGTAAAAAAAGCGATTGACGCGCTCGAAGGTTCTATCAAAGTATCGAGCAGCCCCGGCCGTGGCGCTGTCTTTAAAGTGATCATTCCAAACATTTGAAATGAAATTGCAGGTTAGTTTTTTAGCGGGCTACCCGAAACTATCATTATGGAGAAAATTAAAGTGATTGTAGTGGACGACCATAAGCTGGTTCGTGAATCCCTTTCAATTATGCTTGAGAGCGCGGCTGATATCAAGGTGACAGGCTCCTTTTGCAGCGGTGAGGAATTGATCACTTGCCTGAAGGATGTTGATGCCGATGTGATCGTGATGGATATCATGCTCCGGGGAATGAGTGGTATAGAGGCCACGCGGTGGGTAAAAGAACGCAACACGAAGATCAGGGTCATCCTTCTTTCCATGGGCGTTAACAAAGAGTTTCTTTCCGCGGGGATTCAATCCGGCATTGACGGTTATTTGACGAAAGAGGTAGATATCGGTACCGTCCTGCAGGCCATACGTCAGGTTTGCCGGGGGGAGCGATATTTCAATGAGGCGATCACAGGGCTTGTCTTTAACGACTTCATTAAAAAGGAAACCGGCATCAGGCTGGCGCAGAACGGTCAATCCATTACCGATCTCACTAAAAGGGAGATAGAAATATTCAACCTGGTGGTTTCGGGCAAATCAAATAAAGAGATCGCCGCCGACCTTTGCATCAGCGCAAAAACCGTAGACACCCATAAATCCCACATCTTCGATAAGCTCGGCGTGAGGAACGCGGCCGAATTGGTGAAGTATGCCATAAAAAATGGTCTTATGACGGAGTGATCCAGGTCTGGACCTAATCAAATGCATGCCGATCGGGGATGAAAGAGATGATCCACCGCAGCGCTGCCCCTGAGATCGTCGCCCGTGCCCGCGTTTCACCATGAGCACGACCTGCCGTCAATCATTGAAGGGCAGTCTTCGTCGCGCTCGGCATTGAGTTCCTTCAAATCGTCAACAACGAATTTTACCCGCTGAAAGATACAGTCTCCAATGCGATGTCGATCATATCGTTGGGCAGGATCGGCGCGGTGGCCTGACATCCTTTCCCTTGCCCGGAGAGCGTTTTAATGGCTTACTCAGCTTATGACAAGAACTTCATGATCGAGAACTGCTTTAATGTCAAATTGAATCATTCCATCTTTCATAATTGACGAGATCTTTTCATCACTCACCAATCCGCGTACGTTTTTACCTCTGATACCGCCTGGCAGCTTGATTTTCACATGCAGGGGTCCAATGTTGATCAACTCATGTACCGGAGCACGCCAGGTTCCGGCGCTGGTAAGATTAACAACATGCAGAACCAGGCGATTCTGTTGGTGATATAAATGAACGTCCACGAGTCCGATTCCTTCAACAGTCAAAGGGATGTTATCCTTCAGGCCCCAGCGCACAAGATTTGTCAGCAGGTTTCCATGATCCGGAAGATTATGGCGCGCGAACTGCCTGTCGATGTCAGCCGGTAAAAAAGCAATGCGGCTCCCGGCGGAGGTTGTCTTTACTATCAGTCCAGGTATGTCAGTTTTCGGAACGCGCATCCACGCCGTTTCTGGCGGATAGATCGGAAACTCAGGAATAAAGGTCATCAACACCGCTGCCCCGGCATCAACGCGGTGTGCACTTAGCACGCCCCCGTAAGGCAGGATATCGGTCTCTTCGAAACCCTTTAAGACTTCATGGCGAGCGCCCGTCGCCCTGGTCTCAGCCTGATTATGCGGACCCTCCAGCTGCGCACGCAACTCAGGGGTTAGACGCAGATATGTGTGCTTGTCACCTTCCTGGACAGTGTTGCGATCGGAAAGGTGGACGCCAAATAAATCGCCCAGCGCATAGTCTTTCCGCAGATCGCCCCATTCATTAAACAAACTTGTCTCGTCTGTCGCAATGATACTTCCGCCCCGTTCAACAAACCGTTTTACGCTTGCCACCTGGGCATCGGTCATTACAGCAAGGTTGGGCAGTATCAGCAAAGACAGCTGCCCACTTTCCCGATCGATGTGATCTGCATGAAGCGGGATATACGGTATCCTCGCACGAACAAGTGCATCAGTTACTCCGCGAAATGGAAGGTCCACCAATTCGTCGGCATCATCGCGTCCGTAAAAATCCGTATTCTCCTGTGACCAAACGACCCCGACTGTTGCAATTGGTTTCCGGCCGATGAGGAACTCCTCGTTCGCTTTGTGCCAGTACAAGAGCGGTGCAACGGTCTTGTACATGCGACGATCTTCATGATAGGCGGACACCATATGCCACCAGGGTTGAATACCTCCCGCGAAACCTTCCAGGGCCCACATGCGAGCCTCCGCCACTGGCTTGCTGGAGAGTCTGAACGTCGGTCTTCCCGCCTGATACATGGCTGTACTTTCAGGGATAAGTTTTTCCCAGCCGAGTAAGCCATGGATCATTTTTCCGATCTGGGCGTTGCGTTGAAATCCGCTATCGTTGTGACGCGTTTGATCGTCAAGCATAATGATGTCCGCCCGCTCGCAGATGGCTTTATAGTCCCGAAAACTCCGGCTCTGACCACTGATAGAACCACTGTTCATTCCCGCCCAGATACAGTGCTCTCCGCCTGCAGCCTTTGTTGTGCTGTTATTCAGATCCCATATCTCAAGCCTGCGATCATAATTCCATCGTATCCATTTTTTGTACACCAGGTCATCCCAGTTTTTTTCACGCGGGATATCGAAGCCTGTTTTGTCCCGGAAGCTCTTCTTACAATTGTCACAATAACAGATCGATCCACGACCAAGCCCGCTCCAACTGTTATCCGTAAACCCTTCGGGGTGGTACATTTCCGCAATCTCCTTTAGAACAGCAGGAATGTGCTCCTGATAATAAGGGCTGTTGACGCAGGTGATATACAGTTCACCGGCCTTGTAGGGGTTGCCGGACTGATCAATCGCAAACCAGTCCGGATGAGCATTGTAAAATTCCTCATGAGCCCTGTTTGAGTCCATGCGGGCAAATACGGCGATACCGTCTTCATGTGCAGCCCTACACAATTCACCGAAGAGGTCCCGATTGTTCAGGTATTGTGCCTGCCGATGAAGTGGTATTCGTGTCGGATAATACGCAACTATTCCTCCTGCATTTATAACGACGCCCTCGGTTCCGGTTTCCTTCCAGTACTTTCTCCACCAGCCGATGTCATACTGCGTAGGATCTTTTTCCGTGATGTTGATCTGTCCCCATCGGGTTATGCGCCGAAACCATGGCGCATTATTCTGGGCCATCGTGTCTGGCTTCATCCTGGTGAAAGGCGCGGACGCGAATAAGTCAAAGCCCGAAGCAGTCAACGTGGCTGTGGCCAGGAGAGACTTTTTCAAAAATCCCCTGCGACTGCCTTCTAAATCCGTAAACGTTGGTTTGTTCATGCTGCGTATTTAGTTACTTGTTGAAGATCATAGTGATCAATACCGCCGACAGCGATGCTGACACAACGTTCGAAATGAAAAAGGAACTTGACCGCATGGTATTTCTCGAATGCCAGTGAATGCCGGGGTTTTGCGGCAAATGTTCGTTCCTTAAACCAATCATCCTTTCAACTGCCCGTGGAAAATAACAAAAAGTTGCGAGAGTGTGGTATTGTGTGGCGTGATTAGAGACGTTTTCCAGCGCAGCCTCTTGACAAGGCATTTGCTCATATAAAACTTTTGAATGCCTGTTTTGCTGACAATCATCGCGTGACGGTGCGCGTGGCGTCATATTCAACCCCTTCGGGGTTGGGTGGGTGGTTGCGTTCGAACACCGGGTTTGCACCCGGCGCTATTCATGTTGAACCCCATTCGGGGTTCCATGGTATGGATGTTGAACTCCGTTGGGATTTAGGAACGGGGCACGTAGCAGCCCGCAATGGAAACTGATGGGCATCGGAGCCTGGCGGGAGCAAAGATTGAATAGACCCATAGTACCATCGAAGGGGCATCAGATCCTGAAGGGATCAAACATGAATAGCCCCGCATGCAATGCGGGGTATGGAGTGAGAGTATACCAACCCCGAAGGGGTTGAATATGAACAATGCCGTCACTCATTGTGAGTGGTAATCATATTGACCCGTTTTAAGTCGGTGGTATTGCTACGTAACTCCGCTTTAGATTTCGAGAACAGGTCTATACCAACTATACTCGCGATCGATGTCGCCTCGGATCCTGGAGGGATCCAAAATGAATAGCCCCGCATGCAATGCGGGGTATGATGTGATGAGTACACCAACCCCGAAGGGGTTGAATATGAAACAACGCCAAGCACCGTCAACAGCGCTTCTTTGAGCATCGGTGATAGTTATCGGGACAGCAGCCTTCCGCATTATGACTTAACCCTCAGCCTTATCCTCTACCCCTTACTTGCAAAAAATATTTTCCCCACCCTTGCATTCTTCAAACTATATTTATAGTTTCAACTGATTATTTAGTTCACGAAGCCGGATGAAACAGAAACC
>JBARAD010000336.1:0-23659 GCA_049791675.1 Chryseosolibacter sp.
GTCACAATCTCGAGCACGAAGACGATGGCATGATGCTCAATTATGAGATTGTTTGAAAGGATTCAAAATTCAAGATTTAAGATTCAAGATTCAAGATTCAAGATTTAAGATGGAGCGGTGGCTTCAGATTTTTAGCGTGGTCACAAATTTTAAATTTTAAATCTTAAACTTTAAATTTTGAACTTTGAACTTTGAATTACCTCCTAAATGCCAACTTCCTGATCATCGGCTCCGTCAGGTTTTCAGAGTACACACCATAGGCATCAACCAAAGTTCCCTTCACGCCATCCTGGGAGGAAATAGCAAATACGATACTGTTATCGTCTGGGTCGGACATTCCTTCAAACCGGTAAAATTCATCCACAACGAATTTCTCCGGCTCGAGCTCAAGGTTTAGTGAAGCGCATTCAATACAATGTGGCTTCAGTTCAAAATCTTCGGTATACCCCCTCTTGATCAGATCATTTAATGCATCGGACAGACTGTTATAGTTTTTCATGTGCTGCGTATTGAGATGAATGGAGTTCTATACAAGGTACGTCCAAGTTACAGCGAATAAATAAGTAAAGGAAGATGGATAGCGGGTGTATCAGCAGATCCACCAACTTTCTGAGGCTCACCGAACATCATGGACCATTGTGTGAGGAAAATGGCGGTCTGAATTTTCAGTAATAAGTTGACGGTGTTGACTTCGGCCACCTGCCTTCGTAAATCCTTCTGAAGGTTACACCCTGCTTCGAAGCACACAATAATATATGACGCAGCAGACGGCATCCGGATATCCAAACTACGAGAAAACTGAGGATGCTGGCGTCGTCGGTCTGCTCCTGGTCGGACTTTGAGACAATGCCGTAAAAGCCATGGCCAACTATTTCATTCGATTGCATTGGGTTGGATTCCCCATTCCAGAGGCCTTTGCCTTCATGAAGTGCGGAAAAGGCAGACATTCCTTACCCCTCCTGATGTATAACAATCATATTGCCGACTGATGAATGTCAGTGCCGGGGCCTTCACCCGACTATACTTTTGGAATGTAATCGGCGGAAGAACTCAGTCTGCTGCTTTTACAAGACACTTTACTACAGAACTCATAAACAACAAAAAAATGAAAACGTACACAAACAAATTAGTACTGGCCTTGCTGGCGCTGATACTATCAGGTGTTGCTTACGCACAACAACCTGCCCTCCAATTCTTCAGACCCAATGATCAAAACGGATTAAATGTTTTCGAACCATCCAAAGCTGACAGTGTGACTTTTGAGGGCGTCAAAGTACGTGTCGGAGGAGATTTTGCTCTTCAATTTCAAAGCCTGAATCAATCCAACGCCAACGGCAACCTCGTGGAACTGGGCAGTGACTTCAACCTGCCAAATGCCAACCTTAACCTTGACGTTCAGTTGCTGGACGGCGTCAGAATGCACCTGCGCTCTTACCTCTCTTCACGCCACCACAATGACTTTTACATCAAGGGTGGACACCTCAGGATTGATAACCTTAACTTTATCAAACCCGGACTTATGGAAGGTCTCATGAAATACGCGACCCTTACCATTGGTTTCGATGAGTTCAATTATGGTGATGCACACTTCAGAAGATCCGATAACGCGCGCACCATATTCAATCCCTTCGTAGAGAACTATATTATGGACGCCTTCTCAACAGAACCTTTTGCAGAGGCCATGATCCAGAAGAACGGTATCATCGCGTTGGTCGGTCTTACCAACGGCAAACTCAATCAGAAAGTGGTTGTCGATGCCAAGAGTGACAACAAACCTTCCTTCTACGGTAAAGTTGGTTTTGACAAGCAGTTAAGCGATCTCCGCGTAAGATTAACCGGATCATGGTATATCAACCATGGAAAAACCACAGGCACCTGGTTATACGGTGGTGACCGCGCCGGTGCAAGATACTACTACGTGATGCACACAGTCCCCGATGCCGACGGAAAATTTGAAGGCGCCGACTTTGAAGGAAGATTCAACGCGCGTTTCACCAAACAGAATGCTTTCCAGATCAACCCGTTCATCAAATTCAAAGGTCTCGAGTTGTTTGGTATCTATGAAATTGCTGATGGAAGCGCAACTTTCACTGAACCCACTACTGACGAGGAAGGCTCTTATACACAACTGGCAGGAGAATTGGTGTACCGCTTTGGCGCCGATGAAAAATTCTACCTCGCGGGAAGATACAATACCGTCAGTGGCAAGTCGCTTGAAAGCGTAAGCATCACCCAGGACATCGAAAGGTATAACATTGGTGGCGGCTGGTTTATCAGCAAGAACATTCTTGCCAAGATCGAATACGTGAGACAACAGTACACCGGCAAAGGCTGGACCGGAAGATTCAACGATGCTGAATTCAGCGGCATCAACTTCGAAGCAGCCATCAGCTTCTAACCGTACAAGTAATCCCACAAGCAGAGTGTCGGCCCACAGGCCGGCACTTTTCTTTTTTTTAGCGCATCGCCCCCACAGACTGTGGTTAAATATCACGCTTCACAGAATTAAAGCACACCTGAAAGAAACCGGCAAAAAAGAAGCACAGCCCCTCTTCATCCACTTCTCGAAAAAAATCTCCAGCAGCAT
Organism: Chryseosolibacter sp.; assembly: GCA_049791675.1. Lineage (GTDB taxonomy): Bacteria > Bacteroidota > Bacteroidia > Cytophagales > Cyclobacteriaceae > Chryseosolibacter. The sequence continues at coordinate 2,588 of JBARAD010000336.1, forward strand.
AACTATTTGGCAAACTTTTTTTGTTATGCAATGACAAATTCAAAAGGCAACAATTTGAAGATGAGGCAGGTATTACATATTATCCTTCTGGCGCTGTTCTTTTCCGGCTGTGAAAAGCCAGAGGAGGTGGTAGTACCAATACCGCCTCAAACGGAAAACATACCACCGGCCCCACCCGAAGTTCCGGCTGAAGTATCCGAGAAACCGAAGCCGGCTGCAAACAATGGTGAGAACGAAGATTTCCTCGAAGGAAAATTTAAGGGCATGCCCTATCGCATCCTTGTGCCGAGGAACTATGATTCAACAAAGCATTATCCCCTCCATGTCTTTCTACACGGTATTGGCGAAAGAGGTGCCGACAACGAGCGCCAGCTTTCAGTCGGCGGTTCACGGTTTCAGGCTGACAGTATCCGGGAAAGATACCGTGCGTTTATCGTGTTCCCCCAGTGCCCTTCATCACAGTATTGGTTTAGCGAAGATATCCTGAGAAAGCTGAGAAGTTTGATTGATACGCTGTCAGAAATGTATCCCATTGAAGAAGACCGCATATCCATTGGAGGTTTCTCCATGGGCGCCTATGGTACATTTGAAATGGTGGCGCGTAATTCAGGGTTCTTCGAGTCCGCTATCGCTATCTCGGGAGATGGTGATGAACGCGACGCTCCTTTAATGGCGGAAACCAAATGGCGCATCTTCGCAGGAGAACGGGATGACATTGTACCGAGTATGAAAACACAAAACATGGCAAACGCGCTCGAGCAGGCCGGTGCCGTCGTTTCATTTTTTCTGTATCCCAACGCCGATCATGGCCATACATGGGTGAGTGCATTTGCAGAGCCTGACTATTTCCAGTGGCTTTTCTCACCCATGGAAGAGGACGATGATGAACAAGATCCTGTCAGTGATTAATTCTTTATCGTCGATACTGACACTCAATTTTGTTCGCGGCGGTTACGTCGTCATCGCTATCGCGTAGACAGTTAAACATACTGCCCTCCACAAACTCACGCGAGAAGAAAGCGAAGTGACCGGTGACGTTTGTCGTCAGGATATTCATCGAAAGCACTCCATTGATGTTTACGATCCCTGCGACAAAAGAAAGGATGGATGCCAGGCGAAGATTGTGCCGAACGGATCTTGGCTTGCCCTGTCTGAACATGTAAGTAAATTCGGACGCAAGATAAAGGTTTAAAGTGGCTTGAGGAAAAAGGGATCTTCTGATTCTGAAAGATCAGCAGGCCGTAAACTTCACGCCGGACCAATGCCCACTTCCTGAAAACCGGCATGCGCGTTCCCCATCCAAATCGGTACGCAGGCCAACACCCGCGATCTCTCACGTAAACGGGAGACAACGGACGTCACTTCACAAGCACAAGTTGCGATGGATTCAATTCGTCTCCGATGACCTCATTGATCTCATAATAAAATGGTTCCGAGCGTATGTACGTGTTCTCGTTGGCCAGCACTTCTCCAATTAATTCACTGTATTTGGCGAGGCTGATGCTGGAATTTTTCAGATCATTGAGTTTACTCCTGATATGCTGGAGCTGATCTTTGGTAGGCGGTGTCCTGAATTTGTAACTGATATAGGTCGAGAGATCAGAAAGCAGGCTGTTGATCAATGCCTCCCGATGCTGTCTCAGCACATCGCTGATCTGGACCATCGCCATATTTTCGTTTCCGAGCTCAATTCTTTTTATGCCTGTCGCTATCCGGATGTTTCTTGCTGTATTCATGGCTGTTGTAATTTTTGACCTTCCAAAGATAAAGGAAATACTAATATTTTTAGTTAATAATGTGCTAATTTTTTTAGTATACGCCGGAGGTCCAATGCCGCGTCAAAAAGCATCAGGACCCGAAAAATCCGTCGGGAATGAATTTTTTTGCCATGGATACGCAGGCCGGAATAATGCTAACACGACAGCATGGTCGTGGTTTCAAACAGACCGGCGTTAGATGTAAAGGAATGTCAGATGACAGGTGATCGAAAAAAAATAGTAGTAGTGGGCGGAGGCTTCGGTGGGCTGAACTTTCTGAAAAAGCTCGCCAACCATCCGCGGTATGATATAGCCCTGGTGGATATCAACAATTATCACCTCTTCCCTCCGCTGCTGTACCAGGTTGGAATGGCGCTGATCGAACCAACAAACATCATTTATCCGTTCCGCCGGTTTTTCCAAAAAAGAAAAAACATACGGTTTCACATGAGCCGACTGGTCAGGGTTAATCCCGAAGTCAATTCGATCCAGACGGAATCATGCACATTGCATTATGATTACCTTATCCTGGCCGTTGGCACAGAGTCGAATTATTTCGGAATCCAGAATGTTCAGCAGAATTCGTGGCCTCTTAAAACGATTGACGATGCCACGAACCTGAGAAATCATCTGCTTTTGAATATTGAAAAAGCCGTGCAGTCAGATGATGAGGCGGAACGGAAAAGATTACTCACCGTCGTCATTGCAGGAGGTGGCCCGGCAGGTGTAGAGGTGGCCGGAATGCTTGCTGAGATGGTACATACGATCGGCCCGAAGGAATATCCCGAGATCAGGCGGGGAACTTTCAGGATACATCTGGTTCAAGGCTCCTCTGAATTACTGAAGACGATGAGTAAAAAGGCGCAGGCGGAGGCGCTGCACGAACTGACCAAGCTGAGGATAGAAGTCATACTCGATACCCGCGTCGTAGATTACGCGGATGGAAAAGTTATTTTGAACACCGGAAATTCCATTCCCACGAACGCCCTTATCTGGAACTCCGGGGTGATTGGAAGAGAGGTGCACGGTTTGCCTTCCGAATGCTATGGTTATGGCCGAAGACTGAAGGTGGATGAGTATCTCACTGTAAAAGGAACGAAAAATATCTTTGCCATCGGTGATATAAGCCTGAGCACCGGGGATCCACAATATCCCGATGGCTACCCGCAACTTGCGCAGGTTGCTATTCAGCAGGGGACATGGATCGCGGGTTTCTTCAAGAAATCACTGGACAAAAATCAATGGAAACCGTTCCGGTACGCTGATAAGGGAACGATGGCCATCATTTCAAAATATGAAGCGGTAGCCGATCTTCCAAAGGTGTTTTTCAAAGGATTCGGTGCCTGGCTGGTCTGGCTCTTTGTCCATTTAATACCCCTCGCAGGATTCCGAAATAAGTTCAACCTAGCCTCGAGCTGGGCCTGGGCATTTATAACCGATAATCCCACATTGCGCTTGATCATCCGGCCCCAGAAAGAAAATCCTCCAAGGGAGGACGCCCCCCATACAAATGGTCAAATGACAAAAGAAAAGGAGGTTACCCCTATTCAGACACCTCGCTAATGGCCAGATCACTTAGACAAATACCCGCAGGGATAATCCTGCGGGTATTTTTTTCTGCTTAAGCCAATCAGCAACACTTGATAACGGCTTCTGCAGGTCGCTCCCGAAGTCCCTGGAAACCGAATTGTTATGGCGCTATGTGAATAATATTTTTAGCCTCACAAAGCGGCATTAAACCCATTTTTCACTGCTTTTAGGTGGTTTTAGTATATTTTTACACTAATTACCTATAATCTCTATTGATTTAGTAGGCATAAGATTTATATTTGTGACGATGAACTCTATTAAACCTATAGATATTATGATATTGAGTAAAATTAACACCCTGGCCGTAGCATTCTTACTTGCGACGACCACATCCATTTTTGGGCAATCTGATACACCTAAGGCCAGCGAAGGCATCCGGTCAGGGGTGGCGCCAGATTCTCCCCCTCAGAAAGTCGTCGTTGTGACAGGCGCGCGCTTCTCGTATAAATTAGTCGAAAAATGGATCGATGAGTACAACAAGGTCAATCCCCATGTACAGATCATTGTTGAATCAAGAGGTGCTGCAGATCCGCTTCAATATGATATCCTTGCAGAAGTGTACGAGCACGAAGCGGAAATAAAGAAAGGCCGTGAATACATAAACGTCGGTCGCTATGCCATCCTTCCTGTAGCCAACGGCGCATCCACATTTGCAGGTATCTATCAAGAAAAAGGCCTGAATACGGATCTCATGAATCAGATCTTCTTCCATGACATCTTCTCTGACACAGAAAAACAAAAGCCCATACAGACTCCCTACACTGTTTATACAAGGCTTCAAAAAGCGGGAGTGCCGGTCGTATTTTCGAAATACTTCGGCCATGAGCAAAAAGATCTGAAAGGAACTTCGATCGCGGGCGCAGACGCACACTTATTGAGAGCCCTGCTGCGTGACTCCACGGGCGTAACCTATCTGCCCCTCCCGCTGATCTATGACGAACATACCAGAAAACCCGTCGAAGGTCTGGCCGTTTTACCGGTCGACCTCAACGGTAATAAGAAAGTAAACGATGAAGAAAAATTCTATGACACGATAGACCGTGTTGTTGAAAAGCTTGAAGCTGAAGACCCGGGCAAGATAAACAACATTCCCGTTGAGTATCTGCACTTGTCGGTAGACAAGGAACAGGCAAGTGATGAAGCCATTGATTTTCTGAAATGGGTAAACGAACACGGTCAGGTCCACCTCCATGCGTTCGGCTATCTCAAACCCGAAGCAAAACATTTCGAGAAGGAAAAATTCAATGAATTTGCTTCATCGCACGGACGATAACCCCACCCTCACAGGCACTATAAAAAACAAAACGCTGATGAAACCGATCAATCACCTTCGCCCTGACGCGCGCTTACTTGCCCGCCATCGGGCCGGACTTCAAAACACAACCCGCCCGATCGGAGGCCCCTTCTGTTGTTGTTCATGAACAATTGACCGGAAACACTCCGGTGCAGCGGGGAATCCACGTCGTGTCCTGAAACACAAAAGTTTTTTGCTTCGACGCAATTGCCTGATGATCATCTCTTTTTGACACCTCGTTTGAAATACAATCAACACTAAATACAAATAACAATGCTTCGAAATTTACAGTTTTTTATACCCCTCCTGCTCTGGGGCAACCTGGTCTTTGCTCAGAACGTCGAAGGCGTGGTGAAGGATGGCAACGGCGAACCGATCATCGGGGCCACTGTCGTCGTAAAAGGCGCCAGGATCTACGTCGTCACAGATGTGGAAGGTCGATTCAGTTTCACCCCGCCGAAAGAACTTCCTTTCTCTGTCAGGATCAGTTCGACAGGGTTTAAACCGCAGGAAGTTCAATTCTTCGAATTGATCGAAGAACCCCTGGACATAACGTTGAATGACGATAATGTTCTATCGGAAGTGGTGGTTACTGCAAGGCGAAGGAGTGAGACCTTGCAGGAGGTGCCGATACCAGTCTCCGTACTTGGCGGCGATCTCGTGGAAGACGCGGGCGCATTCAATGTGAACCGTGTAAAGGAGCTGGTTCCCACCGTTCAACTTTATTCCTCCAATCCGCGCAACACCACCCTCAACATCCGCGGCCTGGGCTCCACATTCGGACTGACCAACGACGGCATCGACCCGGGTGTCGGCTTCTATGTTGATGGCGTATACTACGCACGGCCCGCAGCCACAACCCTCGACTTCGTCGACATCGAACAAGTAGAAGTACTCCGTGGTCCCCAGGGCACACTCTTCGGAAAGAACACGACCGCGGGAGCCTTTAACGTAACGACGCGGCCGGCGAGCTTCACGCCAGGCGCCAATTTCGAGATCAGCTACGGAAACTATGGCTTTATCCAGGCGAAGGCCTCGGTCACCGGACCTTTGGGAAAGAAATTTGCGGGTCGATTCTCCTTTTCGGGCACGCAGCGTGACGGTGTGCTCTACAATGTTGCCACCCAGCAATCCGTGAATGACCTCAACAACCTCGGCTTCAGGGGCCAGTTATTGTACAAGCCGAATGAAAACCTTTCAATAACGTTAACCGGAGACGATACACGCCAGCATCCCCAGGGCTATGCGCAGGTGGTTGCCGGCGTCGTGCCCACCCAGCGGCCAGCGTATCGCCAGTTCGAACAGATCATTGCAGACCTCAACTATGATCTGCCGACGCGCAATCCTTTCGACCGCAAAATTGACCACGACACGCCGTGGAGATCAGGCAATGAACTCGGTGGTGTGTCGCTGAAAATCGACGCAACGCTCGGTCCCGGCACGCTCACCGCGACATCCGCCTGGCGTTACTGGAACTGGGATCCATCGAACGACCGTGACTTTACCGGACTGCCTGTGCTGAATCGTTCAGCAGGAACATCACGTCATCAGAACTGGTCTCAGGAAATCCGCTACGCTGGAGATTTCTCCGCGCGTCTGAGCGGTGTGATCGGTGCCTTCGCGATCGGACAGGACCTCAACACCGATCCGGTTCACACGGAGGAATCCGGCCCCGCGCAATGGCGGTTCTCACAAAACTCCACCAGCGAGCTCTGGAAGACTCCAGGACTTTTCGACGGATATGGGATCCGCACCAGATCGAGATTACAGAGTTTAGGCGCTGCAGTGTTTGCCCAGGCCGACTGGTCGATCACCGATCGTCTTCACCTATTGCCAGGGCTCCGGTATAATTATGACCGGAAAGAAGTGAACTATGACCGGCAAACGTATGGTGGCCTGCAAACCGATGATCCCGAATTGCTTGCTTTAAAAAGTATTATCTATACCGACCAGGCTTTCACAACCGACGTGGATGAATCCAACCTTTCCGGACAGTTGACCGTTTCTTTCAAAGCAGCCAGCGCCATTAATTCCTTTGCGACCGTCTCTACCAGCTATAAACCCGTGGGTGTTAACCTGGGTGGCCTGCCTACTGCCAACGGCGAGGTGATGACGGATCTCGCGCAGATCAAGCCAGAGTATGTAACCCACGTGGAAGTAGGCGTCAAGACCACTCCCACCAGCGGCTCAAAACTTAACCTTACGCTTTACAATACGAATATCACCGACTACCAGACGCAGGTACAAAGTGCCCAGCTCGGCGTAAACCGTGGCTATCTCGCGAACGCGGAAGAAGTGCAGGTGCGTGGGATCGAGGTTGACGGAAATGCGCGGATCAGCAGCAATCTTTCCTTCTACGGCGCTGTGGCCTACACGGATGGCGCGTATGTTTCCTTCACGAATGCACCTGTTCCCCTCGAAGAAACCGGTGGCCCTTCCGCTTTCAAAGACATTTCAGGAGGCAAACTTCCCGGGATCTCTGAATGGGCAGGCTCACTGGGAGGCGAACTCCTTTCCAATGAGTTGAAATTGCTCGGCCAGGAAGCCAAAGTATTCCTGGCATTTGACACCTATTATCGCTCGTCCTATTCCTCGAGTCCTTCACCTTCGCAATACCTGAATATCGACGGGTATGCACTGCTGAACGCACGGGCAGGATTCCGGGCAACGGATGGTCTGTCTGTATTCGTCTGGAGCCGCAACCTGCTCGATAAAGACTACTTCGAACAGCTGCTACCGGCTGCCGGAAATGCAGGCCACTATGCCGCCGTGCTCGGAGATCCCCGCACATACGGAATAACGCTTCGATACAATTATTAGCAGGCCAATGCCGGAGCAGGAATGTCGTAAAGAAGGCTTGTCAAAGGACAGGCCTTTTTTTTCGCAAATGAGCCGCAGCTTTCCGTTCCGAAGATCTTTGCCGTATTTTCCATAAACAAAATTCTTTTAAGACCATGAAATGGATTACAAGAGAGCATCCGAAAATTGACAGGATCGCATGCCCCTGGCTGATCAAAAAATATGTCGACCACGATGCTGAATTCCTCTATGTGCCTTTCAACGAGGTGCTTCACAAAGCAAAACAACTGGACGCGATCCCTTATGACATACCCGGTGTTGAATACACGCACCATGGCGACGAATGTACTTTCGACTATATCGTGAGGAGGCATAAGATCAAAGACGCTGCCATCCAGACATTGTGCACCATTGTCAGGGGAGCGGATACGGACCGGCATGACCTTGCGAGCCAATCGTCCGGCTTGTGGGCAATATCCGCGGGGCTGGCCTATGAGACAAAAGATGATCATGAACTATTAAGAAAAGGAATGATGATCTATGATGCGCTGTATGCGTGGGCCAAATACCTTCAAAACGAAAAGCATACTCAAAACCCATTGGAGGGAATGCTCATAGACGTATACAAAAAGTTCCTGCAGGAAAAGAAACAAGGAAGAAATGTACCCGAATGGGCCAAGGAGTTACGGGAGATCATACAGGATCAGATCGATACAAACCTGACCTTAAGTTTAAAGGAGATCTCGGAAAGTCTTCATGTGCATCCCTCCTATCTGTCGCGCGAATTCTCAAAATACTTTGATAATCTTTCCTTCGGGGACTACATCCGGAAACTCAGGATTGAAAAATCAATGACCCTTTTAAAAGATGAAAAATATTCACTGTCGGAAATCGCATATCTGACCGGGTTCTCAGACCAAAGTCATTTCAACAGAGTATTCAAGATCCATACCGGAAAAAATCCTTCGGCTTATCGAAAAAATATCCTCAAAAAGTAAAACGGGTACAAATTGTAAATTCCGTTCTATACAAATTGTGAACAACATGATAACATTGTTGCAGCAGGAGGCTATACAATAACATTGTTCCGCTTCCATTCTCCCGGCCGAGGACGAAAGACGGACAGCATAACTTTTTTATCAAATGAATCCAACATATTCCTTGAAAGATCTTTGTTTCTACTTCCTTAAATTAGGATCACTTGGCTTTGGCGGACCGGTTGCGCTGGTAGGGTATATGCACCGCGATCTGGTAGCCGACAGAAAATGGATCAGCGAGGATGATTACCGCGAGGGCATGGCTTTGAGTCAGCTTGCCCCCGGACCGCTTGCCGCCCAGCTTGGAATTTATCTTGGATATGTTCACTATGGCGTGTGGGGCGCAACGCTGGCAGGAACCGCATTTGTTCTTCCATCCTTCTTTATGGTGGTAGCCATCGGTTGGGCATACACGGAGTTCGGAGGTCTGCCCTGGATGCAGGCGGTATTCTACGGTGTAAGCGCTGCTGTCATCGGGATCATCACAATCAGCAGCTATAAACTGACAACAAGGAGTATCGGAAAAGATACGTTGCTATGGATCATTTTTGCCGTCCTTGCCGTCACCACATTCTGGTTCGAAAAGGAAATAATCTGGTTGATATTGCTGGGCGGAGTTGCCGTCTGGATTGTAAAGTCGCCTCCCTCCTGGCTGAACATTTCGGCACACAGTTTTCTGCCGACGATCCTGCTTCAGGTTCAGTCGCTCACATACGAAAATAAATTACTGGACATCGCCTGGTTCTTCACCAAAGCGGGTGCCTTTGTATTTGGAAGCGGTCTGGCGATTGTTCCATTTCTGTACGGCGGTGTTGTTAAAGAATATGCATGGCTCAACGAACAGGAGTTTATCGATGCCGTGGCAGTGGCCATGATCACGCCCGGCCCTGTGGTCATAACAGTAGGCTTTATCGGGTATCTGGTAGCCGGTTTTTGGGGAGCGGTCATTGCCGCGCTCGCAACTTTTCTGCCCTGTTATCTCTTCACGATTCTTCCGGCACCCTATTTTAAGAAATACGGAAAACATCCCGGTATCAAAGCCTTTGTTGACGGGGTGACCGCTGCGGCAATCGGCGCCATCGCCGGCGCTGTGATTATCCTTGCCAAACGCAACCTCACGGATATCCCGGCAATTCTGATCGCCCTGGCCACCGTGGCTATCCTGTTCAGATTCAAAAAACTTCAGGAGCCTTATATCATCCTTGTTGCCGCCTTAACCGGTATCATCTTAAAAACAATCTTATGAAGTGGATCACCCGAGAACACCCGAAAATTGATCGCATTGCATGTCCGTGGCTCATCAAAAATTTTGTCGATGAAGATGCGGAGTTCATGTATGTTCCAAAAGACAAAGTATTTGAAAAGGCAATCGAAATGAAAGCTGTACCCTATGATATTCCGGGAGCGGAATACACCCATCAGGGTGACCAGTGTACTTTTGATTATATCATTAACAAACACCAACTGAAAGATCCTGCATTGTTACAGATCGCTGACATCGTCAGGGGGGCCGACACGGATTCTTTCGACCTTGCTCCGCAATCGGCAGGGCTATGGGCGATCTCGGCAGGACTGTCCTACAATTATGACGATGATCATGAAATGCTGACGATCGGCATGAAGATCTATGACGCGCTTTACAGTTGGGCCAAGTATGTGCAGGATGAAAAACACAATTGGATTCCCGATTGACTTTCCGAAATGGATACGGCAATAATCGTCCGGAAGGGGGTCGCTGTTTTCAAAAGAAAAAGATTTCGCTTTAACGAATCGTTCTTTTTCTTTCTTTCAATGCAGGTTCGATCCCGCACTTTGCAAGAAAGTTGGAGGTAATCTTTTGTACGCGTTCATCCGTCCCATGGGGCCTTCCAAAATGTGAATGTGGAGAAATGAGCCCCGGCGGATCGGAAAGTCCGATGGACCAGAAAATCGTTGCCGCATTAAAGACCCAGTTTTCTTTGGGTCCGGGATAAACAGTAGCCGTATAGTGGGATTCAGCATCCGCAGTATTGATCGTTGTTCCTTCCGCAATGACCTCAAGTCCCGGGATGGCTGCAGGATCGCCATGATGCTCCCAGCCAACCAATCCGGGGATGCGGTCCCCATTGCGCATGCCGGTATCCTTGAATATCCAATGATCTGCCTTACTGACGATCCAGTCGGCGGACCCATTAAAAGGATACATGGTGCGGGCCCCCATCAAAAGATTTTCATTTGGTGTCTCCACATCAAAGGGTCCCATAATACCGGTGGCCGCTTCCTCGGGGGAAACGCCCCCGAATCGTGCAATCCGGTACAATAACCGATTTGGTTTTTCACCGGGGTCGGGTACCATCGGGATCCGTTGCCCATGATGTGTGAGCCCCGTCCTGTCGTCAAAATTTTTCGCCGCGATGGCTGAGGGCTGAAGCGCAATCGCCCACATGATACAGTTGCCACCGAGGAACGCCGCGTTCAGCCCGTTGTCGACAGCCCGCTTTACATGATGAAACATGTCCAGTGTCCAGTATTCGTCATGCCCGACGGAAAGAAAACACTTTACCCTGCTGAGGCCTTTCGCGTCAGCATGCGTATCGATGTTCGAAACGTAGGTTACATCATAGCCCTGCGATTCGAGCCAGTAGCACAGCGGATATTCCCACAACAGGAACTCACCCGAACCTTGCGAGAGGGGCTGATCCACTACCTGTGGATATTTGGCATAGGGACGATCATAACTCACCCATGTCCGGGTGCTGTGGGGTTGCCTGGGAGGATCGCTGTCATAGAGAGAATATTCATCCGGCCACTTGTTATACGCCTGCCAGGTCGTGTCACTTGTCTGGACCATGATGTCTGCCTGCCGGTCATCACGCACGACAAAAATGATATAACTCTGATAGCGGTGGCCGCTGCAGGAGAGCTTACCCAGATACACGCCGCTCAACCAATCGGATGGGATCATTAGACTGGCCGTGCGTTCCCAATTGCATACACGCAGACGGTGTTCGGCCACCGGAGGGGTGGGCTGAGGTTTAACGGCAAATGGCCCCAGCGTTGTAATGTGCCGACCGCCCTTGCCAGCATAGTATCCCATACGATATACGTCGATCGTAACCTCGCTGGCCGGATTGGCGCTGACGAAGATGTCTAGGGATTCTCCCGCCCTGATGCTCATATGAGAGCAGTATCCTTCGATCGCTTCAGAACGGTAGTTATCCGAACGCACGAAAGTAAGTTGCCACTCCGTTGTTCCCGGTTTGCTGTTTTCGGCGGCGATCAGTGAGCTTTTCGCCAGCGGTGTCTGCTCAAGTCCGGTGAACGGCGCCACCACTCCTGCCATGCCTGCCTGACCAACTCCTCTCAGTAGTTCGCGTCGCGTCATGCGTTGTCCTCGTTTTTTCATTGAATTCTTTTTTGGCGCAGGGAATCAATTTTCATGCAGCAATGAACTGTGAAGCCTTCATTGTTTTTTCAGGTGCATATCGAGCCATGCCAGCGCCTCTTGCTGGATCTCCGCATCGTAGCAATGCTCCTTGTCGGGCGCATAGTTGCGAAAGCGCGCGGTTCGCTTCGAAAAATGCAGTCAAGTGCCCTCCTCCTGAACAGCTCCCGGGCCCTATCGCCTGGTCTGCCATAAAACGTTCTCCCAACAATCGATCCGCGTTCAATGTCCGGCTAACACTCCGGTTAATATAGCGCTTTTTTTCTCACACGCCGCACGGGAAAATCGCTGCACGTTTTGACCCGGGCCGGATCAGCCAGTCCGATAGCCCTTGCTGATTTATTGGAGAACAACCAGTGAAAGATGTTTCGCATGGATGCCTTACCTGAACTTCCTGAAAGGCTCCTCAACAATACTGACGATACACGCTCCGGAGGAAACATCTCAGATCGAAGGGCTGGGAAACGAACCAATAATCGAAATTCAATTCATCAGACCCAACATTGATACCGGGTTCAACAAAAGGGCGCAACCAAGATCATCGCTGTTCAGGATTTTGGTTATTCCGTCCGTTCATGAATAGCGCGATATTCAAATAAAATTACCCGTCTATGGAAACAAGCGATGTAACCACGAACCATGTGGAATTAAAAAAGAAAGTGCTCGATGCAGCAATAAAAAAGCATCAGACAGTGATCGATGATTTCAGCGGTAGCATTAAAGAAATGCTGGCAAGCGAGGGAATCGTCAATGAGGACGAAATGGATCTGTCCCAGCAGGAGTTCAATACGGAATTGGTTCATAAGTCCAATCAGATCGCGGATCAACTTGCTTTCGCAAACGAGGAGATGAAAATTCTTTTCGACATGGCGCCAGTGATCGGATCGATCCATAACACGATACAACCCGGCAGCGTTGTTGTGACTGACAGAGAGAATTTTTTTGTTTCGACCAGCGTCGAAGCTTTCAGCGCCGGAGGGATGGACTTCTTTGGCTTGTCAACGCAAAGTCCCCTCTTCAAAGCCATGGAAGGCAAGAAGAGCGGTGATCATTTCTCACATAATTATAGTGATTATCGTGTTATTGAGGTCTTCTAATGGTGACGCAAACATTTCTGAACGATGCGGCTTGCCCGTCGTTGGTTTGTGGAAAACTTTCCTGTAGACCAGCAGTAGCCTTTGTTCCGGCCGTGACCATAAGCGTTCCCGGGTCAGGGCACAAGAATTTGCGACATCATTGTTTCACAAAGTTGCCAATCCATGAATGAAGTTGCCGAAAAAGAACAACAGGGTGTCTCCAGGCCTTTGCAGGGGCCTGTCACAGTGGGACAACCCCTTCCATTGCGTTTGACGATCAACGGGAAACAATACGATCTCCGTCTTGAACCCTGGACAAGTTTGCTCGATGCACTCCGCGACTACCTGAATCTCACAGGAACAAAAAAAGGATGTGACCATGGCCAGTGTGGAGCCTGCACCGTTCTGGTCGATGGTAAGCGAATAAATTCGTGTCTTACCCTTGCAGTCATGTTCCAGCGCGCTAACGTGACAACCATTGAAGGATTGTCGGAGGGAGAAAAGTTGCATGATCTGCAACAGGCTTTCATCGATCATGACGCATTTCAGTGCGGCTATTGCACACCGGGGCAGATCTGCTCGGCAGTGGGTATGATGAAGGAAGGCCACGCAAAAACGGGGGACGACATACACGAACTTATGAGCGGCAACCTCTGCAGGTGTGCGGCCTACAATAACATCCGTGACGCGATACAGGAAGTGATCGAGAGCAATGAAAACAAGAACCCCGCATGAACCGTTTTACCTATTCGCAGACGCACAGCATTTTACAAACGCTGACTGAAATGATTCCCGGCAGTGGAACAAAATTCATCGCAGGGGGCACCAACCTGATCGACCTCATGCGGGCAAACGTTGAAAACCCCGGCCATCTTATCGACATAACACAACTCGATCTCGGCAATATTGAAGATACCGATGATGGTGGCTTACTTCTGGGCGCGCTGGTAAAAAATGCAGACACCGCTTACCATGAAAAGGTACAGCGTCGTTATCCGCTGCTGGCGAAAGCCATTCTTGCCGGTGCCTCGGCCCAACTGAGAAACATGGCAACCAATGGCGGAAATCTTTTGCAGCGCACAAGGTGCTATTACTTTTATGATACAGCGACGCCCTGCAACAAGCGAGTTCCGGGACAGGGATGTTCGGCCAGGCAGGGCTTCAACAGGATTCACGCCATCCTGGGGCACAGCGAACACTGCATTGCCACCCATCCCTCCGACATGTGTGTTGCGCTTGCCGCACTGGACGCGCGGATCAGAGTGATCAGCAAAGACGGCGAACGCACCATTCCGTTTTCAGAATTCCACAGGCTGCCGGGTGATACGCCCCACCTCGATACCAATCTTGCTCCCGGGGAGTTGATCACAGGCATCGCGTTACCGCCGGACAATTTTGCTGACCACTATCAATATATCAAGATCCGCGACCGGAGGTCATATGCCTTTGCACTTGTCTCCGTGGCTGCAGCCCTGGCGTTGGATGGCGACCGCATCATCAGGGCGCGTTTAGCGCTCGGCGGTGTGGCCCCTAAACCCTGGCGTAACGAAAACGCGGAAAACTTCCTGGAAGGAAAACAGGCTGAAGATTCCGTATTTCAGCAGGCAGCCGATAGGATCATGAGCGAAGCACAGGGCTTCAGATATAACGAATTCAAGATCGGGCTTGCAAAGCGCGCCATTGTCAGGGCACTCGCCGAAGCGCGCGACCTGCAGACACCGGAACCTCTCAACTGCTATACCTATAACCGTCATCAACAACTGTAAAGACGTATGTCAACTGTAAGAAATATTGATACTTCCTATATCGGCAAGCCCGTAAACCGCGTCGATGGCATTGCCAAGGTTACCGGTGCAGCGCAGTACGCCGCAGAATACAACATGCCCGGACTTCTGCACGGGGTCGTCATCTCCAGTCCGATCCCCAGAGGAAAGATCATCTCCCTCGATACCAAAGATGCGCTGGCCATCAATGGCGTAAAGAATGTCTATTCACACGAGAACGTGAAAGGCATGCCCTGGTTTGACCTCAGCTATAAAGACATGAATATGCTTCCCGGCAAACCGTTCAGGCCGTTCTACTCCAACGAAATTCAGTTTAGTCAGCAGCCTGTTGCCCTTGTGGTCGCCGATTCTCTTGAGGTGGCGAAGTATGCTGCCAGATTTGTTAACATCACATACGAAAAAGCGCCCTTTGAAACGAACTTTGAAGACAATCTTGAGAAAGGGTTTACGCCGAAGCGGGGGAAGGCTGGCTATGAGAAGCCAAAATCACGCGGTAAAGCGGAAAAGGCTTTAAAAAAGGCGGAAGCCAAAATCGAATCCGCGTACGCGCATGGAGCGGAACACCACAACCCGATGGAACTATTCACATCCACGGCTGTGTGGGAACAGGATGGTTCCCTTACCATTTATGATAAAACGCAGGGTGTCCTCAACAGCCAGAGTTATGTCGCGCGGGTCTTCGGGTTAAAGCATAAAAAGGTACGTATTCTCTCTCCCTTCGTAGGTGGCGCCTTTGGTTCTGGACTTCGTCCGCAATACCAGCTTTTCATGGCCGTGCTCGCCGCGCTGGATCTGAAGCAACCGGTGAGAGTAACGCTCACACGCCAGCAAATGTTTTCTTTTGGTCACCGTCCCATTACCTGGCAAAAGGTTGAGATGGGCGCGACAAACGACGGCGTACTTCAGGCCATCAGTCACAAGGCAGTATCGGAAACTTCACGATTTGAAAATTACACAGAAAATATTGTCAACTGGACAGGCAAGCTCTACACCTGTGATCATGTGAAACTGGATTATCAACTGGTGCCGCTCGATGTCAACTCGCCCCTCGACATGCGCGCCCCCGGTGCAGCGACGGGGTTGATTGCGCTCGAGTGTGCCATGGACGAGATGGCGTATAAACTTGGAATCGACCCGCTGGAATTCCGGATGAAAAATTATGCGGAAAAGGATCCGGCGCAGGGCAAGCCGTATTCCAGCAAAGAGCTTATGTCCTGTTATAAGCAGGGAGCAGAGCACTTCGGGTGGGAAAAAAGATCGTATCCCCCGCGCTCAATGAAGCGCGGAAAACACCTTATCGGTTACGGCATGTGCTCAGGAATATGGGACGCCATGATGATGCCCGCGCGGGCGGAAGCACGATTGGATCGCGACGGTAAACTGACCATAAGCAGCGCCACTTCCGACATCGGCACGGGAACGTATACCATTATGACACAGATTGCGGCAGAAACGCTTGGGCTCCCCCTCGAAGATGTAACCTTCCGGCTCGGCGACAGCAAATTCGTCTTTGCTCCCTATGAAGGAGGTTCGGCAACCGCGGCTTCTGTTGGAACTGCCGTGCTCAATGTCTGCCAGAAGATCCGAGAAAAACTTTTCAGCCTCGCGAAGAAGAAAGAAGGGAGCCTTTTGAAGGGCTTATCCATCGATGAAGTGGATTTCTCCGGCGGAAGCATTGTTCACAAGACAGATGAAGGCAGATCAGCCTCCATAAAAGAGATCCTTCAGGAACCGGACGTCGAATCGATCCATGAAAAAAGCTCGGACTTCAAAAACCTTCTCAAGCAGGGTGGCTATTCGCGCAATACACATTCCGCGGTGTTTGTAGAGGTGAAAGTCGACGAAGATCTGGGCATGATCAGTGTAACCCGCGTCGTGAGCGCCATCGCTGCCGGAACGATCCTCAATCCGAAAACTGCGCGCAGCCAGATCATGGGCGGTGTGATGTGGGGCATTTCAATGGCCCTGCACGAAGATTCCCTTCTCGACCACAACCACGGCAGGTTTATGAACCACGATTATGGTGAGTATCATATTCCCGTGCATGCAGATACACCCGAGGTAGAAGTTATTTTTGTGAAGGAAGAAGATACCGTTGTCAATCCACTCGGAATCAAAGGGCTTGGAGAAATTGGAATTGTCGGCGTTGGCGCCGCTGTCGCCAATGCGATTTTTCATGCCACCGGGAAGCGTGTCAGGAGCTTCCCCATTACCGGAGACAAGTTATTGTAAATATACAACCCAAAGGCATTCACCGGCTCCAGCGAGAAGTACCGAAAATCAATGCCATCATTGGTATAAGTTCCGATCTTTATAAAATCTTTATGTCCAGACCCTGTCTTTTAATAACATCTTTATAGCTTAAAGACTACTTTTGATACGTCAAAAGAGAAGAGCGTGAAGAAATTCCTGTTTCACAGACTCAATATCAGGAAGCAATTCATCACAAGCGTTGTGCTTGTGTTAGCCGTCTCCCTCATTGGGTTGTCGGTTCACAACCTGATCGGGTACCGCGTCATTGCGTTTATGCTGCTGGTGACTGTCTCGATCCTGGCCATGTTCCTGGACATAGTACCCGTGCTCATTGCCGCATTGCTCAGCGCACTCATATGGGACTTCTTCTTTATACCGCCGAGATTCACACTCACGGTGGGAACAACGGAAGACCAGCTCTTGCTGCTGATGTATTTCATTGTCGCCATGATCAATGCGGTCCTCACCAACAAGATCCGTCAGATGGAAAAGGAAGTAAAGGGACAAGATGAAAAAGCCAAGTCCGTCAGGTTCTACAATACCCTATTTAATTCCTTATCCCATGAACTGCGCACACCCATAACAACGATCATCGGTTCGGCCGATAACCTTCAGTCAAACGCCCCGAAACTTTCTGAAAAAGACAGGACTGACCTGATTTCCGAGATCTCCATTGCTTCCATCCGGCTAAATCAGCAGGTTGAAAATCTGTTGAATATGTCTCGTCTTGAATCCGGTGTCCTGCAGGTGAAGAAAGACTGGTGCGATATCAATGACCTTGTTTATAAAACACTGCAACGCCTGGAACCAAATCTGCAACGGTATAAGATATCGGTCGAGATACCGGAAGATCTTCCGTTGTTCAAGCTTGACTTCGGATTGATGGAGCAGGTAATATACAACCTGCTGATCAATGTTACGCAGCATACTCCTGATGACACCATGATCACAATCCAGGCTGATTGTGTTAGAGATCGGCTGATCCTGATCATCGCGGATAATGGAAGTGGATTCCCTGAGCATGAGACCGACAAGGTATTTGACAAATTCTATCGGTTAAAGGGCGCAGCTGCGGGGGGAACCGGTCTGGGATTATCCATCGTGAAGGGCTTGGTAGAGGCTCACCACGGCACGGTTAAACTCGAAAACCTGCCGGTGAGAGGATCTCGGTTTACGATCGAAATTTTAACAGAGAAATCATATGTCAACCGTCTGAAGAATGAATAATCATCACTCCATACTCATTATTGATGATGAGGTGCAGATCAGGAAACTTCTGACCATCACCCTTCAGTCCAACAATTACGCAGTGTCAGAAGCATCGACCGGGAAAGAAGGAATAAAATTGGTGTCCGGTCATCCACCCGACCTGGTTTTGCTCGACTTAGGCTTGCCCGATGAAAACGGACATGAAGTATTGAAACATCTGAGGGAATGGTTCAGCAATCCTGTGATCATCATTTCGGTTCAGAGCAATGAAGACGATATTGTAAAGGCGCTTGATAATGGTGCGGACGACTATCTGGTTAAACCATTTCGCACCGGAGAGCTGCTTGCGCGAATACGTTCTGCGCTCCGGAAATCGGGAAGCGAACCCAATGTACCAACCGTTCATTTCAGGGGCCTCTCCATTGATTTTGCAAACAGGATTGTGAGAAAAAATGAATTGATCGTAAGACTGACCGCAACGGAATACGCATTGCTATCCGTCCTGGCGCAAAACGATGGAAAGGTGCTGACACATCAGTATCTCCTGCGGCAGGTATGGGGCGCATCCCACCAGAATGAATCTCAATATCTGCGGGTCTTTGTCGCGCAGCTTAGAAAGAAAATTGAAAGCGATCCCAACCGGCCCGTTTACATTATTACAGAATCAGGCATCGGTTACAGATTTATTGACAGTGAGCCAGGAGAAAAAACTACTGTGAAATCATAAATGGAATTAACGAACAATAAGCCTCACCAACTGTCTAAGGCAGGGGTACTGGTGGGACTGGGTATCATTTACGGCGATATAGGCACGTCGCCGATATACACTATTAAATTTATCGTTGGCGACCGGCCAATAACCGAAGATCTGATCCTGGGTGGGTTGTCCTGTGTGTTTTGGACATTGGCGATCATCACCACCTTAAAATACATTTACCTCGCGTTGAACGCAGACAACAAAGGTGAAGGTGGGATCTTTGCGCTGTATGCCCTGGTCAGAAGGTACAAGGCGTCATGGGTCATCTTTCCAGCCATCGTCGGCTGCTGCACGCTGATCGCCGATGGATTTATAACACCTGCGATCAGTGTCTCATCTGCAGTTGAAGGCTTGCGGCTGATCTATCCCGCCATCCCCACAACCACCATCGTCATCTGCATTTTGTTAGCGCTGTTCATTTTTCAGCAATTTGGGACTGCGGTGGTGGGAAGGACCTTTGGGCCCATTATGGCAATATGGTTTGTCATGCTGGGCGCACTCGGGGTGAATTCACTTGTTCAACACCCTGAAGTATTGCAAGCCCTGAACCCCTACTATGCTTTTAATCTTATCGTCAAATATCCGAAAGGGTTCTGGCTTCTAGGCGCTGTATTTCTCTGCACCACCGGGGCTGAAGCGCTTTACTCGGACCTGGGTCACGTAGGCCGTTCGAATGTCAGAGCAGGTTGGATGTTTGTCAGCATTTGTCTTCTCTTAAACTACTTCGGCCAGGGTGCTTGGCTCATGACGCAAAGAAATTCATATCTGGGTGAAAGAATACCCTTCTATTCCATCATGCCTGAATCATTTCTATTCGTCGGCATCATCATCGCCACCATGGCTACTATCATTGCAAGCCAGGCGTTGATCACCGGAACCTTTTCACTAATAAACGAAGCGGTTAAGCTTAAACTTTGGCCATCCACGCGTATACGCTATCCAAGCGAGTCAAAAGGGCAAATGTATATTCCTGCCATTAACTGGATATTGATGCTGGGAAGCATCCTGGTGGTTGTTATTTTCGAGGAGTCCTCCGCTATGGAAGGCGCGTATGGTCTCGCGATCACGGTGAATATGCTGATGACCACTTCACTGCTGGTCTATTACTTCACCACAGCGAAAAAATCCACTTACCGCTCCGCCTTCCTCGGCGTCCTTTTCTTTTCCATTGAGGGGATGTTCCTCGCATCCAACCTTGATAAATTCCGTCACGGCGGGTGGTTCACATTCCTCATAGCCTTTCTTTTCTTTATTTTGATGTACGTGCTGCTGAAAGCGAGGAGACTCAGACAACGGCATACCGAATTTGTTGACCTGCGCCATTATGAAGCACTGCTTAAGGATCTCCAGGAAGACAACACCATACCAAAAGAAGCTACAAACCTTGTTTACCTCGCAGTGGCGGACAGCCGAAAATATATCGACTCCAATATTATCTATTCGATTTTCAAGAAAAAGCCAAAACGGGCCGATGTCTATTGGTTCATACACGTCGAGACAGTAGACAGTCCTTTTACCAGCAAATATTCTGTCGATACGATCATCCCTGAAAAATGCTTTTTCATCAATATCAGACTTGGTTTTAAAACTCCGCACCGCATCAATAGCATTTTCAACAAAATTGTCCACGAGATGGCGGATTCAGGAGAAATTGACCTCACCAGTCCTTATCCCGCCCTGCACAAATACAGCATGATGGCGGATTTTAAATTCATCATCCTTCATTCATGGGCATCCGCCGACAGCGAGATATCCAATTTTGAACGCCTGGTCATCTCAGCCTACCGGACCATCAAAAAATTCAGCCTATCCACGGAAGAGATGTATGGGATAGAAGCTGCCAACGTGCAAAGTGAGAAAGTACCCATCCAGGTGGGGCCAACGGCATCCGTAAGGATTAAACGGGAACGATAGCGTTCGTCCTGCATCCGGTGGCCACCTGACCAAAGTCACCGGCTTGCCGGAATTATGCAGCGGGGAGCTCAAAAGAAAAATCACTTCCTTTGCCGGGTTCACTCTCCACGTTCACCGTGCCACCCTGCGCCTCGATGAATTCTTTGGAAATCGCAAGGCCCAGCCCTGTGCCCGTTGG
>JBARAD010000337.1:0-11848 GCA_049791675.1 Chryseosolibacter sp.
GTGTACACGCACGCCGCGAACGTTGCAACCAATCCCACACGTAACGCTTATCGAACGTGTCCCATGCGCCCTGGTCCGTCCCAGATGATGCGGGGAAAACTACCTGGTGCAGCCCTGAAGGGGCGACATATATCAGCCCAGGGTGTAGAAGCGCCAGCTTCTAGCCCTGGGTTAGCAGATGGTCCAAACCGGCAGAGCCCTGAGAGGGCGAAAGATGAAGTGTACACGCACGCGGCGAACGTTGCAACCAATCCCACACGTAACGATCATCGAACGTGTCCCATGGACGCCTCCCTCCGTCAATCTTAAATCTTAAATCTTCGCCCTGAACCGTTACTTCACCAGGAAGTAAGGATTCAACAGATTTTCCTTGTTGTATTGAAGCGGTTCATTCGAACCATATTGCAATACATTCCTTCCTGTTTCCTTTACGATGGCATGCGCCGCGGCGGTATCCCATTCCATGGTCGGAGCATACCGCGGATAAACATCCGCTTTTCCGTTGGCAAGCAACATGAACTTCAGGCTGCTACCCGCAGACACCAGGCTTGGATTGCGAAGGCGATTGATGAAATCCTGCGTTTCGTCATTCATATGCGACCGCGATGCCACCACACGCAACCCCTCCTGCTGCAGATCAACCGGCGGCTTCTTCTCGAGCTTATGATCCTTGCCCTCTTTGCGCAGATACGCTCCATAGCCGCGCGTGGAATAATAGATCTCGTGCGTTACCGGTACGGCCACGACACCGAGGATGGGTGTATTACCTTCTATGAGGGCAATATTGACCGTAAACTCACCATTGCGCTTGATGAATTCCTTTGTCCCGTCGAGCGGGTCCACCATCCAGAAATGATTCCAGCTCCTCCTTTCTTCAAAGGGAACATTTTTCCCCTCTTCACTGAGGATGGGCAGACCGGCAGGTTCCAGTATGGAAGCGATCTTGTGATGAGCATTCTTATCCGCCAGGGTCAATGGTGAATTATCACCTTTGGCTTCAGCTTTAAAATCTCCGGATTGATAAACATGAAGGATCTCACGGCATCCTTCCTCCGCCGCCTGGATCGCAAGGATCAACAACGCTTCCAGGTCTATCTGTATTCCATGATCGGATATCTTTTCCATTCGTTCTGCTATTAAGTACATGCTTGCGCCGTCCGTCGTCTGTGGTCCGTCGTCTGTCGTCTGTGGTCTACTAAACTATCATGCCTGCCGCTACTGTCTCATTCGTACCTTCATCGACGAGAATAACACTTCCAGTAATACGGTTCTTCCGGTAGCTGTCGTAGAACAGGGGCTGTGCCGTGTGGATCCTGACCCGCGCGATATCATTCATTCCCAGCTGTGTTACATTGTCGACACGCGTGAGTGAATTGATGTCAAGCTTGTACTGAATCTCCTTGAGCACACCGCGTACCTCGCGCGTTGTATGACGCACGTAGAACTTGCTGTTGAGATTTACCGTACGCTGATTCATCCAGCAGAGCATCAGGTCTACATCCTGCTCGGTGTGAGGATGATTGTTGGGCTTCGCAATAATATCTCCGCGGCTGATGTCGATCTCATCCTCCAGCGTCATTGTCACCGACATGGGTGCGAAAGCTTCTTCCAGCGCCTGTTCGCCAAAGTGGATCGCCTTGATCCTGGAATTGAAACCGGAGGGCAACACCAGCACTTCATCGCCGGGACGAAAGATCCCGCCGGCAATCCTTCCGGCATAGCCGCGGAAGTCATGGTATTCTTTCGAATGAGGCCGCACCACATACTGCACCGGAAAACGGCTGTCAATATGGTTGTAATCACTTTCAATATGCACCGTCTCCAGCATGTGGATCAAAGTCGCGCCCTGATACCAGGTCATGGACTGCGAGCGGTTCACCACATTGTCACCCACCAGCGCGCTGATCGGCACGAACTGGATATCGGAGATTTCAAGTTTGGAGGAAAAGGCCTTGTATTCCTGTACGATCCGGTCATAAACCGCTTCGTCGTAATTGACAAGATCCATTTTATTAACACATACGATGATGTGCGGGATCTTCAGCAGTGACGCGATGAAAGAATGGCGGTAGGTTTGCTCCACCAGCCCTTTTCGCGCATCGATGAGGATGAGCGCGAGGTTTGCCGTCGATGCACCCGTCACCATGTTGCGCGTGTACTGAATATGACCCGGCGTATCCGCGATGATAAACTTTCTCTTCGGCGTGGCGAAGTAGCGGTATGCGACGTCGATGGTGATACCCTGCTCCCGTTCGGACTTCAATCCATCGGTAAGCAACGAAAGATCGACGTAGTCGAATCCTTTCTTCGCGCTCGACTTCTCCACCGCCTCCAGCTGATCCTCGAAAATAGATTTGCTATCATACAGCAACCGCCCGATCAGCGTGCTCTTACCATCGTCTACACTTCCCGCGGTTGTGAACCTTAAAAGTTGATTATTTAGGTCAGACATTTTTGAGTTATAGTTTAATTTTAAAAGTATTGCCTGGTTGCGGTTGCCTGGTGCCAGTTTCCAGTTACCGGTTGCCAGTTTCCAGTTACCAGGTGCCGGTTGCCGGGGGTTCAGTTCCAGAATTCAGCGTCGGGGAAAAGAACCTCAGGCTCGTTCACATAGGCCGGATTGAAGTTATCTTCAACCCATTGAATGTATTTGTTTATTCTTTTGCTTAGTATATCATAGTCCCTCTTCAAGGTTGCCATCTTCTCATTATCGGTCACCGATCCTGTCTCTGCCAGAAAATCAAGATGAACCATAGTCTCATCACATTCGGCTTGCGAGTACACCAGATACTTAATGTAATCGGCTTTGTATCTCCGGCGCCCGTAGCCTTCGACAATCATCGAAGTAACCGATTTCGAAGACTTCCTCACCTGTGCCCCCTCCTCATACATCTCGAATTTTGGAAGTTTCAAAGTCATGGCATGTACTTCAATCGCCAGCCTTCTTGACTCCTTGTAAATCTCAAGATCTCTATAGCTTTTCATATATTGAGGGTTATATTTTCAAGCAACTAACACCCAGCAACTGGTATCCGGCACCTGGTATCTGGTATCCGGCACCCGGTATCTGGTATCTGGTATCTGGCCCCCGGCACCCTAAAAATACCCACTCTTCTTCCTATCCTCCATCGACGTCTCCGACCGCTTGTCATCACTGCGCGTGCCGCGTTCGGTTTTGCGGGAGGCGGCGATCTCGTCGATGATCTGCTCGAGCGTGCTGGCATCCGACTCAACGGCCCCGGTGATGGGCATATCGCCACAGGTTCTGAATCGCACGGTCTTTTTCATGGGAACTTCCCCCGGCTTCAGCTTCAGATAAGGCGAAGTCGACAGGATCGCGCCATCGCGCACGATCACTTCCCGTTCGTGTGAAAAATATAGTCTCGGGATGGGAATATTTTCCTGAAGGATGTATTGCCATACGTCCATCTCCGTCCAGTTGGATATCGGGAACACGCGGAAGTGTTCGCCCATATGCTTGCGTCCGTTGAAGAGATTCCAGAGCTCGGGACGCTGGTTTTTCGGATCCCACTGGCCAAACTCGTCGCGGTGCGAAAAGAACCTTTCCTTCGCGCGCGCCTTTTCCTCATCACGCCGGGCGCCACCCATGGCGGCGTCAAACTTGTATTTTTCGATGGTGTCCAGTAGCGTCACCGTTTGAAGCGCGTTGCGGCTCGCGTTCCAGCCGCGTTCTTCCTGTGCGCGGCCCGTGTCGATGCTCTCCTGAACAGATCCTACCACCAGGCGCACACCGAGTTCCTGCACGAGCCAGTCGCGGTACTCCATCGTTTCCGGAAAGTTATGTCCGGTATCGATGTGGACCAGCGGAAATGGGATCTTCGCAGGATGAAATGCCTTGCGTGACAGATAGGCCAGGCAGATGGAATCTTTCCCGCCGGAAAACAACAACGCAGGATTTTCAAACTGCGCCACTACCTCGCGGATAACAAAGATCGCCTCGGCTTCAAGCTCCTTCAAGTGACTTAGATAATACTGATGGCTCATTTCTCGTGTATATGTTTCAATTTATTATTCCAAATGATTTAAGATTCAAAATTCAAGATTCAAAATTCAAGATTTAAGATTCAAAATTGAGACGGAACCTCCCTCTCAATCTTAAACTTTAAACTTTAAATCTTAAATATTCCTAATGCCTAATCTACTAACTCCTAATTCCTAATGCCTAATCTACTAATGACTAATGCCTAATTCCTAATGACTAATGACTAACTTCGGAACAATGGCCGTCATCAACACATCCAGCGATTCTTCCACACTCAATTTATCCGTTTCAATCACCACATCCGGTTGCGACGGCTTCTCATAGGGAGAACTGATGCCGGTGAAGTTCGGGATCTCTCCTGCACGCGCCTTCTTGTACAGCCCTTTTACATCGCGCTGCTCACACACTTCCAGCGGCGTATCCACAAAGACTTCCATATAATTCTCCGCTCCCACGATCTTCCTCACCTGCTCGCGATCGGCCTGGAAAGGAGAAATAAATGCCGATAGCAATATCACACCAGCATCCAGAAAAAGTTTACACACCTCCGAGATCCTCCTGATATTTTCCACGCGCGCATCGTCGGAAAAAGAGAGATCTTTGTTCAGTCCTGCACGGATGTTGTCGCCGTCCAGCAGATAGGTCTTAAAACCCTGCGCGTGCAATGCAGCTTCGAGTTGCACGGCCAGCGTGGATTTTCCCGAGCCTGAAAGACCCGTAAACCAGATCAGTTTTGGTCTTTGATTCATCAGACGCTGGCGCTCGGCCACGCTGACTTTTGTCTTTATCGGATAAATGTAGTTCACGTTCAGATCAGGTTATAGAAGTACGAAATAAAGGCGATACACAATATCGTATACATCAAAGTGAGCGGCGTTCCCACGCGAAAAAAGTCTCTAAAAGTATACCCGCCAGGGCCATATACCATCAGGTTCGTCTGATATCCTATGGGCGTCATGAAATCGCCCGACGCCGCAAAGGCAATGGCCACGAAAAAAGGAGTATACGAAAGATGTGATTGCTCAGCCACCGCCATGGCAATGGGAAACATGATCGATACCGCCGCGGCATTCGTGATCAGGGCCGTTAACAGGATCGTTGACAGGAAAAGCGCGGTCAGCACCGCCACCGGACCAAAATTATCTGAAGCCGAAACCATCACAAATGCAATCGTATCCGCCGCGCCCGATTTTTCCAGTCCCACGCCCAGCGCCAGCGAACAAACCAGGATCAGCAGTAAACTCAGATCCAGCTCGCGCCTGATCTCCGTCAGACCGAGTATTCCCAGGAATACCAATCCCGTAAGGATCACCAGACAAACCGTGAACAAGGGGAATATTCCCACCACGCCGCAGATCAGCAACGCGACGCTGAGTATGCCGGCGTAGCGCAGATTTTTGTTTTTCGGAGTCTTCACTTTCTTCGGAACGGAAAGGAAGAAAAGATCTTTTTCATAGTTGCCATTCTCACGATGATCACCGGCCAGCAGGAGCAGAAAATCTCCGCCTGCGAGATGCATCTCTCCAACCTTTCCCGGAACACGCTTACCATTTCTGTGGATCGCGATAATGGACGCATCAAATCTTTTCCGGAAATCGGAGTCACGGATCCGGACACCGATCAGCTCCGAGTTCGCCGGGATCACTGCCTCTACAAAATTAAAATGTTCATTGGGCTCGGTCTCGTGATCTTCGGGAACACCTAAACCGTTGTCTTCTTTTATGAGCTGATAAATAGACTGCGTATTGCCGGAAAAGAACAACGCATCCTTCTCTTCGAGCACCTCATCGGGCGCGACGGGTGAAATGACCCGGTCATCCCGGATGATCTCCACCAGGAAGACATCCTGAAGATTGCGCAAGCCCGCCTCCTTAACGGATTTTCCGATCAGCTTCGACCCGCGGCCGATCTCTGTTTCAATAATGTATTCCTTGAGATTCTCACGCAACGCATCGATCTCATTGGCATTCGATGGCAACAGCCTGTAGCCGATAAAAAACAGGTAAAGTCCCCCGCACACGGTCACCGCCACACCCAGAAAAAAGAAATCCCGGAATTCAAGCAATGGAAGATTATACTGCATCACCAATCCGTTCAACACCAGGTTGGTGGAGGTACCGATCACCGTGATCATCCCACCCAGGATCGTCGCAAATGAAAGCGGGATCAAAAACTTGGAAGCCGGATTTCCCGTTCTGCGCGCCCAGTCTTTTACATAAGGGATCATGAAGGCGACGATCGGCGTGTTGTTCAATACGGAAGAAAGAGAAGACACGGTGACCATTACCCGGAACAGAAATGCTTTCGGCGATAGCCGCGGATTAAACAATCGCGATAAAGCATCAGATCCGAAAATGATCCTGATGCCCGCCGTCACCAGCATCAGCAAAAAGATGATGATGATCTGCGGATTCGACAACCCCTGCAACAACTCCGCCGGCGTGATGATCCGTCCCAGTAGCAGGGCCACGGTGACAATAAAAAATGTCAGCGCCGGGTTAAACCACTCCCGGTACAGCGCAAACACCAGAAAAACTACGATGATTAATACGTACCCCTGCGCAAAATTGAAGTCCACTAATTCGCTAGATTTAAAATACAAATGTAGAATCAAATCCTCAATTGCCAAATACAAAAACCTGATAATCCTCAAAAAGCCGCTAATCAGGTGGATTTCATTGAGTATGACTCCCTATAATAAAAAGCCCTGCCGCTACCGGGATGCGCGCGGTGGATCCAAAATCCCATCAGAGGATTGAGGTTCAAGCCGATTTCAGGTACAGGAATGTGATTCAGGGCGTCCGTTGCAGATCCCAGAATTTCTTGATCATCACAAGAAACGCTTCCATCTCATGAAGGGGAATCATGTTGGGGCCATCACTCAGCGCCTGGGATGGATTGGGATGGGTCTCGATAAAGAAGCCGTCAACACCGGCAGCGGCAGCCGCGCGGGCGAGGAAGGGCGCAAATTCACGCTGCCCTCCGGAAGAACCGCCCTTACCACCGGGTTGCTGCACCGAATGCGTCACATCGAAGATCACGGGCGTATATTGACGCATGACCGGTAAAGATCGCATGTCGACCACCAGGGTGTGATAGCCAAAACTCACCCCCCGCTCCGTCAAGAAGACTTTATCATTTCCTTCAGCACGCACTTTTTCAACGGCGTACTGCATATCCTCCGGCGCCATGAACTGTCCTTTCTTGATCTTTACCGCCTTTCCTGTGCGCGCCGCAGCCCTCAGGAGATCGGTCTGACGACAGAGGAAAGCCGGGATCTGCAGAACATCGACAACCTCCGCTGCTTCCGCACATTGATAAGACTCATGGACATCTGTAACAACTGGTACCTGGAGATCTTTCTTCACACGCGACAATATCTCCAGTCCGCCCTCTTGCGAAGGGCCGCGGTAAGATCCTGCCGAGGTGCGGTTTGCTTTGTCGAAGGAGGATTTAAAGATGTAATCGATCCCAAGCTTGTTGCAGATCGCCTTCACCCGGGTACCGGTTTCCATGCAGATGTCATAGCTCTCCGCCGCGCAGGGGCCCGCAAAAAGCACCATCCGATCCCCGCCAAGGGTAATATTATTGGTGATGTCGACTGTATTCTTGAATCTTTCCATAATTGTTAAAGTAAAAACTTCCGACACAGCCTGGTTCCCGCCAGCCTGAAGAAGTCATGCTGGGTTGGCCGGACGTCCCTGACGCCGCAGGCGCTCCGGATCAACTTGTGACTTTTGATAAGATCTTGCCGAGATGGCCGCGTGCGTCCAGCACCAGGTCCGCGACTTCGCGCAGCACGCCTTCTCCACCCCTGGCCTGTGTGACAAAATCTGCCTGTGCCTTGATGTAATCGTAAGTATCCGCCGGGCAAACTGATAATCCGGCCAACCTGAACACAGGTAAATCATTAAGATCGTCGCCGATAAAGGCAACTTCCTTTGTTTTGAGCTTGTAATGGCTGATGAGTTTCTCAAAGACCATGGCCTTGTCAACGATTCCCTGGTGACAGAAGTCGATCTTCAGCTCCGCAAATCGTTTTGTTACAGCCGCTGACTCCCTCCCGGAAATGCCACCGGTGAGAATACCGGCCTTTTTCAGGTAGCTGATGATCAGACCATCTCTCACATGAAATGTTTTGGTCTCCTTACCGTTCTCATCATAGATGATCTTACCATCTGTGAGCACGCCATCGACATCAAAGAAAATAGCTTTAATGAATGATGCTTTTTTTATTTGTTCTTTTGAATAACGGGACAAAACGTTCGAATGATGGTTTGACAAAATTTTATCCGATTTTTGCCCGAAAATTAGGAAAAGCTTTTTACTTTATTCACTTAAATTCCGGAGTCACTGAATGAAACTTGCTAAGTTTTTTACCAGTCTGGCCATAACACTGCTTTTGATTTATCTGATGGACCGTGGCTGGACGATTGGAAGTACCGCCATTCCTCCGCTGGGCAAGTTTCTCGATCCCTTCCATGGCTTCTGGCAGAACCTCGAGCCGACCGGTCACCAGGGGAAGAAGCAGCTCGTGATCCCGGGCCTCGAAGCACCCGTTACGGTGATCTACGACAGCCTCCTGATCCCGCACATCTTCGCAAAAAATAATGATGACCTCTACCTGGCGCAGGGCTACATCACCGCCATGCACCGGTTATGGCAAATGGAATTCCAGACCCATGCAGCGGCAGGGAGGGTTTCGGAGATCGTAGCCGGAGATGCTATCCTGGATTACGACCGGCGACAGCGGCGGTTGGGCATGGTGTGGGGCGCGGAGCAGGCAGTCAAATCCATGGGCAATCACCCCGCCATTGTCAAGTATACGGAAGGGGTCAACTACTTTATCGAATCACTCGATTACCACGATCTCCCCTTCGAGTACAAACTTCTCAATTACGAACCTGAACAGTGGACGCACATCAAGTGCGCGCTCCTGCTGAAGAACATGGCGCAGACGCTCAATATGGGCGACAAGGATCTCGAGATGACCAATGCGCTGAAGCTCTACGGAAAGCAAATGGTCGACCTCCTCTATCCCGACAATGAACAGCCCGGCGATCCTGTCGTCGAGCGGCCCGGGCAGTGGAGTTTCACCCCCGTACGCGTCGACTCTGTGCCCATGGCGTTGCCGACGGAACTCATCCAGGTGAGCAAAGCGCCAGGCGCCGATCCCACCACCGGTAGCAACAACTGGGCGGTGTCGGGTTCGAAGACCTATACCGGCGCGCCGATGCTGGCGGGAGATCCGCACCTGAATTTAACGTTGCCATCCATCTGGTATGCCCTGCAGTTAAATGCGCCCGGCATCAATACCATGGGCGCGTCCCTTCCGGGGGTGCCGAGTGTCATCATCGGTTTCAACGACTCCATTGCCTGGTCCGTCACCAACGCGCAGCGCGATCTGGTCGACTGGTACAAAATCACCTTCCGTGACCCAGGCCGCAACCAGTATATGCTCGACGGAAAGTGGGTGGACACCCGGAAAGTCATTGAGAAGATCCGGGTGCGCGGAGGAAGCGTATTCCTCGATACCGTCGTTTACACACACTGGGGGCCGGTGACATACGATCATAATTTCCAGGCCGAAAAGGAATTGAACGGATATGCCTTCCGTTGGATCGCGCACGACCCTTCCGAGGAGATCAACGCTTTTCACCGTCTGAACCGCGCCAAGAACCACGCAGAGTTTATGGATGCCTTGAATTATTTCTCCTCCCCTGCCCAGAATTTTGTCTTTGCCTCGGTGTCGGGAGACATCGGTATGCGCATCCAGGGAAAATTTCCCGTGCGCAGAAAGAACGAAGGAAAATTTGTACTCGATGGGAGCAAAAGTTCACAGGGGTGGCAGGCCTTCATTCCCAATGCGCATAACATCGCCGTGAAAAATCCCGCGCGTGGATTTGTAAGCTCCGCCAACCAATACCCGGTCGATAACACCTATCCCTATTACATTACCGCCACCGAATATGAAGCCTACCGCAACCGGAGGATCAACCAGGTGCTGGGCGATGCCGGGAACATTACCTACCGGGATATGATGAAACTCCAGACGGACAACTATAACCTGAAAGCCGCAGAGAGTCTCCCGTTGTTCTTAAGTTATCTCGATACCACGCAACTGAATCACCTGGAAAAGCAGGCTTACCGCGTATTGCGTTCGTGGGACTATTTCAACAACGCCAGCTCTGCGGGAGCGACCTATTACGAGGCGTGGTGGGATAACCTGATGCCACTGCTGTGGGATGAAATGCAGGATAGTAAATACCTGCTCGACAGACCCACCACCTACACGACGATCAAATTGCTAAGAGAAAAACCCGATCTCTCCTTTTTTGACATCCAGCATACGGAGGAAAAGGAAACGGCGGTCGATGTGATCCGGAAAGCATTCAGGCTGGGGGTCGAGGATATTGAAGAATGGAAACTGAATCACCCAACGCTTCCGGTATGGGCTGAATACAAGGATGCGTACATCGGGCATCTCCTTCCTCCGTTGTCGGCCCTGGCCATTCCCGTCAAAACCGGCGGCAACCACGATATAGTCAACGCCCATTCGCGCACACACGGTCCCTCCTGGCGGATGGTTGTAAGCCTTGAACCTTCCGGCATCAAAACATGGGCTACCTACCCCGGCGGACAATCCGGTAACCCCGGAAGTGCGCACCATCATGACCTCCTCGCGCGTTGGGTAAAGGGAAGTTATTTTCCGCTTCTGTTCATGAAGAGCCCGGATGAAAACATGCAGAAAATATTCTATACAACCCACCTTAATCCAGAAGCCGAATGAGATTCGCAGTCCAGATCCTGGTCATTGTCGTCCTGGGATTTTTTTTAGAACTGTTCCTCCCCTGGTGGTCGGTGGCCATCGCAGCCTTTTGCGGCGGCGTGCTGATCAGCACCCGGATGAATTTCCTCGGAGGTTTTGTGGCCGTAGGGTTACTCTGGCTAGGCAAAGCGCTCATCACCGATCTCAGTACGGATTCCGACCTCGCTGACAGAGTAGCCGTCATCTTTATGCTGCACAGCAAAACGCTGCTCCTGCTGATAACCGTAGTGCTCGGTGGCATTGTCGGCGGTTTTGCCACGATGACCGGTGGCGCCTTACGCCCGGATCAGAAAGCAAAAAGTTAATGTGAAGGCAACGGCCTCGGTGGCATATCTTCGTTCCATCGCGATGCACAGGTGATTTTACCTGGCCCGGACGTTTATCCTGCCCGGTAGTCGCGGTGGCTACCCTCATCACGCGTTCATTTTTTGTCCGGACAGCCTTGTAAAATTACGTCCGATAAATTATGTTTAAATATTAAGTCAAGTAAAAGAGGCCGAAGACCGGATGGAAAACTTAGTGGGGAATTTACTGCTGGTACGATTTTTTTATGGTCATAAGCGTTCCATTCGACCTATAACCTGAAACCTATGGATGAAACGCTATTTAACAGCCTTCCCCTCTCCAAAAAAGCGGAATATGTACAGGAGAACGGGCAATTCATCGAAGCCCAGGACTTTTACAGTTTCTTTATCCTCGTCTACCTCCTCAATCAGCAAGAGTTCAAACTATTCTACGACTTTACCGGTCTGCTCGTCAGTGTGGAAGCATCGAATGAAACCACCGGAGACACTTTCCTTTCTTCACAACTGGAAGAAAGCCTCGATCCGCTGGACAGTGACAACTGACTAGTCAGTGCTGTCCAGGGAAGAGTACTGAGTGCAGCGTCAGTGGTGAGTGGTGAGTGGTGAGTTGAGTCCGTGTCCAAGTTGCGTGTATCGCATCAGAGATGACCCGGGGAAAACTACTTCGTGCCGCCCTGAAGGGGTGAAATATAACAGCCCAGGGTGTAGAAG
>JBARAD010000338.1:0-5833 GCA_049791675.1 Chryseosolibacter sp.
GCTTTATGATTTCTACGGCGACCGGGAAGTGGTGGAACAAAATTATAATGGCATCGTGCGCCAGATGGATTTTCTGCAGGAAAAAGCCGTCGAGGGACTTTTTCACTGGGATATCGGCGACCATGAAGCGTTGGATCCGAAAGCTGAGGCATTTTCAGCATCCGCCTTTTATTATCACCACGCGCAACTCGCGGCCAGATTTGCCGGACTGCTCGGAAGGGAGGCCGATTCTATAAAGTATGCACGACTGTCGGGCGGCATCAAAAGCGCTATGGTACGCAAGTATTTAGTGCCAGGCACAGGCAGGTTTGACAACGGAACACAGGCTGCGCAGATATTCGCCTTATGGTATGATCTGTCTCCTGAAAAAGATAAAACGATGCAGGTGCTGATGGATGAATTTGTGCGGCACGGGGGCCATGTATCGACGGGCATCTTTGCGACAAAAATGATGTTCGACGTGCTGCGTGAAAATGACCGCAATGACGTGGCCTATTCGGTTGCAGATGCGGAAGGCTTTCCGGGATGGAGGCACATGCTCGACAACGGTGCCACTACACTATGGGAGACCTGGCAGTACCCGGAGAAGTATCCTTCGCAGAACCACCCGATGTTTGGCTCCATCAGCGAATGGTTCTTCCGGTCCCTGCTCGGTATCAATCCTGCGGCCCCGGGATTCAAAAAGATTATGCTCAAACCACAACCTGCTGCCGGCCTGGAGTGGGCGAAGGGAAGTTACCGTTCGGTCTACGGTGAAATTGTGAGTGACTGGAAGATGAACGGAC
Organism: Chryseosolibacter sp.; assembly: GCA_049791675.1. Taxonomy (GTDB): domain Bacteria; phylum Bacteroidota; class Bacteroidia; order Cytophagales; family Cyclobacteriaceae; genus Chryseosolibacter. The sequence continues at coordinate 786 of JBARAD010000338.1, forward strand.
AGCACTTTTCCTGGACGATCACCATCCCGCCAAATACCACCGCAATGGTCTGCATTCCTTCTACAGAAGGAAAGTCCGTCACAATTGATGGAAAGGTTGTTCAGGATATCCGGTATGAAAATGGATATGCGGTGACTGCGTTGGGTTCGGGCACGTATTCCCTGGTATCAGATTATAAAAAGCAATAAATGAGAAAGGTTGTCGGATTGTTATCTGCCCTCGTGTTGACGTCTGCAATTGCCTGCTGTCAGCGCGCTCCGAGACTCCTCGTCCGTGGAGATGACATGGGATACGCCCATGCAGGCAATGAGGCTCTGATCAGGTGTTACAAGGAAGGTATCCAGCGATCCATTGAAGTGATTGTTCCTTCCCCCTGGTTTCCGGAAGCGGTAAAGATGCTCGAAGAAAATCCCACCGTCGACGTGGGTATCCACCTCGCCATTACCAGCGAATGGGATAACGTGAAATGGAGACCGCTGACGGATGGCCCAAGCCTGAGAGATGAAGACGGCTACTTCTATCCAATGATCTGGCCGAATGACAACTATCCCGGAAAGGCGATCAAAGACCGGCCGCTGAAAGTGGATGAAATTGAGAAAGAATTTCGCGCACAGATTGAACTCGCGTTAAAAAGGATCCCCCGCGTGAGCCATATCTCCGGGCACATGGGCTGTTCAAATCTCAGCGACGAAGTAAAGGAAATGACGAAGAGACTGGCGAAGGAATACGGAATCGATATCGACCCCGCGGATTTCAACGTGCTGCCTGCCCGCTATGAAGGCCCCCATAAAACACTTAAAGAAAAGAAGGACAGCTTCATCAGCATGCTTGGCAAACTTGAGAAAGGGAAGACGTACCTGTTTGTTGATCATCCGGGACTCGACTCGCCGGAACTCCGCGCCATCCATCATATCGGTTATGACGATGTCGCCGCCGACAGGCAGGGTGTTACAGACCTGTGGACAAGTGACCAAGTGAAGGCAGCCATCAGAAAGTATGGCATTGAGCTTATTTCGTACCGCGACCTGAAAGAGGATGGAAAAAAATAGACACATGTTAACGCGACGATCATTACTGAAGCATACGGCATTGATCTCCGGTCTGGGCCTTTGCGGTTTCACGGCGAATTCCGGAACTGAAAGTGCGAAAAGAAAGATTCGTATCGGCGCGTGCGACTGGTCCATTGGAAAAGGCAGTGATCCCGCCGCGTTCGCGCTGGCCAGACAGATCGGCCTTGAAGGAATTCAGGTGAATCTCGGATCGGTCGCCAATAACCTGCACCTTCGCGAAAAAGACCTGCAGCGCACCTACATAGAAGAATCGAAACGCACAGGAATAAAGATCGCGAGCCTCGCCATTGCCGAATTGAACAGGGTACCCTACAAATCAGATCCCCGGACAGAAGAATGGGTATGGGACGCTGTCGATGTCGCGAAAAACCTGGATGTTCGTGTGATCCTGCTCGCCTTCTTTGCGGAAAATGATCTACGTGAGGATGAGCCGGGTAAGAAAGAGGTGATCCGGAGATTGAAGATAGTGGCGCCCAAGGCGGAGAAAATGGGTATCACGCTTGGTATCGAATCCTATCTCAGCGCTGAAGAACATATGCGAATCATTGATGCTGTAGGCTCAAAGGCTATCAAAATATATTACGACTTCAGAAATTCCGCCGACGCGGGTTATGATGTCATCAAAGAGATCCGGTGGCTGGGCAAAGATGTGATCTGTGAACTGCACATGAAAGAAAATGGCTCCCTTCTTGCCAGCGGTACGCTCGACTGGAAAAAAATTGCCGAGACGTTAAATGAGATAGGATATTACGGCGATGGCTGGATGCAGATCGAAGGGGCGCGGCCGGAAGGAGCGGATATCGTTGGAAGTTATAAGGAGAATCATGCGTTTCTCAGGGAAGTGTTCGGCATGTGAGATTACCGCTGGAAGATTTAAGATTCAAAATTCAAGATTCAAGATTTAAAATTCAAGATTTAAAATTCAAGATTTAAGATTTAAGGTTTAAGATTTATAGGTGCATATGTTGAAGAATATTATACTGATTTGTCTGTTTACAGTCTTCGTCAGGTGTAGTCGGAACGACACTGCTGTTGAGCAACCCTTGCTCTACACGCCCGACGACCTTGAGGCCACGCTGTGGGCGGAGTCACCGATGTTTTTTAATCCTACCAACGTCGACGTGGATTACAGGGGACGGATATGGATCACCGAAGCCGTCAACTACCGTAACTTCAACAATGACTCCACAAAGGCACTGCACCATCAGAAAGGCGACCGTGTGATGATCCTGGAAGATACCGATGGCGACGGCAAGGCCGACGCCTCAAAAGTTTTCGTGCAGGATAAAGACCTCGTATCTCCGTTGGGAATTGCCGTGATCGGAAACAAGGTTTACGTTTCCTGTTCTCCCAACCTGATCGTATATACGGACGAAGACGGGGATGATGTTCCGGACCACAAGGAGATATTGCTGACGGGTTTTGGCGGACTGGATCACGACCATTCCCTGCATGCGGTGCTGGGCGGGATGGATGGCAACCTGTATTTCAATACAGGCAATGCCGGGCCGCATGTTGTAACCGATAAAAGCGGATGGACCCTGCGGGCGGGAAGTATCTATACCGGAGGCACGCCCTACAATACCCGCAACCAGGGCAATATGAAAAGCGATGACGGAAAAGTCTGGGTTGGAGGTCTGGCACTGCGGATGAACGCGGAAGGGGAGCATCTTAAAGTCATGGCGCACAACTTCAGAAATGCGTATGAGCTGACCGTTGACTCGCGTGGGGACATGTGGCAGAATGACAACGACGACCAGGTGGTTGCCTGCCGCACAAGCTGGCTGATGGAAGGTGGCAACGCCGGATACTTCAGCACGGACGGAACGCGTTACTGGCAGGCGGATCAACGACCCTGGCAGGATGTATTCAGCGCCCACTGGCACCAGGATGATCCGGGCGTGATGCCCGCCGGAGATAATGCCGGCGCCGGATCGCCTACCGGTGTCGTTTTAAACGAAGGTGATGGCCTGGGACCTGAATACCGGGGCATGCTGTTGAGCGCTGACGCGGGTCGCAACGTCGTGTTCGGATATCATCCCCGGAAACAACGGTCTGGCTATGATCTGGGTAAGCGCCGGAATTTCATTACCTCACTCCGTGAGGACAATGCAGGGTATGTGTGGAACGATTCTGCCGGCAACGCTCAGTCGGAAAAGTGGTTCAGACCCAGCGATGTGACGATTGGAACAGATGGTGCGTTGTATGTGGCAGACTGGTATGATCCTGTAGTCGGCGGCCATCAGATGCAGGATACGGTTGGCTACGGAAGAATCTACCGGATCGCACCAAAAGGAAAGAAATTATCCCGACCTGATATTAACCTGAGTACAAGAAGCGGTCAACTGGACGCGCTGAGGAGTCCGGCGATCAACGTCCGGTATACTGCGCTGCTCAAACTCAAAACGGCAGGACCTTCCATCATTGATGATGTCAGGCAATTATTGGAGGACGAGAACCCTTACCACCGCGCGAGGGCTGTATGGCTCCTGAGCCAGCTCGGCGACGAAGGCGTTCAGGAAGTGAGAAAGTTACTTGATCACGGCAATGAGGATATCCGGCTGGTGGCGTACCGTGCGCTCCGCCAGGCGCTGCCCGAAGAAGTCGTCACGATCTCCGGAAAGCTGGCCAGTGATCCTTCCGACATGATCAGAAGGGAAGTGACCATCGGCCTGACAGGGACACCTTTCGCCGGATCCAAAGACATCATGATGCAATTGATCGATGCTTACGACGGAAAAGACCGGTGGTACCTCGAAGCGCTGGGGAAGGCATTGGAAGGCCACGAGTCGCGTATTTTTCCGGAGATCCTGAAGAAGTTCAATCCGGAAGGAAAACGCGCGGACGCATGGGATGAAAAGCTTGCTTCATTGGTGTGGCGATTGCATCCTGTCGAAGCCGTGAATGATCTGAGGATCAGGGCCGCATCGCCTTCACTGCATGAGCAGGAGCGATCCAAAGCAATTACGGCGCTGGCTTTCATCAGCAAACCGGAAGCGGTAAGGGCAATGATTGCATTGTCGAAAGAGAAAGACGAACGCATCGCGGAACAGGCGACGTACTGGCTAACATTCAGGCAGGGGAATGAATGGTATGCGCTGTGGGACTGGGATAAGACCGGCATCGACCTTGAATACGAGCGAACGGTTGCACAGATGAAAATAAAACGCAGCCGGGTACTTGACGAACAAATGCCACTCAATGAACGGAAATGGAACGCCCGTGATATGGCAAAGGATCCGGTCGGAGGTCAGATGATCCTCGGCCTCCTGGCGGATGACCAGTTGCCGCAAGTGTTGTATCCGGTCGTCGAGGAAACACTTCTGAAGAATGCGAATCCGGCGGTGCAGATGAGGGCTGTCGGTTTTTTCAGGAGAGCAGATGCGGACAAATCATTTTCGATTCCCGGCGTTCTCGCGTTGAAAGGCAACAGACGGGGAGGAGAAAGTATCTTCAAAAAGAGCTGCGCAAGCTGCCACCGCGTAAAAGGTCACGGCCAGGCCATTGGTCCGGACCTGACGTACATTCATGATAAATTTGACCGCCGCGCATTGCTGGATGCCATCATTTTTCCCGACACGGCTGTCGTGTTCGGCTATGAAGCGTGGACGATCAACCTTACCGACGGCCAGTCATACTTCGGTTTCCTCATTGCGGACGGAGCACAGACGGTCACGATCAAAGATCTGACGGGGAAGAATCATACGATCCTGACGAAGGAGATCCGCTCGCGGAAGAAGCAGGAGGGAAGCCTCATGCCGATCCCACAACAACTCGGGCTGACAGCGCAGGATCTGGCGGATGTGACGGAATTTCTGGTGGAGGGGAGGGATTAATTCAAAATTCAAGATTCAAAGTTTAAAATTCAAAATCGTGATACGTCAATCGTGAGTCGTGAAATTGTGAATCGTGAGTGGTGAGTGGTGAGTGGTGAGTCGTGAGTCGTGAGTCGTGAATGTGGGCGTGCCGGCTGAGCTT
>JBARAD010000339.1:0-17946 GCA_049791675.1 Chryseosolibacter sp.
CGCTCGTCCCTGGTGAATCGGATCTCCCGAAGTTCATACCCCGACAATAAAGGAATAAGGTTGGAGGGTGGCGGACGGCTCTTTCTACGAAGCCAGTATGTTTGAAAAGAAAAAAAGATTCAACACCCTCACCAACCTTATTCCCTTCTTTAAACCTGCGCATTTTCCAAGAGCATCAATCAGTGGGAACCGATGTACCAGTTCCTCACCGAAGGCTGCCACGCATTTAGACGGTGGGCCCGAGCCGCACGCACGAATTTTCCTGAGAAAGGGATGATATTAAGATGCGCACGCAGAAGGGTGAGGTGAAGGAACGAAGCGGTACAAGAGGACCACCATCGAATGAATTTTCGACTCACGAAAGGCTGCCGCACATTTCCTGAGGCATTTTTTTCATGGACGGCAGGCGCACGGTGAACGTCGAGCCAACGCCTACTTCACTTTTGATATCAATGGTACCCTTCAGCCGGTCAACGGACCTTTTCAAAATGTACAGCCCGAGTCCCGAACCGTTTTCATTCTCGGTGGCGCGAAAAAACATTTCAAATATGCGCTCCTGGTGCTCCGCCGGAATGCCCTGCCCGTTGTCTTCAACATGCATGGTGATCCAGCCCGCGTCCTGCCGTATGATGATGCGGACATAGGGATCGTTTTCGCAGGCATATTTGATCGAGTTCTCAATCAGGTTTTGTAAAATCCCATTTAACAACGTCCATTCAGAATAGAACTCAATACCGGGGTCGATCTCTTTTCTGAACGACACTTTCTGAAAGTTGGCAAATGAATTGAATGACAGGATACACTCACTGATCATCCTGTCGAAGTCGATCATTTTCGTCTGCAGTTCCGCGTCGTTGAGCTTCGTCAGCTTCACCAGCCCCTTGATGATCTTGCTCAGGCGCTCAAGCTGCGTCTGCTGCTTTTCGAAATACTCCAGCGCCAGTTTATCTTTTACGTCCAGCTGCGCCAGCAGGGTAAGTCCCAGCGCGGAGGAGATCGGACCTTTCAAATCGTGAGAAATACGATAGAAAAATGAGTCGAGCTCTGCATTATTATGCTCAATAATTTCGGTCTGCAACTTGTTTGTCTCTAATGTCAGCTGCAGATGCTCATTGGCTTTGGAAAGTTCCTCCGTCCGTTCCTTCACTTTCAACTCCAGTTTCGATGTTGCTTCCTGCTGAATCCTCAGCGCCAGCATCTGCGCATCTTCCTTCTCTCTTTTATACCGCCGATACTGGTCACCGAGCGCAAATCCAATGATTGTCGTCTCCAGCACCGCGCCGATCTCCACAAAATGCGTCGTCCAGAAACTGTAATCCAGTAATCCACTGTTCCGCAAGGCAACCAACAGTCCCCCGAACAGGTAGATGGTCCACGCCGCAATAAAATACGTCGCAGTCTTATTCCCTTTTATCCGGACAACAATGCCTGTGGCCATGAACAGGAGTGTGGCCAATAGAACAAGACTATTTCCCGCGAAATGAAAAATGTTTGTTGACACCATGATGAACGCCAACACGGAAAGGGGAATCATCCCCGACAGTAAATAATACAATACTTTGCTGTAAGTCTTCACCTCCAGGAACCGGATGGTAAAAACAGCAAGGAAGATAATGAGCAGCTCCAGTGAAAGCTTCCCGTTGTAATAATTCAGAACCGGTTTTTCGGGCCACAAAAACTTTCCTCCATAACCTGAGATCGCCGACAGGAGCAGAAAGGTACAAACGATGGTGCAGCAATAATACAGGTAGTTCCTTTGCCTTAATGAGAAATAAATGAACAGATTATAGAAAAACATTACGATCAGTATCCCGAAGAATATGCCGTAGCCCAGATCTTCGATCCGCGTTCTGGCAATGAACCTATCTTCCTCAATAGCGTAGAGGGGAAAAGTCTTTGGACTTAATCCGGCAATTCGCACGTACACGGTACTGACCGAATCGTCTTGGAATTTCAACGGAAGCACATGGCCCGTGTGGGAAAATTCTCTTTCGCTATGCTTGCGGTAATAACCGGACGATGAGCGATGCCAGGTGTTTAATGAGTCCAATTGATAAAAGTCGACATATTCCAGAAACGGTGCCGGAATATCCAGATACCATTGTGTGAGTGGCGAGACTTTTCGGATGTTGAGTTTTAACCAGATGGCAGACTTTAAATATCCGAACGTCAGGTTACCGGTATTGGGTGTAAAACGATTTTGAAATTCAGGTTTTGTGATCTGGTCGATCGTAATGTCTTCAGCAGATTCAATGAATACCTCCACATGGGTATCGAGTCTGTGAACAATGGCCGTGTCAGTTAAAAGATAAGAGCGCTGGGCAACGCAAGCGGTACTTACCAGCAAAGAAAGCAGGAGGGTTGCGAAAAAATGCTGGAGGCCGGGGAACAAACGCATCTGCAGGGTCTATTGGCACAAGTTGATAAAAATAATCAAATTGGCTATTCAAAATCTGATTAAGTTATCTTTTTTGAATACGAAAGGCCAAATACCCTTCCCTCAGTGGTGGCGCCCCAACCGGGGGATTCAGAAAGGTAATATCAGCGCTATCTCAATGGTATGTTGCTGAACACCGCGATCTGGTGGGCAGGAACATAGTCGATCACATCTTTAAAGTTGAGGCCATAGGTATACCCCAGAGAAAAGGGCTTGATATCCAAAAGAATACCGCCGTGATACTTATAGCGGTCAGCGCCCGCCATCAATGAGATCATTTTCCGCCATTCCGCCCTGATATCACCACCGTATATAAGATTATGGTTATAGGTATCGAGACTCCCGGCAGCGATCAGGCTGAGGTCAGCATTGAGGGGAAAACTGTAGCCCATCCTGAAGACGACCTCTTTTATATTGGCCCTTTCATCCTTGATGAGATAGGGGGCGGCAAGATGAACAAAGAATTTCTCCTTCATGACGAGGGAAAATCCCGCGTTTAAATGGATGTTGAAGAAGTTTTCACCGTTGTTCAGCAAGGGATCCTGCTGATCCATGTAGACGAGCGCGTCATAATTGTACCGCATGTTGAAAATGCCTGCTCCAACGCCCATGGCAACCGTAACCTCCCTGCTAACAGGAATCTCGTGCGCAAAGCTCGCATTGATCGTCGAGGACTTCAACAGATCGTGGGAAGTGTTGAGCAACTGAACGCCCATCATCGACGAGGGTCCTTTGTGCCTGAACCTCTTTCCTCCCTGCACCGGCATCCGCAGGCCCGCCACCACTGACTGCGGCATAAAGTTTCCATTTCCCCTTCCATCGTATCCGATGTACGCCTGGAAATCATGGGATAAACTCGCGGCCGGATTGTATAGCCACGGCAGAACAGCCTTGCTGTTGTCGAAGGCGCGGATCTGCGAATACGCTGTACCGGAAGCAAGTAAGAGCAGGATGATAAAGAAATTTCTCATTGTTAAATGTTAGAAATTTAAAGTTTAAGATTTAAGATTCAAAGTTTAAGATTTAAGATTAGCTCCGGCGCAAACGAAAGACAGTGCGAAGCCCAAATTTAAATCTTGAATCTTAAATCTTGAATCTTAAATCTTGAATCTTAAATCTTGAATCTTGAATCTAAATACACAGTTATCTGTTAATAAAGAACCAGTATGTCACCGCTGAAAACTGCAGGGGTGGCAGGATCGCGGACCACGTAATAATATTTTCCCCGCGCCACTCTTGATCCTTTAAAGGTGCCGTCCCAGTCATTCTGGTAGCCCGTTGATTCCAACAACACGCGGCCATTGGCATCCAGGATACTGAAGTTATGGTTCTCGTATTTGAACACATCCTGGACGATCCAGTGATCATTCGACCCGTCGTTGTTCGGTGTGATCACGTTCGTGCACGCGAAACCCTCTTCAGTGGTTTGACGGTTGGTGACGGTGACCAGGTAAGTATTTTTCACGGACTCATCTTCCGACAGCACCGTGTACAGCACCGGTTCGCGGAAATCATAAGATTGGGCGCCGGATTCCTGTAATGCCCGGTCAAGGTAGACGCTGGCGCCTGCACTGGTTGTAAACCCCGGTGTCAGCACGCTCAGGTCCTGATCGTATTCCAGGACGATGTCTATCTTTCCCGCTGATATCGCCGTCGAGACCGAGTCTTCATCGGTAAAGAAGAAATTTGTTATTTCCGCTTCCTTGCTGAGGGCGGGGCTTGCCAGACTGAAGGCCTGAAATACATTGCCGAGCTGTCCGTCAATTTCAAAAGTGACCGTCGCATCCACATCAACGATCTTGCCACTGGCGCTTTCGTAGAGCTTAAAGGTCACTGCTTCGCCCTGTCTGTTGGCAAACACGGTGAGGTAAGCGAGGTACCTTCCCGACACATAGATCGGACTGGTAACACCTCTTGCTTCACCGTCCACAAACGCACCGACCCGATCGTTTTCAGACTGCAGTAACTTGCCGTCTGCATGCAGGAAAGCAACGATGCTCATCGAATACTGGAAGGACCCCGTATTCACAGACCAGCCCGGCGACTGTCCATGTACCTTCCCCGAGACCATCAGCATCAGCAGGACCCCGAACAATACGGCTGCGCGCCCCCGGATCATTTTTTCTGAGCTGTACAATTGTTTGAAACGCTTGATTCCTGACATGGGCGTTGGCTTTATTTCTTGATTACTTTCCAGGTGTGCTTCACACCATCCACAACAACGTTCAGCACGTATAGGCCTTCCGGCACATCGGCTTCGATCACATAACTATTGGATCCCTGCACAACGGACAGTGTATTGCTATACACTTCATGGCCCAGTACGTCCATCAGCGCAACTGTTGTTCTTTGTTCATCTACCGCGTTGAATTCCAGCCTGAAGGATCGCGTAAACGTATTGGGATAAACCGCGAGGTGATCTTCCGCAACGCCCAGCAGTATTGGCCTGTTCACCATGCCCATAATCTTATCGGGAACGAAGACGGTGCTTTCAGCAGTGGCCACCCTTCGTCCTTCATTGCCGAGATAGAAGCGAAGCTGCTCCTGCTCCCGGGCATTACCGTACACGGTGATGAAACTTATTCTTCTTTTGCCACTGTCAACAATCGGCGCGCTACCTCTGACTTCGCCATGCTGGTTCATCACCCATACGCTATCATACGCATCGTGCGCATCGATCTCAGCCACCACGTTCATATTGTGCTCGTACAATTCCCATCCGTCGATCGCGGAGGATCCATTGTACTTCATCCTTCCCGAGTGCGTACTTCTGAAGATATCCGGGTAAGTGAGCTCCTGAGGAACAGAAGCTTTCAGCATATATCCTTCGCCGGCAAAGAGATACCGAAGCGTACCCGACCAGCCCACCACAGGATCGTAGATCGCGAAGGCGCGCTGATTCTTGATCACATCACCCTCACTGGCATCGAACAGCGCCAGCGCCTCGTTGATGCTGACATTGTTGCTCAGCGGATATCCGAGCCAGTTCCAGCCTGTCTGAATAGTAGCCGTCCATGCGCTGATGTCCACTTCATTACCACCCAGGAGCAGCGTCCCTGCATTTCCGAGCTTCACTTTATACATGGATGATGTATTCAATCCGCCCGTGTTGGTCAATGAGCCCCCCCAGCCGGTCTGACGGTCATAGACATCGAAGTACAGTTGTCCCTTGATCAGGTCATTGTCCGCCAGCAACATCCCGTTCGTAAGCGCGTTCATATCGCCGAGGTCAGGATCTTCGGTGTACATGGAGATCCACGTCCAGCCTTTGTTCAACAGGAGGTGCTGCTCGATATAACTGGTGCTTTCAAAAATGACGGGCGCGGACTTGAATCCAATAACTTCATTCTGAATGAAGGTGTAAGACAACACGCCATCCATCGTAGCCTGGTAGATCTTTCCTGTGGACGCATCCCATATCCTGAAGGTGATCTCCTCGCCGGAGGAGCTGTTGCTGAAGATATTCAGATACACAAAATATTCATCATAGTTCTTGTCGTATTCGAGATTGGCGACCCCCCGCACTTCGTCACCGACAAAGGCGGCGATCTTCGTATAGGGATCTTCGGAGAACACGCCGTTGATCCGCGCCTTGCCGATGATGTTCATATTATTTTCAAAGGCTGAAGGATCCACCGTCCAATCAGGAGCCTTACCCAAAACCCGCAGGTCCAGGAGGATCTTCTCATCAAAATTAAAATCCGTATTCAGGAAAAGATCCTGCGTGTACCCGCCAATCGTCAACTCCGGCGCAATGTGGAAAACAATGGAAGTAGCGCTGTTGGGATCAAGGGTACCGGTGGTCTTGTCAGCGCTGAGCCATCCGGGAATATGCTCGATCGCATAAGGCTGTTTTTTTCCACCTTTGTTCAGCAGGGTAATTTCAAATTCATACGGCTCGCCCGCAGGTTTTTCGATGGTCAAAGTTTGCGCTCCATCAGCAGTAAACCACGACACTTCATTGCGTCTTACATAAGCACTCCACGTCACCGGCGAACTTTGTCGGTTCCCGTAGACATCAAACATCCTGTCTACGGTGATGTCGATGATCTGGCCCTCCAGCACAGACCAGTCGCTGACCAGGGGTGTGATGATCATCTCATCTCCATTGATCACATGCGATACCTGGAATGTAAGATAAGGCCTTACCTGCTTGATCCCCGGTGCATCCTGGGTATACGAAACAGTTCCGGAACGCATGAGGGCAATAGAAGGGAGGACAGTTTCATTCGCAGCCTTGTGATAATACTGAGGTCCGGCCCCCGTTACCGGAACAGGTTGGTTCATGCGCGCATACAGCATCAGGCCGGTGGCGTTGAAGTCGACTTCATGGAATCGGTCGCGGTCGATCTGCTCGGTAGCGCGCGCCATATTCCAGAGGCGGAGCTCGTCTATCTTTCCTGTGAAAACCTCGTCGACGGTCTCCAGCAGCGCGCTGTTGATGAAACCGCGCGCGCCAATCCAGAACTTGTTTCCGGATAGGCCGCCAATGTGGGTCACGGGGTGGGAAGCTTCAGGCGCGGCATCGATATACGATTTTAATGAGCCAGTCCTCCTCAGCACGACGGCCACATGGTGCCAGCTGTTGTCAGCAAGATCTGTTTCCGACAGTTTATACACATTCCCTTCACTGCTCAGGAAAAGGATCCCGTTCTCAATGCTCACAGCCCATTTGTTAGCCTTACCGTTGGACTGCACAAGATCGTCTCCATTACCGCGACCATTGGAAAAGATGGTGGCCTTCTGACGCTGGTCTGTTTTCATCCAGAAAGATAATGTGACGTCCATCTCGCGGGTCAGCTGCACGAAATCCACATCGTCCATGACGAGATATTGTCCGTTCCTGAAATCATAGGCAGTGCCCTTCGGTTTGATATCCCACTCGGCATTGACAGCGGCATGCCTGAACCTCGCCGCATCGCTGGCATATGCGCCATGGCCTTCATTCATCGGCCAGTAACCAACGAGATCCCTTTCGGAACCCGTCAGCTCATTGAACTGACCCGCGTAGGCGTCTGACAGCGTGAGCGGCCTTGACCAGAACCGGAGGTCGTGGAGATTGCCAACGAAAGTATTTCCGCCGATGCTCAGCGGGTTGTCGTTGCGTTGTGCCAGTCCGGTAGCGTTCTGAAGAACACCGAGTTCCTGGTCATCCTGGTAGATCTTCATCCACTTGTTGGCTTCACTGTACGTGAGGGTATAATGGTGGAAGGCCTGATCTTTGGCAATGGGTTTCGACAACGTCTGACCGCCAAAGGTCCATTCCATGATGCCGTTATTCAGCGCAACGCGTAAGCCATCGGCCTGTTGAAACAATACGCCGGATCCCGGTGTACGGTTTAACAGCCAGAATTCCATGGAGAAGCTCCCGGCCAGGATGTTTGGCTTTTCGATCGTGGCTGTATTATCAGCGCCTTCAAAGTATAGCGAAACATTGTGGTCGATATCCTGCTGGTTGGTTTCCCCCTGAACTTCGATCTTGCTTAAAGCGGAGCTGTACAGGATGTTCTCATTGAACTGCAGGCGCAGGTCTTCGCCCGCACCGAGGATGCCATCGGTAGGAGTGGGGGTTCCGAATTGTACGGGTAGATTCAGGTCCACTGTGCCTTTGATGACATCGGAAATGAAAACAGTTCCGTTACTGCACGAAGAGACAGCCCGCAATTCATATTGGCCGTCCGACAATCCGAGCGCCCCGATATCCCAGGGATAATGGGTGGTGTTGGCGGTGATGAGTGTTCCCTTGTCTTCGCCCTGCAGGATGGCTTCATCGAGCAGTTGCCGGGTGTTGTAATACGTCTGGAGCCGGGTCCAGGAAGAGGAAGTCGATTTACGGTACTCCAGTCTAAAATCCTCAAAACTGCTGAAAGCCCGGTTATAGCCAAACATAGCAATAGCCAGTGGGTTGGTGGTATTATCCAGGTTATAAGCGTCTCCTGCATTGAAAACCCAGTTCTCCAGCGGATCATCAATGGTTACCGCGGTACACGATGGCCTGAACACTGCAGCAATGGTAACTTTTTGCCTGATCATATCACCGTCGCAAAGCGAAGCCAGCACGATGTCAATATCTTTATATTCATAAACGTCCGTGATGGATTTTTTCAGCGTCAGTGCATACTCCACTTTCTCCCCGTAGGGAACGAATACGACGGTACCGTTTTGTTCGATATTGATAATAGCATTCTTCGGGTTAGTAGTATTGTCCACATACAACAGGAAGTTGGCATCTGCTTCGGCAAGGCTGTTGTTCTCAAGGATCAGTTTGAATTCTGCGGCGCGCTCCTCTGGTATATCCGTGACGCTGGCAACTTCAACGCTGATGCCCGGCACCTCGACCTTTTGCGTGGCGTAACTGATCTGGTCGCCACCGGAATAGATGGTGCCCGTGTCCTCATAACCTGCCAGCCCGAGCAGCTTTTCCTCAGCCTTGAATTCATTGTTATTATAAAAAATGGTCTTGTCGATACCCTCGTACGGACAGGAAGTGCGGCCGCCGATCGTACTGAAGATGGGACCATTTCCATCAAAGGTATTCACAACATCCACACTCAGGAAGTTATTGCGATCGTTATCCTTCAGCGTATAGCTCACCAGTGTGCTTTCCGTGGATTCCTCCGTCAGTGCCGAGTTTACGGATGTATTGAGCACATGGGAAGTATGCATCAATAGTCCGGTCTGGTTCAAATGAAATCCGAACGTCGTCTCAAGGGTTGCGTCAAGATCGAATTTGACGTTCCGTGTCTTCTGCTGGGCGATGGTGATTTGACTTGTTTTGGTATACGCTCCGACGCCCGCGTCAAAGGAAATGTTCTGCAGGAACTGGCTTTGCAACAAAGTGCGCTTTTCCTCCAGGTTCTTTTTCTTTTCCTCCAGCATGGTGATCGCTTCTGTCAGCGATTGCGCGCCGATCTGCTGAACACCCGGTCCGACGGCAGAAATGCTTCCCATCACGGTGATGGCGGTGATGTGGTCGTTCAGCGCGCCGATCTCTTTATCCAGGTTGGCGATGATCTGTGTCTTGTAGTGCTCACGGTCATTCAGGGAAAAATATTTTGTTTGCTCGTTGTCCTGGATCACCTTTCTCCACAGGCGTATCTGTTCAAGGTATTGTGATTTCTTCAACACACCGGGCGTGCTTTCGGAGATCGTGCCGAGCTCGATGCCTTCAACAATACCTTCCAGTTCAGGGATCAGTGTTTCCAGAATGTATTTCTGTGAATAGATAAAGAACGTCTCCGATGGTTCCTCCGCGAAATAGAAGGCTTTTTGCTTGCTGATGTTGATCGTCTCCCCATCGGCATTGGTCAACACGAGAGAAGGACTGGCGCCAAGCGGATCCTTACTGACCTGCACATTATCATACGACCCATAAAAATAGTTCTTCGTATTTCCGATATACAGGTCGCCCTCGCTGCCCACATATGCCGGATCATCGCTGGTGGAGATCGTCTGATTGAAAGTATAGGTCTTGGTGATGCTCTTGCCGTGGTTGGATTCCACGGCGAGCGATAAGCCTGCAGAGATGCTGTTGACCGCCTCGGCTTCAATCACCGGTCCAGCGAGGCCTCCGCCTGCGGCAAACTTAACCCCCAGCTTCATCTCGATGTTCGCGCTGGCGGACTGTCCAACGGTGAAGCTACCCTCTTCTGTGAAGGAAATACTTTTTCCCGCCTCGATGGAGGCAAAGCTGTTCGATCCCGGCGGATCGCGCAGGATGATGTCCGGCACATCGGGTGCTTCGGTCACGAAGGTCTGGCTCCCGTCTGACTGCCCGCCGAGGATGATCCCTTCGGCTGCGTAGTTCTGGGCGTTGTAATCTTTGCCGTCGACCCTGTATTTAATATCGATCGTACGCGTAAAAGGAGGGGAGATCGAAGGAAGACCAGCCCTGAAAACGTACTTGGAAATACTTTGGTTATCAGGATCAGCGGTGAAGGTTTCGGAATTGGCGAGGGCAAGGTTGTTGGTGATGTTAAATTCGCCATCCACGGTTGGCACCTGGTCCACCACTTCCTCCGCACCATCATAGTTGACATACTCCTCGAATGTTTCAAACACAATGGCATACGATCCTCCCTGTGTATATACAGGATAGCCAAATCCCTCGGTACTGATGGGTACTTCCTGTGGATTGCCATTGGTGTCGGCTACTTTTACCATGACCTCCGTATCCGAGGACTGCGATTTTACATTCAACACCGGAACAGAACGGTAGGTGAAGCTCTTTACAAAATGGTATGGCTCAGAATAGACGGAGTCCCCGTCCGCCGCCGCATAAGCGCTCTTCTTTGTATCCGGCACCGTGCTGATATTCACGGTCTCGTTGGCATTCAGCAGTTTGATGTTGACATTGTTATTGATCCTGATACCGTTCGCCTGGTTGATGGTGTAGCTGAGCGGAAGCAGGTCGACCTTATATTCGCCGGTCTGTTCATGGGTGGTGAACGTATGTTCCAGTTCACCGATACCGGGCGTCCCTCCGAAAGGAAGATAATGCAGTGTAATGGTAGCCTGTCCGATATTGTTAATGGATGTGATGTCGACGGTTTCTTCTTCGTCGGTCCCTGCATGGTAAGTTTCCGTCACCGGCCCGTCAAATCCGAAGCCGACAGGTTTTTCAGCTTCGCGGGTACCACCCACCACACGTCCAACCAGAGAAACCCGGGTAGTATCGAGGAATGTCACCGCGGATTGCTGATGCTCAAAAAATTCGAACAGGTCATCTCCCGATTCCATGGCAGCGGGAAATCTGCCCGCATGTGAAAAGCCATGCTTGTCTTTCCTGACCTCGATGTAGTGTTTGCCAATGGGAACCTTCACTTTGAAAAAGCCCTGCTGGTCGGTGACGACCGGGCGCTTGTCCTTATCCAGCACAATGTTTCCATCGATATAGATATTTGCGCCCGGAACAAAGATCTTCGGGGTTTCGTAAAGAACATCGTTGTCCTTGTCATAATAATAGCTTCCCTTGCTGATCAGCTGCTCATTGCCGTTGATGATGGCGCTGTACTGATTGTATCCTCCCTCGGCAACGCTGGTCACATTGTCGACGGGGTCGATTGGATCGAATACCCCCTGGGTTGTATAATAGGCTACGCCGAGGAAATCAAAGGAGGAGATGTCCTTGAAATCAATTTTATTCGTTACCTCCGAGCCGTTTCCGACAAACACCAGTTGCTGCGATGGTTCGAACTGGTGAACACTGTACATCGGCGTGATAGTATAGGATTCACCTGTTCCGGAAAAGGGGATCGCGGAGATGATGTAATTACCGAGCGCATCGGTGACACCCAGTATGCCCAGCTGAGAGGACGTGGGTTTATCGGTCGTCCACGTTCCGTTGATGATCCGCGCGTGATTTTTATTGAACTCAAACCCGACGCGGGAAATATCATATGCGTAAGCGCCGGCCTTTTCATCACAGCGGATGTAGGCGATGAGGTTGTTTTCCATTCCGCCGAGATACCGCTTGAAATCGGTACGGATACGGTCTTCGTTTAAGGCAATATTCCATAAGCGAAGCTCATCGATATTTCCGCGCAATCCTTCGGCCACCGCGACATGCGCCGTGAGGAACCCGCCGAATGCGTAGCTCCCTGCTGTAACGATGGAGGGCACTGCCGTGGCGTCTTCGGGCAAGGTGGTCAGGTAATCCTCGTCCATCCTCCTTCCGTTCAGGTAAAGGAGTGGAGCCTGGCCGTTGTTGAGTACAAGGGTCACATGAACGAAGTTCTGCGAAAAATCATGCTGAGGTACCGTTGCATCCTTGAATGCATTGAACAGGTCATCGCCACGGCCATCCACATTCCCCGAGGGATAGTAGTCGCTGATGGTAAAGATTCTTGATGGACCTGAGGTCAGGGCCACTGTAACGGCAAGGCTATTGGAAGTAGTCGCATACGACACCTGGACCTCATCCGTGGTGTTCTGATTGTTCTGCAATGTAAACAAGGATGCCGCGCTGTTTTCTTCCAGCTTCACCCAAGCCTGCAGCGTAATGGCATTGCTCAGTTCTTTATTCCTCAACGGAATGGAGAGCGAACTGTTATCCGAGAACAGGAGACTGCTTCCCACTGCCTGGTCCGCGCCGTCGGGATCCGCCCGCACAACAACATCCTTTACAGGACTGCCCCCGTCATAGCTGATGTTTCCGGTGATCACTCCCGTGGGATTGCGGAAGCCTACGCCGGTAATGTACGTCACATATTCTTTGGGAATGGAAGAAACGCCGATCGCCTCCACTTTATATTCGTACAACACACCTCCCTGCGTGTTCGTATCCTCATAACTGTATGAATCGCTGGAGAGTGTGGCAATCACAACGTAGTTGTCCTGATCGTTTGTATTGGTTTGTTTAAATACGCGCCGGTAGATCTTGATCCTGTCAATTTTATTCGCATTCGCCTGGACCGTCCAGTTAAGCAATACTTTTTCACTGAAGTAGCCCTTCGACACCTCAAAATACAGCTCGTCAAAAGTCAGGGGGATATAGGGAACGTCCCATGGAAAACGGATGGAAATCGTATTACCATCGGGCAGCACCTTGTGGGCATAAGGAATCGGACCGCCTACCTGCAGATACAGATGCGCACCCTGTACTTCCGGATCCGTCTCCAGGGATTTTTCCTGCACGGCGGCATTGCCCGTGAAAATCTGGGGATTGGATTTTTGCTGCGCCCATAACCAACTCACCGTCAGCCACAGGCACAGCGTGAAAAATATTCTTTTCATCTTGCTTTGGTTAAAGCGGTTATAGTTTGATGATATAGTTGACACCATAGTTCACGGGCCGTGTTTCCGTGTCACCCGTGTTCAATACGCCACCATTGATGGTATGGGTGTGCGCTCCTTCCGAGGAAGTGGTCCGGCCCGGATCCTGGCCGCCGGTGCCATCGCCATCGGCATAATCTCCGCTGCCACTGGATTCATCGATGCTGCTGTCCCAATAGGTATGGGAGTGGCTGCCGGCAGAAGCGGTTGATATGTTATGACCGTGGGTGTGGCTTTCAAAAGCATCCTGCTGTGTTGCGCGCAGTGCGGGACCAGCCTGTCCGTTAACAGGACTTGTTCCCGTTCCGCGCAGGAACATCCCGCGCAGGTCCGGGGCATTGCTGCCGATCAGGTTGATGAGGTTCTGAGATCCGTTCACGGTATTCAGCGCCCTGCCGTCACACAGGGTCCAGCCTTTGGGAATATTGGCCTCGGCCCCGGCAAACGCCACGATGGTACCAGTAGGCACACCGTTCTCGGCGCTTTTGGCGTAAGGGGAATATTGGAAGGGCGAATTGGAGATGACAATATCGCTACCATTGTATTTTACAGTAATGATAAGCTTCATGTGCTTCTGGCTGAACGGGACCTCATTGAAGTTCCCGCTGCCGGCCAGCACGTTGCCCGTGCCGATGATGTGCGAAAAAACACCATAAGGATCGGTCTTGATGTTCACATCCTCTTTGTAATAAGAAGTACCTCCGGATGCATCCTGGATCTCAAAAACGAAAGTCAGCGGCTCATCTACCAGCGCAGCCTTGTCGGCATCCCGGGCGATACCCTGCACGGCAATACCGGGGTTGGTCTGAGCGAAAATGGCCTGGCTGGCCAGAAAGAGGATCAGGAAAATGAATTTGGTTTTCATGAGGCTTATGGTTTTTTCTAAAGGCCCGGTTTGAGGTCTTGACCTTACCGGGGCACTTTACAAAAATCACCATCAGCGGCAGAAACGGCTTGCACAAATGTTGCAAAGGCTTGTACTTATGTTGCAAAAGGGATCTTTTCAGGGATTGGGAGGGAGGGGGATTGGTTTTTGGTTGGCCCTGGCAGGAATCAGGGGGTGGCGCTGGTGGACTTTTCGATGACCGCGGAGGGCGTACAGCCATAGTGTTGCAAAAAGCACCGGTTAAAATACGGTGGACTGGCGAATCCTACCTTAAATGCGATCTCCGAAATGGAAGCATGGTTCTTCTTCAGTAACTCCATCGCGCGCTGAAGACGGAAAGTACGGATAAACTGGCTTGTCGATTCATTGGTGAGCGCCTGCAGTTTGCGGTGAAGCTGTGACCGGCTCATGCCGATCTCGGCACTCAACTGCTCCACGCTGAAGGATTCGTCCCCGTAATTGGCTTCCAATATCTTCATCAACCGCTGCAGGAACAATTCATCCGTGGAGTTGATCGAAATATCCACAGGCTTCAAGACCACCTGTCTGTTGTAGCGTTCCCTGAGTTTTTTCCGGGACTGAATGAGATTGTGCATGCAAAGCAATAGCTCCTGCGGTACAAAGGGTTTGCTCAGATAGAGATCCGCTTCTGTCTCCAGCCCTTCCAGCCTGCTGGTCACGGAAGATTTGGCAGTGAGCAGGATCACGGGAATGTGGGAAGTCTTTTCATCCTTTTTCAACCTTTTGCAGGCCTCGTATCCGTCCATGACCGGCATCATGACATCGCTGATGATCAGGTCGGGGATAAAAGCTTTGGCCATCCTGACGCCTTCTTCGCCGTTGGGCGCTTCCAGCAGGATGTACCCGTCGTCAAGAATTGATTTGACGTAGCTTCTGACATCCTCGTTATCATCCATGAGCAGGATGAGAGACTTTTCAGTACCATTCACCTCCGCTACATCCATATCCCCAGCCGCGGAATGAACGGACAGCATGTCCGCCATTGCCGGAGGCTGCGCATGGCTTTGTATTGTCTTGCTGACGATCTGATCTTCACGCAGGTGCGACCTCCCGAGCGGTAGCCGGACCGTTACGGTTGTACCTTTCCCCAGTTCGCTTTGAACGGCAATCGTTCCATGGTGGAGTTCGACCAGTTCTTTGGTGAGGGCAAGGCCGATACCGGTTCCTTCGTATTGCTTTTCAGAAGCACTTCCCGCCCGGTAAAAGCGGTCGAATATATGGCGCACATGTTCCTGCGGGATGCCGATGCCGTTGTCGGACACCTCGAATTCCATCGCGCCATCAGGGTGCTTGGGGTCCGCAGGGACACGCAGTACCCGTACCGTGATCCTTCCGGAGGTGTCGGTAAATTTAAAGGCGTTCGATACCAGGTTGATACAGACTGTTTCGATCTGTTCCTGGTCGCAATACAAGGGGATCTCCTCACCGTCGGATTCAAATTCCAGCGCAATTCCGCGGGCGTCGGCCAGTGACTGAAATGTTGCCGTTACGCCGCGGATCAGATCAACACTGTTTACCGCCGTAGCTTTCAGTTCCGGTTTACTGAACTGAAGTTTGGAAAGCTCAAGGATCTGATTGATCAGACGCAGGAGCCTGGAGGCACTCTTTTTCATGAGCTCCAGCTGGAAGCGTTGATGGGTATCCTGTACTTTTCCGAGCATCGTGTCCAGCGGGCCAAGGATCAGGGACAGCGGGGTGCGGAACTCGTGGGAGATGTTGGCAAAGAAGTCTGACTTCAAACGATCAACTTCCCGCTCTTTTTCAAGCAGTTGCAGGTTGCGTTTTGTCTTCAGGCGCTGGTTCACATACAATCCGGCCACGATCAGCAAGAGTACCGCAGCCCCCAGGATATAATTATTGCGCTGGGCATTGGCGATCTGTTTCTCCTGCTGCAGGGAACGGATGGCCATATCCTTCTTTTCAGTGTCATACTGTATCTGCAGCGCGTTGATCTGCTGCGCCTTTTGTATGCCGAAGAGACTGTCATTTAATGCATTGTGTTTTTCCAGATAGTGATGCGCATACCTGTAGTCGGAAAGCTGCGCATAGCTCTTCGACAGGTTCAGGTATCCGTAACGCAACTGATCCCAACCTTCGTATTTCGGCGCGAGCCGGATAACCTCTTCCGCGGCGGCCTTTGCTCCGGCGGCATCGTTTAGTTGTAGCTTAACATTCGCGATGTCGTTCAGCGTGTGCAGCGTACGCTTGAAATTTCCCGATGCCTTCTTCAAAGCGAGGGCTTGTTCCAAATAGACCAGACCTTCTTTCAGTTTCCCCTGCGAGGCCATCGTGCTGCCGATGTTACCGGTGACCACCGCTTCTTTCTCGACATTTTTCAGTTCCCTGGTCCTGGGCAGAACCTGAAAGTAAATGTCGATCGCCTCCTGATACTTGTTCTGTTTCTGGTAGATCACCCCCTTGTTCAGCAGGCTGGCGACGACACCACCGGCATCTTGATGTGTCTCGTAAATCTGCAGCGCACGGTCGAAATAGTCAAGGGCATGTGAATAGTCTCCGGTGCGCATGTAGACGGTTCCGATGCTGTTGTACAATTCAGCCGTTGCCAGGACATCGCGCAACGCCTCGGTCAGGCGCAATGCTTTCAGGTAGTAGTCCGTGGCTTGCTGATAAATTCCCAATGACCTGTACGCGTCGGCCATCGCCGTGTTTACGCGGGCCGCGAGACCGGGTTCCTTTCGTTCATCCGTAAGTTCCATGGCCTTGTCAAGGGATGTGATGGCGCTCCTGGGGTTTTCGACACTCAGGTAGTATCGCGCCAGCTCCAGCGAGCCTTTGGCGACCAGGGAATCGTTCTCCTGTGCGATGGCCTGGTCAAGACCCTCCTGGAGGTACCGGAGGGCGAGGGTATCCGCCCCCGATTGCGTATAAAGACTTCCCAGCATCAATTCGAAATGAATAATATCGGGGCGGGCATCAACTTCCTTCGCCACCTGCAGCGCCCGGATCGCAACACCAATTGCCCGTTTCGGATTTGCGTCCCGGAATGCATTGGCGAGCATCCGGAAGGTCCGGAGCTGTTCGCTTTTCGGCTGGGCCGAGAGGATGATCTGAAGGCTGTCTGTATTAATCCGTTGCGCGAACAGATGATAATTAACATCAAGATTAACAATGAGTTGTACAAAAAGCAGCAGCGCAGCATTCAGCGCAATAGTCCTGGCTTTTCTCATCACGATCAACACCACAGAGGTTGGCGGGACAACCATTCAGTTAAGGATTAGGTACGACTGATAAAGATAGTAATTTAGTCGATAGATTAGGCATTGGGCATTAGGCATTAGGCATTGGGAATTAGGAATTAGGAATTAGGAATAGGAATTAGGGGTCACGTAGGAGGGAGGATTTAAGATTCAAAGTTCAAAATTTAAGATTGAAGAGATGGCAGCTTTGCGTTTGGTCTTGAGTCCTGTATGAGGGAAAATTCAAAGTTTAAAATTTAAGATTGAAGAGATGGTTCAAGAATTCCTGGAGGGTTCTCAATATCTGAGCGCAGGGTGGTCTCTGAACAAATTCCGCGCGCAGCTGTGATCCGTGAATCGTGAGTCGTGAATGGGGGCGTGCTGGCTGAGCTTTGTGCTTTTCGTAGCAGGGCGTGCGTGAGTGGTGAGTTGAGCCCGTGTCCAAGTTGCGTGTATCGGATCAGAGATGAGTGGTGAGTGCGTGAGTCGTGAATTGTGAGAGGTGAGTGGTGAGTGGTGAGTGGTGAGTTGAGTCCGTGTCCAAGTTGCGTGTATCGCATCAGAGATGACCCGGGGAAAACTACTTCGTGCCGCCCTGAAGGGGTGAAATATAACAGCCCAGGGTGTAGAAG
>JBARAD010000340.1:0-5081 GCA_049791675.1 Chryseosolibacter sp.
TCACATGAGCTATAAGCCACTTTAAGGCTAACTAAACGACATTGATTCCTAATTCCTAATTCCTAATTCCTAATGCCTAATGCCTAATACCTAATTCCTAATACCTGAAACAGCCCGTTTCCGGACACCTATTTTCAGAAGCGAACGCATTTATTGATGGAGAAACCTGAAAATCCGGGGACAAATGCAGAAATTCCCATTGGCACCATTATTGGCTTCGGGGTGATGCTCCGGGCCGTGGAGGATATAGAAACCAACTTTAACCACTATACCATGATCAAATTACGGGATGTCGACAAGTACATCGATTCGAGATTTCAGCGCACGTTTATATTAAAAGGTGTGAACCTTGACGTGCGGCAGGGGGAATTTCTCACCATCATGGGACCCAGTGGCGCGGGAAAGTCTTCGCTGATGAACATCATCGGCATGCTGGACGAGCCCTCGGCGGGGGAATATTTCTTCTTCGACGAACCCGTGCATCGCATGAAGGAGAAGCAGAAGTCCGAAATGCACAAGAACTATATCGGATTCATCTTCCAGGCCTATCATCTCATTGACGAGCTGACGGTATACGAAAACATTGAAACGCCACTTTTATACAAGGGAGTAGGAGGCAGCCAGCGGAAGAGTATGGTCGCGGAATTACTGGACCGCTTCAACATGGTGGCCAAGAAAGATCTTTTCCCCGAGCAGCTCAGCGGCGGACAACAACAGCTGGTGGGCATTGCCCGCGCCATCGTCGGTCAGCCGAAGCTGTTGCTTGCCGACGAACCCACAGGAAACCTCCATTCCGATCAGGGCAAACAGATCATGGAAATATTCCAGAAGTTGAATGATGAAGGGATCACGATCATTCAGGTCACCCATTCCGAAGAGAACGCCCGGTATGGAAAGCGCATCGTGCGGGTCGCCGACGGCGCGGTGGTAGAAGATACGGCAGTACTGGAAAGAGTTTAACAATACGCAATGAGACAACTGATTATCGCCGCTGTTTTCATCATGAGCAGCGCAAGCTATTTACAAGCCCAGCAAGCAGCTGACACCTTCCTGTTGACGTACAGGGAGGCGGTCACGATCGCGCTGAAGAATAACCTGTTGCTGAACCAGGAAAAAAATAATCTGCTCGCCCGCCAGGTTCAGAAGAATCAAAGCATCACCGCCTTTCTGCCGGGTGTATCCATTCAGGGCTCGGCAGCCCACACCGACGGTCAGCAGCCGAACCCCGACGGTGGAGAACTCATGGACCTGAGTGTTGACAACGTCAATGCTAACCTACAGGCCGGCATGACGATCTTTAACGGATTCAACCGTATCCATACCCTCAACCAGACGAGTAACCTTTTCCGCGCGCAGACGTCGCTCGTAAAACGCACGGAGCAGGAGGTGGTCTACACCGTCACCACTCAATATCTGCAGGTGCTGCTGGACCAGGAACTGCTGCGGATCGCAAATGAGGCCCACCGCGTGCAGCGTGTCATATTGAATCAGTTAAGCGAGCAGGTTAACCTGGGGGCCAGGGCGGAGGCCGACATGTATACCCAGGATGCGCAGGTCCGCAACCTTGAGGTGACAGCGCTTCAGGCAAAGGTGACCCTTGAAAATGACAAGGCATTCCTGTCGCAGACATTGCAACTCGATCCGGAAGTGCCGTTTCTGCTCGAGTTCCCTTCCATCGAAAATACCATGGACATCCAGGCAATGAGCCTGGATAGTTTGTACGCCGTGGCCGTGGCCAACCGCGAGGACCTCAAGCAGGCGGAGTATCAGGCAAAAGCCAACCTGTATGCCTACAAAGCTTCCGCGAATGGTTTCATGCCCAATATCGCCTTGTTCGCTTCTTATGGCTCCCAGTATATTTCCACGCTGAAGGGCGACCCGTTGTACGGCAATTTCGGCAACCAGTTCAAGACGGTTTTTCCGAGTATTTCGTATGGCGTGAATGTCACCATTCCCCTGTTCGATCGCATGGTGACGAGAACCAACCGTGTTTTTAATAAAGTACTGTACGAAAACGCGAAGCTGCAGCGGGATAACGTTGAAAAGCGGATCAAGATCGATGTAAAGCGCACCTACAACAACTATCTGACTGCGATGGAGTCTTACCGGGCCAGCCAGGTGCAGTCGCAGGCCGGTGAGCTGGCTTTGCGCACGCAGCAGGAAAGCTTCATCCTGGGAGTCGCCAGCCAGGTGGCGCTGGCGCAGGCAAACCAGACGTATGTGCAGGCGGCCGCTTCAAAGGCCCAGGCAGAAGTAACCTTGCTTTTCCAGCAGATGTTGATGGAATATGCCCTCGGTACCCTGAGGGTTGATTCTTTCCAGGATCAATAGCATATTAAGAAAAATTCGTACTTTTGCAGCCCCGCTTAAACAAACGGGGCTTTTTTGGTTTTTAGACCGGAGAAGCATTTCAAACCAAATTTGCAGCAGCCTGCCCGCCTGTTGCATGTAAACAGGGCGAGAGATTAATTTATGGCAAAAGCACAAAAAGGGTCTGAACCCAGACCCAGAAGAGCCGTGGGAGCCGCAGGTTCTGGAACTCCCGGAAAATCAAAAGGCCCGAAAGCTGATTCAGAAGATGAAGATCTGATGGAAGAAGCGCGACGCAACCGCGAAGAAGACGAGATCACCACTGAAGCGATTCCGGTAACAGAATTGAGAAAATCCCTTTACGCCAAGCAGGTGCCCGGAGAATTCGACTGGGATGCCTTCGAAAGCAAAGGTTTCGGAGAAGGGTACTCAAGCGACAAGCGCAAGGAGATGCAGAACATGTACTCCGGCACAGTGACTACGGTTGATTCCGGAACTGTTGTCGAGGGTATTGTTGTCGGCATCAACGACCGCGATGTAATCCTCAACATAGGATTTAAGTCAGATGGCCTTGTTCCCCTCGCGGAATTCAAGGACATGCCGAATCTGAAGATCGGCGAAACGGTTGACCTGTTCATTGAAGAGCGTGAAGACGCCATGGGTCAGCTGGTACTCAGCCGCAGAAAGGCGAAGCTTGTGAAGGGCTGGGAGTATGTTCAGAAAGCGCTGGATAAGGATGAGGTCATCGAAGGTTTTGTGAAACGCAGAACCAAGGGTGGTCTGATCGTGGATGTGTTTGGCATTGAGGCGTTCCTTCCCGGTTCGCAGATCGACGTGAAGCCTATCCGCGACTTCGATATCTATGTGAATAAGTCAATTGAAGTAAAAGTAGTAAAGATCAATTACACCAACGACAACGTTGTTGTATCGCATAAAGTACTCATCGAGAAAGATCTCGAGCAGCAGAAGGCAGCCATCCTCACGAACCTCGAAAAAGGTCAGGTGCTGGAAGGCGTTATCAAGAACATGACCAACTTCGGTGTGTTCATTGACCTTGGCGGCGTAGACGGTCTTCTCCACATCACCGATATTTCATGGGGACGTATCAACCATCCGGAAGAAGTATTGAAGCTTGACCAGACTGTAAAGGTGGTTGTGCTCGACTTCGACGGAGACAAGAAGCGTATCTCCCTCGGCATGAAGCAGCTCACACCACATCCGTGGGATTCACTGCCTGCCGAGATCCAGGTTGGATCGAAAGTGAAAGGCAGGATCGTCAACGTTGCAGACTACGGAGCATTCCTCGAACTGCAATCAGGCGTTGAAGGCCTTATCCACGTAAGTGAAATGAGCTGGTCACAGCATCTGCGCAATCCTCAGGACTTCCTGAAGGTGGGCGACGAGGTGCAGGCTGTTGTGCTGACACTCGACCGCGACGAGCGCAAGATGTCACTCGGCATCAAGCAACTCACCGAAGATCCCTGGACAAGACAGGATGTTCTCACCAAGTACGCTGTGGGAACGAAGCATAAAGGTATCGTTCGCAACCTTACGAACTTCGGTCTCTTCATCGAGCTGGAGGAAGGTATCGACGGCCTCGTGCACGTATCAGACCTGAGCTGGACCAAGAAGATCAAGCATCCTTCCGAATTCGTGAAGGTTGGCGATACGATGGAAGTACAGGTACTGGAGCTGGATGCGTCGAACCGCAGACTGGCCCTGAGCCACAAGCATCTCGAAGAAAACCCCTGGGATACTTTCGAGACCGTATTTACCATCGGATCCGTACACAAGGCTACCATCAACAGCAAGAACGACAAGGGTGCTGTGCTGGAACTTCCTTACGGTATTGAAGGATTTGTGTCGGCCAAGAATCTGCAGCGGGAAGATAATTCCAGGGCAGAGGTTGGTGATTCACTCGACTTCAAGGTACAGGAGTTCTCGAAGGATGACAGAAGGATCGTATTGTCGCACAAGGCGATGTGGTCTGTCGAGGAGGAAGTTGCCGCAGCTGCGAAGGGAGGAAGAAAGGCTCCTCCGGCGAAAGGCAAGTCTATCCAGAACATCAATCAGCAATCCGAGAAATCCACATTAGGCGATCTGGAAGCGCTCAGCGCGCTGAAGGAGAAGATGTCTGGTGGCGGTGAGGACAAGGACAAGTCTGAATAATCAAACCATAGGGAAAGGTGGCTGGATTCAGTCACCTTTCTTTTTTATAAAGGTTGTAATGACAAGGCTTTTTTTTAGTTTTGTTGCTGTAATTTGAATTCAAAATTTAAGATTTAAAATTCAAGATTAGGGGGTCCACGGGAGGACTGGGGGTCGCCAAATCTTAAATCTTAAATTTTCAATCTTAAACATAAAGGGTCTCGTGGCCGAGCGGCTAGGCAGAGCTCTGCAAAAGCTTCTACAGCGGTTCGAATCCGCTCGAGACCTCGTATAATGTGAGAAATGACCCCGAATAGGGGTTTTTTCGTTTAGGGGTCTAGGTATGGGTCTAGATTATGCGCTTATATGGTGGTTTTGGCTAGACATATAGCATTTGGTAGGTTTCAATTCCGAATTCAACGGCGACTTCGATTCTCTGACCGTACTCTTCGCAATAGTGAAAATCTGCAGGGAAGGCGTCTGCCCCGCTTGCGGCTCCGACTTCCTCTGGTCTAAAACGGAAACACCCTATGTTGGCTTCATACGATTTTATTAAATCGTGTGAATAATAACCAGGCTCTTCCAGATTCTTTTCGTGCAATTTCTTCAAGACATTTTCTTGC
>JBARAD010000341.1:0-12205 GCA_049791675.1 Chryseosolibacter sp.
GCACAAAGGAAAAGAACCTCCTCGAATGGGACGGGAAGGAACCTCAGACCAAAAAGCAGTACAAAGGTGACTTCCGCATCCGCTGGACACAGGCCGGTGGCTATAGGGAGTATCCCATAACAATTAAATAAAGAGTGCCTTGGATGGGTAATCAGTAATCAGTAATCAGTGAGCAGTAAGCAGTGCGCCGGCTGGCTGGGTTGGGACGGATAATATTCGTCCCAACGGTGCGGCGTCAGCGAAAACCGGTACCGTAGATACGCTTATACCTAAATATTGGACATATGGACAGTAAGATCAGGAAATCAGGAGCGATGCTAGCGTTGTTTGTATTTTTTGCAGGCGCGGTGGCGCACGCACAAGCAGGTTTCAAAAACACCAAGATCGGAAACCAGGTCTGGATGGCGGAAAATCTGAACACCGCGTATTTTCGAAACGGGGATGCTATACCACATGCTGCCACAGCGGAAGCCTGGGTGCAGGCGGGAAAGGAAGGCAAGCCTGCGTGGTGCTTTTATGAGAACAATGCCGACAATGGCAGGCAGTACGGCAGATTGTATAACTGGTATGCTGTGACCGATACCCGCGGCCTGGCGCCTGAGGGTTGGCACGTCGCGTCCGATACTGAATGGCGACTGGTAACGGATTATCTCGGCGGTGAAGATGCAGCAGGCACGAAAATGAAAAGCCCTGCAGGATGGAATGAAAAAGGCAACGGTACAAACGAAAGCGGATTCAGCGGGCTGCCAGGCGGAAGCCGTAACCTTCGCGGCGAATTCGACTATGGTCAACAGGCCGGATACTGGTGGACCACAACAGAGCAGGATCCGGAGCTGGCCTGGTATCGCGTCATCGATCAAAGTCCGTACTACGTTTACAGAACAAACTATTCAAAGGCGAACGGACTGTCTGTACGCTGCATCAAAGATTAAATATCTTCTGAATACTGATTTCCAAGCTACGGACGGGTCCATACCTGATCCGTGTCCGAAAACGCTATTAATCCACGAGCGGACAATACGCATGCTCACTTGCGTTGTATCTTTCTGCGAAAGACAAATTCAACATTCAGAATTTGAATATTCAAGATTATGAAAAAACGATCACGGGCACTGGCAATGTGTTTTGGCATCATGGCAACCATCGCCCTGCATGCCCAGGAAAAATCAAGCGCGGATTTCTGGCAGGAGCCCTTTGAAGGCGTTCCTGAGCATTACCAACAATGGAACTTCCCGGATTATCAGTTTCCGGCGGATGTGAATTCCTGGAAGAAGGAACGATTGAAAGTGCGGGGTACCCTGGAAGAACTTCTGGGCGATATTCCCGCGCGACCGAAACAGTTAAAAGTCAAAACGCTGCTCCGGGAAAACAGGAACGGCTACATCTTTGAAAAGTTCTTGATTGATAACGGAGTTGACGGGTGGATTCCCGGATACCTCGCCATCCCCGCGGGCGTGAAGGGTAAAGTACCTGTCGTGCTGGGCATGCACGGGCATAGCAGCAGCAAGGACAATGTCTTCGGCTCCGATCCAAGCACCCATCAGAATGTCATGGCGCTGCTGACTTCGAACGGATACGCCGTCATGGCCATTGACAGTTATTTCAATGGTGAGAGAAAAGGCACGGGTCCGGCGGGGACGGCGGAAATGCAAAACCGGAGTGTAGACCAGGAGTTGTCACAATTCAAGATCAACCTGTGGTTCGGGCGTTCACTTTGGGGGATGCAACTCCGCGATGAACAGATCGCACTTGACTACCTGGAAACACGTCCTGAAATAGACGCTACCCGGATCGGTGCAGAAGGAATGAGCATGGGCAGCACACGCGCGTGGTGGCTCGCAGCGTTGGATGAACGCGTCAAGACCGTGGTCGGCATTGCGTGTTTTACGCGCTATAAGGAATTGATTGAACAGCGCGAACTCAGCGCCCACGGTATATATTACTTTGTTCCCGGCATGCTTAACCATTTCGATACCGAAGCCGTGATGGGCCTCATTGCCCCCCGTCCATTCCTTGTGCTCACAGGTGACAGCGATAAAGGTTCCCCGCTGAGCGGCATGCATACACTGGAGAAAAAACTCGATACCGTGTATTCACTGTATAAGGAAAATGACAATTTCAAAAGCATCATCTACCCGAACACAGGCCACGTCTTCACGGATGAAATGAAGATTGAAATGCTCCGCTGGTTCGATACGCACCTGAAGGGCGATAAATCATTGAAATAGCAGAACGTCTCCGGGAAAATAGTCAGGGATACAAGGATAAAAAATGAGCACGATAAAGTTAACAACAGGCCTTTTACTGATGGGTGTCTTGAATGCGTTCGGACAGCAGACGGCGGACCAGTACCGGGAAAAATTTTCCAATTCATTTCCCATACGGAAGGAGCAGCACCTGGAGATGAAGGCCTATGCAGACAGGATCCTGCAGGAGGGCGTTCAAAGGTCACTCACATCCTTTAATCCTGATTTTTTCAGCGCCGAAGATTATGAGAATTCATTGTATCCGTACCGAAAGAACCTCAGCGACTACTATGGTTGTAATCCGCCCGGTGCCAAAGAAGGAAAAATAACCAAATTCGAAAAGGTTGGTGAAGATAAACATGCCACGATCTTCCGCGTGTGGGTAGAAGTAATGGACGATGTTCACGCATACGGCATTTACATGGTGCCGAAAAAACTCAGGGACAAGGCCCCCATCATCATCGCACAACATGGCGGCGGCGGAAATCCTGAGGCCATCGTAGACTTCGACACGCGCATCAACTATCACTCGTTCGGACCGGAAGCTGTAAAACGAGGATATATTGTCTGGGCCCCTGCCCTCACCATGCTGAGCGCGTATGGAGGCGACCCCAATATCCCCGGCGCAAGCCGCGAGCTGATCGACCGGAAATTAAAGATGGCCAGGACCAGCATCATCGGTGTCGAGATTTACAAGATCATTGAAAGTACCAGGGCGCTGATAAAAAGCCGTCCTGAAATTGACGCCAACCGCCTGGGTATGACCGGACTTTCATGGGGCGGATTTTTTACGATGTATACAGCGGCGCTTTGGCCTGCGATCAAGGTGGCAGTTCCTTCAGCATATTTCCGCGACAGCGAAACATTGTTGAAAAATGCCGTTGCCGATGACTCCAAAGTTGCACCTGACAGATCGTTATTCAACGGTCCCGGCCATTTCCAGGCAATTGGCCTTATCTGCCCACGCCCCTGCCTGGTACAGCTGGGTGAGAAGGACGAACTGTTCAGCATGGAAGGCGCCAGGAAAGAAGCCGAAAGAGCTTCGGCCTTTTATGAAAAGTTAGGGATCTCAGACAGGTTCGAGTTCAAGACACATCCCGATGGCCATGAATTTGAAAACGAAAGCATCTTCAGGTTTTTCGGGAAACATCTTTAATCCCCCGTTGACAGCCGAAGAAAATTTTTAAACGTAAATACAACATTCATCCTCTTCATTATGGAAGCAACGGAATATTCCTCCCGAAGAAATTTTATCAAACGGTCTGCCTGTGCAACCGCGGCGTTCACCCTTCCGCTTGTTCTGCAGGCAAAGGTGTTTACGGAAGGTACTGGATCGGAGATCATGCATCCGGATGGAAAGCCATCGGCATTATCAATAGATTTCAACTTTGAGAATGGCAACCTGGGTATCCACCGTATCGATGGCAATACCATTTCCGTTGGTCCGGTCAGCCGGCATAAAGACACGTGGTTCTCCTTTAAGATCAAAGGCGTCAGGCATAAGACCATCACAATGGTCATCGAGTGGATCAACAATGCGCCGGTAAGCAGCAATTTCGGAGGCCAGGGCAATAATACCGCCATGATCACCTATGACGGCGAAGGATATGAAATTGTCAAGGATGTGAATTTCGTGCTGAAAGATCCGGCAAACAACGCCGGTAACTTCATACAAACCCTCAGGCATACGTTCAGGGAAGATGAAGCACATGTTACGTATTGCGCGCCGTGGTCAAACACGCGCATGGCAGAACTCGCGAACAGACTGAAGTCGGATAAGCGGGTGAAGGTAGACAACATTGGTTATTCGAAATTCAGGAATCTTCCCCTCACCTTTTTCAAGATCACAGACCATTCTGTTCCCGATCAGGATAAGAAGAAATTCTTTCTCATCTCAAGAGAGGATTCCTATGAAGCCGGAAGTTCATGGGCCGTTGAAGGATTGATGAACTTTATTCTGTCAGACGATCCTGTGGCCAGGGAGATGCTCAAGAAAATGGTCTTTGTCATCTTCCCCGTTTTCTCGGTTGACGGAGTAGCCATGGGAGCAACAAACTTCCCGCTGAAACCGGATAATTCCGAATTCGTGTATGTCACCTCCGCGTGGCATCATGAGCCTGCATACCACGAAATAAAATTGATGCAGGACTTCTGGAAAAAAATGAAGGCGGAGGGTTTCAACCCGGACGTATCGTTTAAATTTCACGCCACCTGTTACTGGCAATGTCACTTCCGTCCCGAAGACTGCGCGCCGGAGAACCTGCAAAAGGAAAGGGAATTGCTTGGAATCCTGAGGAACAGGCTTTCCTGGAGAATTGAAGACCCTCCGCTGAAGCGGGCAAATACGTACATGAATCACCACTTCATTAACGTATTTCCCGGTGCGATCACGTATAGCTCACACAGCGATTTTATCTTCACCAAAGGATATCTGAAAACCGATCAGAACGTATACAGAAGACATGAGGATGTATTGCAGGACGGTGAACTCATCGCAAGAAGCTACGGGGAATTTTACGGCATTCCTTCCCAGGTCGTGGCGCCGTACCTGATGGCCGGCGATGTTGATCGCAACTGCGGTGAGAAGGGTACATCATTGACGTATTCCGTTTACTACTATGATATTCACCAATTGCCACCTGAAAAAGTGGAAGTGGTCATCAATAAGAAAGCATATGAGATGACCGCCCCGCCAGGCGCAGATTACAGTAAGCCGGTAAAGTTCATTTTCAGAACAACCCTGAAAGATGCGAAGAACGATTATCGCTTCCGCGCATCCAATGGAAAGAGATCGAGAACAATTCCCGAACAGAATTATCGCCTGCCCGGACCGTTTATTGTAAGCAAGGCTTAATGTGTCATGAGACCACTTACTATTTACCACTCACCACTCACAATAAGCGATGGAATGCAGCCCGTTCTTAACGCACGCCCCCATTCACGGGTCACAGATTCATCACTCACCACTCACCACTCACCACTCACTACTCACTACTCACCTTCCAGTGTAAAAGTATAAGGAACAGTACCCGCCATTACCGTCAGCTCAACGGTCTGACCGGGCGTTTCAGGCGTGATCGTAAACTCAGCTTTAAAAGGTAAACTTTCGCCGCCGAATTCCGCCGGAAGGACAGTATTGGGTCCGGTGATGACGATACGTGTTTCTTTATCCAGCTTCAGTTTGAGAGGTTTGCCGATCCTGCCTTTTGCTTTCACATCGCCGCCAACCCTTATCTTCGCATTTTGCGTCAGCAGCTTTGGCCATCCTGAAAGTTCGTGTGCGACAGCCCGGACTTTCCCGGAACTTCTTATCGTCACCGGTATCCCTACCGTAACGGGATATTCTCCCACTTCAATCCGGTAGTCACTGGTTTGCCTTCCATCCGGATGGAAGGTCATTACGCTGGTACGTTGCAGCTGATTTTCCTTTGAATAGGCGCGCGTGCTCCACAACGGGAACTGACGCGGAAACAGGTAGCCCGGGTCTTTCGGTACGGGATCGGCATCCATGTCGTCAAGCAGGATGCTGTGGTGGGCACCGAGCGTGTAGCCTCTTGCGTTGGAACCGCTGGCAAAGAAGTTTCCCCTGGGCTTTTCCGGATCACCCCACGCTGCCTGGCTCGCGTTGTAGCCCCATTGCGCGATGATGGGCAATTGGTATTTTAATCCTATCTGGTACGTTGCATCCGGCAGGATGATCCTTACAGGTGAATTTCCCTGATGGCGTTCAGAGATCATCGGCAGGATACCCATACCTTCTTCATTCATGGCGGCCTCAAAGACAGTCTGATATTTTCTCAGGATCTGAACAAGCAACGGATCGCCTGTTTGTCTTGCGCCGACCACAAGCCAATCCATGTGGGTACGCGTATAGCCCGCGTCGTAATGGATACCCTTGCCGTTGTATTTATCGCCTTCGCCCAACACGGGAAAGCCCCCTGAAAACGCACCCTGGGCATCCGCAATCTCCTTCATGATGGGACCGAATTTCTCCATCACGGTCTTTTTCTGCTGCGGGTCGGTCAGGACATCGGCGATCATGCGCATGGCGATCGCGTATCCCAGCACCCGGTTTGCACCGTTCACAAGCGTGTTGCCTCCGATAATATCGTCGCGATAAGCCGAAGGTGTTGCAATGGTGCGCGCCATGGCGCCGCGATAGAACATGCGCTGATAGAATTCACGGCGGCGCATCCGGTCGGGGCCTACCGCGATTGTTTCATCCAACCGTGCATCCTTGATCTTCTCCAGGTGCCTGTACCCCTGCAGCAAACCGTAGAGCGTAAATCCAAAAGTATACTCACCGCTGGCCACCGTATTGGCTCCTCTCCGTCCGTCCTGAAAAGAGCCGTCCCAACACTGCGTACGCACAGCGTAATCGAGCGAATGAATGGCTGCATCCACGCCTTCCTTCTTTCCATAGGAGGCAACGATACCCGTGACTTCCTGAAAGCGGTGCTGGATCGTGAGATCAAACTGATCGCCCGGCACCCATTTGCTGCTTGTCTGATCAAATTTCAACGACCGCCGGCCGGGATCAAAGGAACCCTTGTGATAATCGACAAACCTGAGATCAGACAACGTAAAGGTTGCGTGCCGTGCCTCACCGGAAGGACCTCGTTTCGGCGCGCGTTGAACGGAGGCGAAGGTAATTTCGAGCCGCTCCACATCTTTCAATACAGCAATCGCGTCTTCGGCATTTTTAAAATCAAGCAGCGACCAATCAAAATATAACTCATGTGTCGTTTGATCCCATGCGCTGAGCACTGGCAGAATGGGTTGAACCTGTGTCCTCCTTCCATCCGTTGATACCAGCGTAAGCCCTGCACGCACTTCGGGAGACGTATCTTCACCCGTCTTCACCACAACGGCCACGCCTGTGAACTTTGAAAACAGATCCCGGGGTGTGGTGAGTGGCAGAATAATTTTGTCGGATGCGTCCTTGCCGAAAATCCGGGGGGACGCATTGACGTTGACAGCAAGTGCATTGTCACCCTTCCTGATGGAGATCGAGCCCGTCGAGGAAAATTTATCCGGGAACACGATGGAAACGGATTCAGCCCCGTCGGTCTTTTGCATTTCCATCGCATGCTCCGCTGCAAGAGAAACATATTTGACTTTTAACTGCTGTACTTTTTGCCAGTCAACATCAAACGTTTTCATCGCCACCAGCGATACGACGATGACGATGAATAACAATGGCCTTCTGGGTGCCCTCATGAAAGGAAGGTTGGATAGAGAAAACATTTTGAAAAGGTACTTTAGGTTTGGTAAATTCCTGGTTCCGGCATAAACATCCCCCAACGGTGAGGAGTGAAATGTCAATCTCGGTACGGCATTACATTATTCAACTTCCGGGGCAGGATCGTATACCCACATAAATGAGTGTCGCAGGTTTTCGGCGATGATGATCCTCCCGTTCTTATCGGCGCAGATGACGCTGCATTGTGCAGTATTCTCGGGCCATCCTTCACATTCGAGGGCGCCTGCAGCGTGATCATAACTGAGGATCCACGCGTTATCCTCGTCACGTCCACCGAGCATATACAGTTTGCCATCCCTCGCGTAGGCAAGCGATTTTAAGTTCCAGTACTGGAAGGCTTTTCCTTTGTTGATAACGGTAGAGGTAGACGGGTTGAACTTGAACAAAAAACCATCGTTGATCGTCCCGCACCAGAATCCACCGTCACGTGCGCGGATGGCGGAAGCGATCCCATTCTCATAGATCGGATCCGAGTCCATTCCTGTCTGAGTCGGGACCACTGCACCGGTGAAAACGGGAGCATCCTCTCCATAGGCCAGGCGATAAATACGTCCGCCTGAAAGGGATGAATACGTGTTCGTTCCGCCCTTCATCTGTTCCTCTTTCACAAAGGCGATGTCCTTCCGGAAATAGGTGGAGTAATATACGGTACCTGCATCGTCGATCATCAGCACTTTCGGTACACCACGCCACGATACGCGTCCGAGATCCTTCACCCTCCAGGGCGTCATTACTTCGCCGAAATCCTTTACCGTCTTCGATTTTGTATCGTAGGAAAATAAATGGCCAGCGGGATACGTCACACCGTAGACCTTGCCGCGCGCGGAATCCACCGCGACGCAGTTGATGCCCTGACCTTTCGCGATGATACCGAGATCCTCGAATTTTCCGGAAGCGGGATCGAAAGAAAAGAGGTGACCGCCGGGATACCGGTTGTTCTTGTCGTCAAAGGTGTCGTCATACGTTGAGGTACCCCCGATGAGGACGTTACCTTTACCTACGGCGAGGTCGCTGATGGCCGTCTGGCCCGCGAGCTTTGAAGTGATGTTCAAGACATGCTCAACGTCTTCGCTATCGGTGCGGAAGAGGTGGCAGTTCGCCGCTCCCCAGGTAGCCTTTGTGCTTCCATACACCCAGCCATTGTTCATTAAAACCATGTCCGTTACGGCGCTCTCGCCGCCGCGAATGGGGCCCTTGGGCCCGTCTGAGATCAGTACACGTTTCTTGATGGCGCTTTTAGGCAAGCCGCCGGCACGTTGCGCCACAGCAACGGTAGCACTCAGCGCTACCGTTACATTCAGGATCAACAACCAAAAAAAGATCTTTCTATTGTTCATGTTCAATCGATTCGAAATGTTCTTGTCTTCAATACGATGCCGTTTACCTTCCGCTTTGCGCTTTGCCGGGTGATTCAAGATCCCGCGGCGCTTCATAACGGATAAGGTATGGGCGAGTGACGGCCTTACCTTCACTGTCTTTTACTACCTTGTTGTTCTCAAACAGCTGACCGAAACTGCTGAAATAAACGGTATGGTCTTTTCCCACCAAGGCGCCAAAACATCCTTCCACACCTTCGACCTGACCGATCCAGTGGAATTTCTTCTTTTTAAGATCGAGCACGGTAAGGATCTCCAGGGCGCTCTCGAGAACCTTCCCGCCATGGTTGCCCGCCATGAAATACAGACGCCCCCATTCTTCATCAAGTGCAATGTTGGGCGTATAGTGTCCCTGTTCCGGCATCCCGATGATGTGGCCATAGTCCTCGATCTTGTTTGTCTTCGGATCGAAGCTCCAAACGAATCCGTCAGTTGATATGGCATAGATGATATTCTTCTTCGAGACCACAGAAGCGCGGAAGTCCATCAGCTTTCCGGGAAGCGTGATGTCGAGGTCGGTAAATGTCTCCGCATCCGGATCAAATCTGGTGAGCCCGCCCACGTCATTGGCAAAATAGCAGAAGCCATCGTTATCCATGATCATTTCCCTTACCCTGTCTTCCACACGGCTCATCCGGGCAACGGACTCATAGTGATTGAGCTCCATGGTAGTAAGGTTGACGCGAAAGAACTTTGCGCGGTCAACAGTGATGCCGTTGATAATGTTCCGTTTCTCATCGTAGTAAACGCCCACAATACCCCCGTTGGGATACGGTATTCCGAGGTAATCGACATCCTTTGTCGCCGGATCATAACGGACCAAAGCGCCGCCCGCATAACTTTTCGGATAGTGCGCGCGCGTGTATTCGTGGTTGTATGATAATCCCATATATCCAGCGTAATAAATTCTTCCACGGGAGTCGGCGGTGATATTGGAATGGCTTTTACCATGTCCCGGTGTTTCGGCGTTGGAATAGATAGCGCTGGACCGGTCGAACTCCAGGGAATTGTTTTCATCGTCTTTTGCGACAAATGATTTTTTCAGCTTCGGATCATAGTAGGATACGGTTGTGTTACCAAAGCCCCATGGACGTTCATAGCTTTCACCCTTACTCCAGGGTCCGGTGATCTGATCCGTGCCCCAGTGGTCGCCACCGCAAAACCAGATCTTCCCGTCGGGCGTCTCTGTGATCTTGTTCCAGTTCGTATTCTGCGCGGTTTCATCTTTCCAGATCAATCCCCCGGCAGGATACATTTCCAGCCTGATCTTTTTGATCTTATCGGTGTCGATGCTTTGCGCACCCGTGATTACAGGAATCAAGCAACAGAGGCTGAGGAAATAGAACCTTCGTGTTTTGATTTTCATGCTTAGTTCACTTTAAAATGTTGATATCGGTTAGCAGTATTCCATCGCCAGATCAATGTCTACAGGAACGGCGGTCCGGCGGGCACGTGCCCGAAAATAGTCAGATTTTGTGACAAAAATCGCCTTCCCATCCACTTTAAAATTACCCTGAGAGCATCCTCATTTACGTCCTTACATCAATAGAAATCACCATCCATCAACGCAGAAAAAGGAATCTCCCACTGCGCGCTGTTTACAATGCATGCCTGAGGCAAGCATGATACACGCACGGGCAACGATCCACAACATAAGATGCATTACCCATGAAATGAATTCGGACCGTCCTCACATCACCATCCTGTTTGTATCATCATGATCGTGATCAACACACCGTGCGAATCAGCAGAAGTTAAAGGCGTGTTAATGAAAAACTTTTTTCGCTGCAAGCGCTCTATACCATCCGGCATTATATTTTTTCCCTTATCTTAATGCCAGTTAGCTTTTATCCGCGGGAGTAATGAACATCCTGTCTTTTGCCGTGGA
This sequence comes from Chryseosolibacter sp., assembly GCA_049791675.1. Taxonomy (GTDB): domain Bacteria; phylum Bacteroidota; class Bacteroidia; order Cytophagales; family Cyclobacteriaceae; genus Chryseosolibacter. Next base: position 10,774 of record JBARAD010000341.1, read on the forward strand.
AGCCATTGTGATTTTAATTAAATTGTCTGAAACTCCGCTTAAATGAAGGCAAATAACCAGAGTAACGGTAGTGGTAATGCTGAACCTATTGGCGTGAAAGAGATCGCCAGACTGGCAAATGTTTCTCTTGCCACGGTAGACCGGGTGCTGCATAACAGAACCGGCGTCTCGGAGGAAACCCGTGCGAAGATTCAAAAGATCATCAAACGCCTGAACTACAGACCGAACATACTTGCCCGCCGGCTGGCGTCGGGAAAAGTATATCATTTTGCCGTATTGATACCGGCAGTATCCGAAGAAACTGCCTACTGGCAGGCGCCACTGAATGGTATCAACCGCGCAGAATCCGAACTCAACCAGTACGGTATCAAGGTTGAACGCTATTTCTTCGACCAGAACGATAAAAAGTCGTTCATGGCCAAAGCCAAGGTCATCCTTGACAGTGAAATCGATGGCGTCGTACTGGCGCCCTCCTTCATTGATGAGTCCATTCAGTTCACCAACAAATGCAAGGAGCTGAAGATCCCATACGTCTTTATCAATTCCGACATTCCTGCACAGGATAGTTTGTGCTACATCGGCCCCGAGCTTTTCAAGAGCGGCTATCTGGCGGCGAGTCTGGCGGGCTATTCCCGGCAGGAAACGGGCAAGATACTGGTTGTGAACATCGTGAAGGAAATTGACAACCAGCATCACGTAGTGCGGAAGGAAGAAGGATTCAGAAGTTATTTTAAGGAAAAGAAGATCAAGACCAATATCATCGAAATGAACATCAACCAGACCGATTACAAGGCTGTTGAAAAAAGTCTCACGGAGATATTTGAACGCAACCCGGACATCACAGCGATCTTTGTAACGAACTCACGTGTTTTCTCGGTAGCGAAATTCCTGGAGAAGAAGGGCTTGAAAAATATTTTGCTGATCGGCTATGACTATATCGATGAAAATATCGAGGCGCTCAAAAAAGGAATGATCAATTTTCTCATTTGCCAGAAGCCTGAAGAACAAGGCTACCGCGGCATCATGGCACTCTATCACTACCTGATCCTGAAGATCCCCATCACCAATATCGATTACATGCCTATTGATATCATCACGAAGGAGAACTACGAATTTTATAAAAACTGACGACGGACGACGGACCACAGACCACGGACGACGGACCACGATGCGTTACACGTCTTCGTTGTAATTCAGATCTTTGTGGAAAGTCTCATTCAGTGACCACAAAGAGATCAGCGCGATGGAAGTTGTCAGTACGGCAAGGATCAGGGCACTGTTGATGATGCCCCAGTCCGTGCGCAGGTAGAGGAAAAGCATCGTGATAGGGATCACTGCTCCACGCACAAAGTTAGGAACTGTCGTGGCGACTGTCGCGCGAAGATTGGTTCCGAACATTTCCGCTGCAACGGTAATGAACAAAGTCCAGTAA
>JBARAD010000342.1:0-9734 GCA_049791675.1 Chryseosolibacter sp.
GTCAAAGACTACGACGCAATACTCAAAGGTGATATCCCGGCGCTGCAAACCATTAGTAACTACATGAGTAAAAATGGGTCTCGCGTCGATGCTATGAGGGCTGAGCTGGCAAGGGTGTCGCCTGGCGGTGATGCTGCGAAGCGCGAGTGGTTGGCCGGACTTTCTGCATTCACGCCGTTTGAGCAACTGGAGTCAGGCATAGGATCCCTCGAAGCTTCGCTTCGGATCGCCATTCGAGAAGACCTCAAACGCGCTACCGGAAAGAACTTTTTGAACGACCTGCAGAAAGCAGCTGTTGAAGATGCCGGGGTATTCGACGCATGGATGATCCTGCGCGACGTAACGCTTCCTTCGGTGAGGCATAATGTTGACAATATAAAAAGGATCCGGGCTTATCTGATGAGAACAGGGGAGCCCATCGAATCTTTGAAAGCGAAGGTGCCGTCTTACAACGTCCAACAGTGGATCAATGGTCTGGAGATATTGTGATGTTGACCCGACATCACGATGACCGCAGGGCTAGGATATGCTCTGATTTAGTTTTTCATTTGTAAAAACGCATGATGGAACGACTGGAGAAAGCGTTGGAAGCAGATCAGCTGTATGAATATCTTCTTGGAAAGGAAGGGTATTACTTCCCTCCTGCGCTGGCAAATCTTCCAACGGACCCACTCGCGGCTTTTCATTTTGTTGAACAGCACTATCAGCGGGATGCCGCTATTCTGGAGCAGTGCAAAATGGCGATCGGGAGAATGAGCGCAGACCCGGAGTTTTCCTGGTTCTCACTGTACTACTTGTATGCGCTTTTGAATTTCCTCCGCGTCAGAAACATCCGGATGGAGCTGTCGACGCTCGTCAGACAGATTGAAGGGAATTTATTGTCACATAAGGAACAACTCATCGCGAACACGTCATATGAAGGCAGCGAATGGAAGAACGGACTCTGGGGTGACGTCATGAGGATGGTGACAATGATAGGGAAGGAGCAGGGCATCGAATTCCTCCGACTGAACGCGCGATGAAGATTGTTTATCAGGCACCGCTGCTTCTTCAGGGTTGGTTGACCAGATTTGTGAAAACGATCAGGTTGAGTACAATAAAGAAAAAGGTAAAAAGGGAATGAATGCCGTGAATGTGACGCTGGTGAAATAACAAGTTTCTATACAACATTTGATAGACCGCTTTTCGTTGAGCGGTCTATTTGTTTTTAAAACTGATATACCAGCGCATTAATATTCATGCCCGCTCCAACGGACGCAAATACAACTTTATCACCCTTTGTGATTTTATGATTTTGGAGCTTGTCCTTTAGAATCAAGTCCAACATTGTTGGAACCGTTGCGACAGAGCTGTTTCCCAGGAAACCGATCGTCATTGGGATAATGTCTTCGGGTATAGGGCTCAAATCATAAAGTTTAAAGAGCCTTTCAGCGATAGCATTATCCATCTTTTCATTTGCCTGATGGATAAGTATTTTGGCAATGTCTTTCAACTGTATACCAGCTTTTTCAAGCGCGGCTTTGATTACCAGTGGCACATGGCTCAGCGCAAACTCATAAACCTTTCTTCCATTCATCTTTAAGAACAGGTCCGAGGTAGTCTCATACCCAGGGCTGTTGGAGGGTCCCATACTTAACAGGCTGGCGTGTTCGATAGCATGCGTCTGAGTTTTATGTGATAAGACTCCCCGGAAGGCATCGTAAGAACCTTCAAGTATTATGGCTCCGGCACCATCGCTAAATATCATTGAATCTCTGTCGTGGTTATCAATCACACGCGAAAGTGTTTCGGTTCCGATGATTAGGCAGCGCCTTGCATCACCAGACTTTATGAAATAGTTCGCCTGTATAAACCCTTCAATCCACCCCGGGCACCCAAAGGGAAGATCATAAGCAACACAATCCGGGTTCCGAATCTGAAGTAAGGCTTTCACTTTAGATGCAAGTGAGGGAACAATATTTACGCGATTGCTTTTGACCGCCACATCGCCAAAGTTGTGAGCAACGATAATGTAGTCAAGCGTTTCTTTATCGATAGAGGCAGTTTCAATGGCTTGTTTGGCTGCAAAGTATCCAAGGTCGGACGCTAGCTGATCTTCCCGCGCATAGCGTCTCGCTTTAATGCCAGTGATCTCTGAAAACGTTTCAATGATGGTTTCATTCTGTTTTCCGACTCTGGTTCCATTGCTTTCAAAAAAATCCGCGTTTAAAAAATCCGAATTCTGTCTTTCAAGATCAGGAATATAACTTCCCGTGCCAATTATAATTGAAGTCATTCTGTACAAAAGTAAAATAGGTCAACAACGTACGTGAATTGATTGGCAATATTACAATGGCCGGGTATTTATTTATCGATACCGCACGGAATTAAAAACATTTGGCGTCAATTCGAATTAACACTTGTTAGCCTCTCATCTTGTGGAAAAAGTAACTGCCAAATATCCGTATCAGATCCGGACATAGTAGAGTTGATTTGTATGGCTATTAAGCCGCGTTTAATGAATATAAGCTCGGATATTGAGATGGTGGCTTTATTTATGCGCCTTGAATTCTCAAAATGAAGCATTCAGGGCGGAATCGGATTTATCATCGAAATGAGCAGTTAAGGACAAATGGACCTTTCGAAGGATTTCCAGGTGGCAGGCATGAGTAATCACTTGGTTAGCAAGGGCCCCTTTGAACGGAGGAGTCAAAAGACCAATGCTAACCAGGTCAAGTACAGTTGAAGCGTACGCTACGCCTGGTTTCCGCTCGGTTGGCCGAGACGCCGAAGGGCGGACCAGTAACGTTTTCAATAGTCCACACCTCACCGGTGAGCGTGACGATGTAGGCGGTGTTTCCGACCAGCTCAAACGAGGTAGGCCGGTCCAGGCCGGCAGTGATGGGAGTGAACGTGCCTTCCGCATTTACGCTCACGAGTGAGCCAGTGTTTGGCTCCGCGGGCGAGCCCTCTTCAACACCGTCCGGAATGTCGTCGCGTTTCTTGTTGCTTGATGCCACTGTCTGCGCCATTCAAAAATAAGAAACGCCTCAAAGAACAGATGATCTTAGTAGTACGGAAAAACCGTTGCTGGCTTGTTGAGAAGGTTCGTGGGATACCTCACTCTGAAATTCGTGATGATGGTAGCCCTGAAATGATCTAGACCTTCCACCGTCTTAGGATAATAAAATATTCGCCCTTCTATGGTTTTAAAAATAAGATTTTCGTTCCGCGCGCGCAAGCCCAGGGAAAACCCGGCAAAGAGATTTTGTTTTTGTAACAAGTTACCATTGCGTTGGATCAATGCCAGTTCAGCTCTTCCGGTAGGCGCCAGTCGAAAACCAAGCAATTTCCAAGGCGTAAACATTGTTATTTCCTGCGCTATAGTAAATCGCTCAAGCCCGACCAGACTATCCGTCAGGAAGCCGGCGATCCCATTCAGGTTGCGAATATCAATCCCCCTTTTCACGTTTTGATTGAATAGTCTCGCATAACCTGATTCGAATTGCGTGCGAAGAATCATGCTTCCTGCCTTATTTATTTTGCTATACTTTTTAAGGTTGAATGAGAACAGGCCGTCTTCCGAGTTTCTTCCATTCCAGAATGAAGCAAGTTTCAGGTTAAAGCTCAAGATCGATCCGGTGGCTTGAACTTTACTGTAGGACAGGTCAGTCCCCGTGTAGGGCCGTTGCGACGCTAACTCCCTTTCCCATCCTACAGTGAAAGAGGTCCTATAGCCATATGGGACATCTTCCGTTCGTCCAAAGCCCAGCACGTACTGTGTCTTGTAAAAGTCCTGTCGGAAAAATGTGACTTCGCCATGTATCGACCGCCTCTCCCTATAGGCGAATCGATCAGGTTCGGTTAAATCAATATTAGATGCGCCCTTAAGAAAATGTTGCTTAAAACTGCGTATTGCAACAAAGTTCCTGTGCCTGTTTTTCTTTAAATTCTTGGGCATCCCTTTATGGCCAAATGAATATCCGAACCAATAATCCTGTATCCTGTAGTGATATCGGGAAAATGTACTGTCGGGCTCGCTGTAGACATTTCTCGAACTGTTGTCGCTGTATTCAAGCCCTCCGGCAAAGCGCGCAAAAGGCTGATACAGCTCCCTGTTCAGTCTGAAGTAAAATGACTGTTCATTTTCATTCCCAACGCTGATTCCTCTGTTGAGTTTCGTGTACCCCGCGCCGACATCGATAAAACTCCCCAATACATTCTTTAATTGGTAGAAAATGTCATAGGCATAGCGCGGTGTTCGTTGCTGATCATAGGCTTGCCTGAGCTGAAGACGGTGCCCAAGACCTGCTGTATTTTTATCGTAGATTCTTCCCGCATATTTTCCTGGTGGATCAATATTGAGAGATCCGCCAATACTAAAGACATCTCTGGTGACGACAAGCAGATCAACAGAGTCCGGATTTCCGGGTATCGCCTGCACGAAAATTTTTGCATCCAGGATAAAATCCAGGTTGCGGATGGTACGTTCGTTATCGGCCAGCCGGTATGGGTTCAGTGATTTATCTTCCCCAACGAACAGGTGATTACGGATGACACGTTCCCTTGTGATCTTGTGAAGGTTGTTGGCTACCTTTGAAGCAAAGTTTTGGAACTCGTACACCGTATCCAAAACGATTTTGTCAAACCCCAGAGGCTTTATAACGATCTTCCGGATAATTTTTCCCTCGTACTTGAGAAAAGGCTCTTCACTCTTTATGGCAAACCGGGGTTGATCGGCTTTAGGTTCCCGGGTGATCAGCCCCAATAGCCGTTCGAAAACGTTATCCGATCTTTCCTTTTTAATAAAATCGCGATGGCTTACGGTATCCTGTTTATCCTGGGCAAAAGTAATAACACCCGCCCCGTGAATGATCAGGACGGCAATGCACCATATCCTGCACAAGTTGATCATTATCTGTTTCACAAAGTCTAATACTTCTAACTGACCGGAATTAAGTCCGGAAAGCGGCGATATGCGACCTGTCAGCTAAATGTAAAGTATTTCCCGCGTTGAGGATGATGATTGATATCTGCCAGATGAAAAATATTCGTCTGCGCCTTTTGATACCGGTTACAGCCACGCTGAATTCCTTTGCCAGAACTTCGCCTCCTATAGTAACCTTCTATTAAAAGTAATTCCCTGGCGATCTTGCAAGGGCAGGCCGCCAAAGTTAATAATTCTAAAGCACTGATAATGAAGAGGTTAATTAGCGGTGATTACTGATACAAAATCCGTCCCCGTGATTTTCAACACGTTTGGCATGCCAAAAAAAATGCAAGCTTTTCACTAGTACGTAAAAAAAAATAGCAATACATTTGAAAGAGGTTAGTAATACTAACATCTTTGTCCACATTACTAATTGAATCAATATGAATGCCAAAGGACATTTACAAAACATCCGCCATGATTTCCCCGCGAGTATTGTAGTCTTTTTTGTTGCCATGCCGTTATGTCTTGGCATTGCCCTGGCCTCCGGTGCACCCCTCTTCGCTGGGATTATTGCAGGCATCGTAGGAGGCATTGTCGTCGGTATGGCCAGCGGGTCGCCGTTGGGTGTAAGTGGTCCCGCTGCAGGGTTGGCCGTGATTGTGTTTGCCGCAATTAACACGTTAGGTTGGGAAGCATTTTTACTGGCCGTGATCATAGCCGGGATCCTGCAGGTCGTTATGGGCTACCTGCGTATGGGGATCATTGCGTACTATTTCCCGACCTCCGTGATCAAGGGTATGCTGACAGGAATCGGAGTCATCATTATTTTAAAGCAGATACCCCATGCGTTAGGCTACGATGCCGACTATGAGGGAGATCTTTCTTTCCAAACGGCGGGGGAGGGGAATACCTTTTCAAACCTTCTAACGGCCTTTGACGCGCTTACACCGGGTGCCTTGTTGATCTCCGCTATATCGCTTTTTATTCTGATTCTCTGGGATGCGGTCCTGATTAAGAAACATAAGATATTTGGACTCATCCAGGGCCCTGTGGTAGTGGTGATATGCGGTATTCTTTTGAATCAATTGTTTCGGAATGGTGCACTTCCGTTTTCACTGAGCCAGGACCAGCTGGTAAGTATTCCTGTTGCTTCCACATTGGGTGATTTCTTCGGTCAGTTCTCCTTGCCGGATTTCTCTCACCTTACCAATATCAATGTTTACTTCACGGCGGTTGTGCTGGCCTTGATTGCAAGCCTGGAAACGTTGCTTTGTGTAGAGGCTACCGATAAGCTTGATCCGCTCAAGAGAATAACCCCCACAAACCGGGAACTCAAGGCTCAAGGCCTGGGTAACATCATCTCAGGATTTATAGGTGGGCTTCCAATAACCCAGGTAATTGTCCGCAGTTCTACCAACATCACTTTCGGAGGCCGTACAAAAGTATCAACCATACTGCACGGCTTTTCTTATTGCTGAGTGCTTTGGCAATTCCTCACATTATTAATATGATTCCGCTTGCCAGCCTTGCCTGTATATTATTTGTTGTGGGATATAAGCTTGCCAAACCCGCGCTATTCAAAGCGATGTATCGGCTCGGATGGTACCAGTTCATTCCTTTTATCGTGACCGTACTCGGGATTGTCTTTACCGATCTTCTAAAAGGTATTGCTATAGGCATGGCCGTATCGATCTTTTACATCCTGCGAAGTCATTATAAGATCGCTTATGACTTCCACAAAAGCAAGGCAGACGAAAGGGATACCTATAAGATTATGTTAGCAGAAGAGGTTTCGTTCCTGAATAAAGGCAGCGTTCTGAAAACTTTAAATAAAATACCTCGTGGGTCAGAGGTTGTAATAGATGGTTCGAAATCCAAAGTTATTGATCATGACGTTATTGAAATCATCAGAGACTTTACTGTTAATGCTTCAAGTGCCGACATAAGGGTGCAGGTATTAAATGTCCCAGGCCTGGATCGTTTGCAGGATGAAAACAAGTATCAGGAGGTAACGGAGACGGAATTAGCGCACCATTCAAAAAAATAAACTCAATCAATTAAACAAGAAAATCATGAGAACACTTACAAAAGAAATGCAGGACCAGCTTACGCCCGCTAAAGCTATTGAGCTGCTGAAAGAGGGAAATAAACGGTTTGTGAATAACCTCAAGATTAACCGGAACCTTTTGCAGCAAGTGAATGAAACTTCAGATGGACAACATCCTTTCGCATTGATCTTAAGCTGCATTGATTCCCGCACCTCGGCTGAGCTCATTTTTGACCAGGGATTGGGCGATATTTTTAGTTGTCGTATAGCAGGAAATATCCTGAACGAAGATATTCTGGGCAGTATGGAGTTTGCTTGTAAAGTGGCCGGCTCGAAGGTGATCGTTGTGCTCGGACATACCAAATGCGGAGCGATAAAAGGCGCTTGTGATGATGTTAAACTTGGAAACTTATCAACACTTTTGAACAAAGTAAAACCAGCTCTTGAAGCGGAACGTTCAACAAAACAAAACCGGACTGCAAGCAATGGTGAATTTGTAGAAAATGTGGCTGCATTGAATGTCCGTCAGACGTTAAATCAGATTCCCGCCAGGAGCTCGATTATTGCCGAACAAATAGAAAAGGGCGAAATCGCACTCATTGGTGGTATGTATAACGTGGAAACGGGAGTAGTGGAATTCTATGATAATGAAATGATTACTGCCGAAAACGTTAAAAAGGAAATGCAGGAAGTTTAGTTTTTCGGGGACGCATTTGACTTTTTATTAGTTAATTTGGTCTTGTATGGAACTTGTCTTATCACGGTGATGGCGGAGCTAAAACAAAAGAAAGTATTCAAACCTGTAAAAATTCACATCGATGTTGATGACAAACTACACGTGAAGGATCCGAACTCGTCCGATCTGGGCTTGAAGATCATCCGGTACAGCATTGAATTGATCGATAAAATCGGTTTTGAGTCTTTTACCTTTAAGAAACTGGCGAGTAAGATTGGCGCTACCGAACCATCGGTTTACCGATACTTCGAGAGCAAGCATAAAATGCTGCTGTATCTTTTAGCCTGGTATTGGAACTGGATGGATTATAAAGTCATTCTGGCTACGTCCAATATCGAATCAGCGGAGGAGCGGCTGCGTATCGCCATAAAGCTTCTCTCGGCACCAATAGAGAAAGACTCAAGCTTTGAGCACATCGATGAAGTGGCATTATATAGGATCGTGGTGTCCGAGTCTTCGAAGGTTTATCTTATTAAAGATGTTGATGCCGTAAATGAGCAGGGCCTTTTCGTCAGTTATAAGCGCTTATGTAATCGAGTGGCATCTATCATAAAGGAAATTAATCCTGATTATCGGTTTCCACGCGCGCTCATTTCTACCGTGATTGAAAGTTCGCACGACCAGAAATTTTTTGCCGAGCACCTTCCATCCCTGACAGATGTCACCCATAAAAGGCTAAATGATACGACTGAATTTTTAACGGAGGTGGTTTTCAAATCGATCTTGAGATGATGATCTGTTATCGGTAATGACTGCTACGCACAGCAATGACCACCGAAAAAGTCGGCTGTGTGAACGCTACAGCGAGTATAAGGGTAATCACCTCAAACAAACTTTTCCCTGGACTGCAAATTAAACATGCCATACAGCAAACAAAGCACACTGAGTATCATCAGGTAAAGCCTGTTTTTGTAAGTGATGGTAAGCCAGACGAACTCGCTCATTTCACGCGGTTCCGAGAAGGGATTAAGAAACACATTGTAAACACTGTACCGCAATGGCTCAGCAAAAACAAAAAAGACGAATGCCACGATAACCATCACAATAGCGGTTCCATTACCATTCTTAATAAGGGTAGACAACATAAAGGCTAGCGAAGAGAGAAATGTGATCGGAAAGAGTACCTGACCGATCATTGGCAGGATACTGAATCGATGAAGTGTCAGGTTGGCAATGCTGCCCAGTACCAACAGGAGCATGGCGGCTATTCCTACTGTCAGGATAAAGCGTACAAGCCATACTTTATACCGGTAGTTTGGGATGCCAAAGATGGTTTCCAGCATTTTCGAATCGTCATCGTTCTGAATACCGTAGGCCGTAGGGTAGAAGATGAGCAACAATCCCGGAAAAACAAGGAAGCCATAAATGACCGCCTCATCGAAATCTGGATCCTCCAGAACGGTGATCGTGATGATGAACGCAAAGAACAGGAACGCGGCCAGGACGAAATAGATGAACTTGTTGCCAAAGATCACCTTTACATTATAGGTCACAAGCCTATATAACAGCAACAGAAAGCTCTTCATTCTTTTTCATGGATTTACTTTTCATCAACCATAAATAGGCGTCCTCGAGATTGGCCCGTACCTGAACGGCATCTAATCTTGGCAGCACGTCTGACAAACATTTCACCCGGATCAGATTGCCTTCCCGCATATGGTGAACGATCTGATAGTTTTCTTTTTCTAACTCAAATTCATCAGGCGTCAGATGGAATTCCCACACTTTTCCCTGGGCCAATTCGGCCATGGTCGTGGGGCTACCGATATACTGTATGTTACCGGAGATGAGTACGGCCAGCTTGTTGCAGCTGCTGGCGATGTCTTCGATGATATGGGTGGAGAATATCACGATCCGTTCCCGGCTCAGTTCCACCAGAAGATTCCGGAAGCGTATCCGCTCCAGGGGATCGAGCCCGGCGGTTGGTTCGTCCACTACCAATATCTTCGGTAAGTGCAGCAGGATTTGCGCGATACCAATTCGCTGCTTCATGCCTCCTGAGAAAGAGCCGATCTTCTTGTGTTGATGCTCATCCATAT
>JBARAD010000343.1:0-61911 GCA_049791675.1 Chryseosolibacter sp.
CTTCTACACCCTGGGCTGGTATATGTCGCCCCTTCAGGGCTGCACTAAGTAGTTTTCCCCGCATTACCTCTGATCCGGTACACGCAACTTGGAACGGACTCAACTCACCACTCACCACTCACCACTCACCATTCACGACTCACGCACTCACCACTCATCTCTGATCCGATATACACAACTTGGACACGGGCTCAACTGTCCAGCACTCACCACTCACCACTCACCACTCACGCACCCCCTGCTATGAAAAGCAAAAATGAGTTAACGCACACCCCCACTCACGATTCACGACTCACGATTGACGATTCACGCTCTAAATCCCCTTCATCCTCGCCACCTTCAGAATACCCATCACGCTCATGCTGTCCGTGATCTTTCCGTCCAGTACCATTTGCAGGGCATCCTTCAACGGGAGCTTCCATACTTTCAGGTCAGCCTCCGTTTCCTCCAGGGAACTCTCGCCTTCCTCAAGATCTTCGGCAAGGAAAACGTGACCCTCTTCATCCGTAACAGAATTGGACGTATGAAGATGAACGATTTCCGACCAGGAATGGGCGATTAAGCCAGTTTCTTCCCGGAGTTCACGTTTCGCGCTTTCGACCGGCGCATCATTCATCGGGCCTCCGCCTTCCGGGATTTCCCAATGCCACGCATTCAGCGTGTACCGGTATTGGCCCACCAGCCACGTATTCAGGTCTTTATCCACAGGAATGATTCCGATCGCCTTGTTTTTGAAGTGTACTTTTCCATAAATACCCCTTCCCCCTGCCGGATTGATCACCTGGTACTCGGTTACAGTAATCCAGGGGTTGTCATACTTCACTTCTCCCGATAAGGTCTTCCAGGGATTTTTTATTTCTGCTGTTATCATTCTGTAAATCTTTAACTATACGCTGATACGCGGTTGATTATGAATAGACTACTAAATTTTCAGGCCAGGGGGTGGGGCGGCGCACCGCCAAAACTATCAAAATGTTTTTTGAGTACTGGCATTATCAATTTATTTTTAAACCGCGATTGGATTATGCTGCGATCATCTTTTACAAAAGATCTTATGGAAGCGGGCTGCGATGAAGCGGGGAGGGGTTGCCTTGCAGGCCCGGTTGTGGCCGCAGCAGTGATATTTCCAAAGAAATACAGGCATAAAAAATTGAACGACTCCAAACAATTATGCCGGGAAGCGCGGGATGAGCTCCGTTATCAGATCCAAAAGGATGCGCTGGCATGGGCTGTGGGAGAAGTCGACCATACGGAGATCGATCGCATCAACATCCTCAACGCATCGTTCAAGGCGATGCACCTGGCGCTGGACAAGCTTTCACTGCAGCCTGAATTGATCCTGATCGACGGCAACCGGTTTAATCCTTACAAGCACTTTAAGCATGAATGCATCATCCAGGGTGATGCAAAATATCTGTCCATCGCGGCAGCCTCTGTTCTGGCCAAGACGTATCGCGACGAATTGATGAATGACCTCGCGAAAAAATTCTGCGGCTACGGCTGGGAGACCAATGTCGGATATCCCACACCACAGCACCGTGATGGCATCAGGCAGCTCGGCATTACACCCTACCACAGGAAGTCCTTCACACTGCTGCCTGAACAATTGGAGATTTTTGAGTGATCCGTAAACGTTTGTTTTGTTTCTTTGTGTCCTGATGTCATAGAGATGTGTCTCATATTTATCGGACTTAGGAGTCATCCCAGATACAAGGTGATCGTTGCTGCAAACCGCGACGAATTTTATGATCGCAGGACTGCGCCTGCATCCTTCTGGGAAGACCATCCTCACATCCTTGCCGGACGTGACCTTGAAGCCAGCGGCACGTGGCTGGGAATAACAAAAGGCGGACGGCTGTGCATGGTGACAAATTTTCGCGACCCGAAGAACCTGCATGCCAAAGCGCCGTCGCGCGGAAAGCTGGTGACCGATTTCCTTGCTGACACAAGATCGGGAGAGGAATACCTGGAAAAGGTGGAACCACACGCGAAAAAATACAACGGCTTCAGCCTGATAGCCGGGACCGTTGATGCACTCTTTTATTTTTCCAACTACCGGGATGGTATCGTGATGCTCAACTCCGGTTTGTTCGGACTCAGCAATCATCTGCTGGAAACACCCTGGCCAAAAGTTGAGAAGGGCAAAAGCGAAATCCAGGAACTGCTCAGGTCATCGACGGTTCAGGCCGGGGATCTGTTTCGTATTTTGTCTGATGAAACAATCGGTGCCGATGACCGGTTGCCGGACACAGGGATAGGCCTGGTACGGGAACGCGCACTCTCTGCAGCGTTTATCAAAAGTCCCGGATATGGAACCCGTTCGTCAACGGTGATACTGGTGGATTATAATAACCACGTTTCGTTCCACGAACGGATCTACGACCCTTCACGTTCGGAATTCTCATACCAGACTTTTCAATATACCATCGGTTAACCGCACGTTGAAAAAAAGTAAAATACCCCTTCTGCTGAAGATCGTTTCGTGGACTTTCCCGAAACTTGAAAAGACTTTTCCTAAACTGGCCCACCGGTTTTTTATTACGATATTTTTTACTCCCCTGAATTATCCGGTGCCGGAGAAAGAGCAAGCCCTTCAGGAAGAAGCTGAGAAGTTTTCGATGGAAGTGGCCGGAAAAAAGATACAATGTTATTCATGGGGATCCGGACCCGTTGTTCTGCTTGTTCACGGTTGGGCTGGACGCGCCACCCAGTTCCGGAAGATCATTTATGCCCTCGTCAGGGAAAAATACCGCGTGGTCGGCTTCGACGGCCCGGCCCATGGCAATTCAGGCGGAAGATCCACCAATATCCAGGAGTTTGAAGAAGCCCTCATCAAAATTTATGAGAAGACCGGAACGCCTGAAGCGATCATTGCACATTCCTTCGGCGGAGGCGCTGCACTGTTCGCGGCCATGAACGGCCTGCCCGTAAAAAAACTGATCAACATCGCCGCGCCTACCATCGGGGATGCGATCATTGATACGTACCTCAAAACCATCAATGGATCTCGGAGCACCGGAGATTCTTTTAAATCCTATATCCTTCAAAGGACCGGAAAACCTTTCGATGCCTTTACCGGGTTATATTTTATTACGCGGATCTCGCAGGAAATGGACCTTTTGCTCGTTCATGATGAAGATGATACGGAAGTGCCCATAGACCATGCGCTGGAACTGATGAAACGCTATCCCGGGGCTGCCTTGTTCAAGACACGTGGGCTGGGACACACCCGGATCTTAAAAGATGAGGAAGTCATCAAAAAGTGTGTTTCCTTTATCAGGCATGAAACAGGTCGTTTCCCTTCCCGTTAATAAGGGTTGACTGGTCTTTTTCGGGGGCTCCATTCAGCTTATTTTGCCTTTTATATGCCGAAAGGGGATGCCCGCATAAGATGGCAGGCAACTTTTTGGCTTTTTCGTCCATCTTTGTAATTAATGTGAAAAACCCTTAACTAATAGAATCGATGAAAATTATTGAGACCAAGGAAATTTCGAAGGTATACCGTATGGGCGACCAGATTGTCAATGCCCTCCAATCGATCTCTATTTCTATCGACCGCGGCGAATATGTTGCTTTCATGGGCCCCTCCGGCTCGGGAAAGTCGACGCTCATGAATATTGTGGGGTGCCTCGATACTCCTACGTCGGGCACCTATATGCTGAATAACAAGCTGGTAAGCGAGATGACGGAAAATGAACTCGCCGAGACCCGGAATAAGGAAATCGGCTTCGTATTCCAGACTTTCAACCTTTTGCCAAGAGCCACTGCGCTGGAAAACATTGCACTGCCCCTGATCTACGCCGGCTATAATAAAAGTGAAAGAAACGATATGGCCATGCAGACGCTCGAAAGTGTCGGTCTTGGCTCGCGCTCACATCACAAGCCCAATGAATTATCCGGCGGTCAGCGCCAGCGCGTGGCCATTGCCAGGGCACTCGTAAACAACCCTTCCATCATCCTCGCAGATGAACCGACGGGTAACCTTGACACGAAAACATCTTATGACATCATGAACCTGTTCCAGGAACTTCATGATAAGGGAAATACCATCATCATGGTTACGCACGAAGATGATATCGCGCACTATGCGCACCGCATTATCCGATTGCGCGATGGTTTGATCGAATGGGATCGCAAAAATGACAACGTATCCCGCGCAAGCCAGTTCGTTGCCCCGGCATCCCATTAACTAAATCTACTTTAAGTCACCGTGAAAGATCATTTGCAAGGCATTGATACGATCATTATGCGTGTCAGTGACATTTCAGCCTCCAAGCAGTGGTATCAGGAAAAGCTGTCGTTCAATGCAGTATACGAAGATCCGGTCCACAAACTTGTCGTGCTGGACACCGCAGGACCGGTCAGTCTCACAATATGGCAGACCGATGCGAAAGTCGTGAGCTCCGGCGATGGATCTGCCTATCCGATCTTCAGAACCAACAATGCCGAAGACGCACATCGGGCATTGACCCGCGCAGGCGTGCGGACCGATGCAGTAACGACCGACCATGCCGTTACTTACTTCCGCTTCTACGATCCTGATGGCAACGTGCTGGAAGCTTGCCAGGTACATTGAATTCATTGCGCCGGGTTCGTTAACTTTGGTCCATGAAAATCTATACAAAAACCGGCGATCAGGGAACCACGTCGCTGTTTGGCGGCAAGCGTGTTTCGAAAGCGGATCTGCGGATAGACACCTATGGCACCGTTGATGAATTAAATTCATGGATGGGCGTGCTGCGTGATCAGGAAATCAATTCCGCGCGCAAAGAGATCCTGCTGGAGGTTCAGGACCGGCTGTTCGTGGTCGGGTCCATGCTCGCAACCGAGCCTGGTAATACCCGCGTGAAGATCCCCTTGTTAACGGAAGACGATGTGCTGTTGCTGGAGCGCCACATTGATGCCATGGATAACGGTCTTCCTCCCATGCGTTCTTTTGTTCTCCCGGGCGGACATCCTTCAATCTCGTTTGGCCATGTAGCCCGCACGGTATGCCGGCGGGCGGAGCGCCTGGTCATTGCGCTTCACGAGTCGGAAGCTGTCGACCCCCTGGTCATCAAATATCTGAATCGACTTTCTGACTACCTGTTCGTCCTTACACGGCAAATGGCGCAGGAACTAAAGGTGGAGGAAGCTCCATGGAAACCCAGAATGTAAGGAAACATTAACGCACCCCGGCCACGATTTAGAGTATATGTTTTTGGCGGGCAGTTCTGTCAGCCATTTTTTTTATTTTTAGGCATCATGTTGAAAACAGCCTTATTGAGGATGCGTACGCCGGTCTTGGTTTTGTTGCTCATGTGTTTTGCCGGGTTTGCCCGCGCGCAGAAGCAACTCCTCTTACTGAAAGGTGAGAAAGTTCTCTTGCGTCTTTATCCGGGCGATGAGTTTATCTATAAAGAAAAAGGGAAGCCGGTCAGGACAACCTATATCAATAACCTGTCAGATACGGCGGTTGTTACCCATCGCGATACCGTCGCCTTTCATGATATTGAAAAGGTCTATTTCAGACAACACAAGTTTTACAATACGGTTGGAACAGCCCTGGTGATCTTTGGTGCCGGATTGTTTCTGATCGACCAGATAAATGTCGTTTTGGTCCAGGGTCAGTCCCCAAGCCTGGATAGTGGGGTTTCCACCTTAAGTCTTTCGTCTCTGGGGGTTGGGTTGCCGATGATGCTGATCAGGAAGAAATCCCGGAAACTGGATTACCGGAACAAGCTGATCATGGTCGACAAAAATTCCGTGTTCTACCAACCCGATGCGCGCCAGTATATCCTGCCCTATTAAGATAATGGCCGGATTCTTCGTCTGACATGATCATCATACTTGTCATTTTTGCCGTTTTTGCCGGAAATGACCGTGATATGATGTATGTACGGCTCTGGTCCGGATCTGAACCGGCTCTGGTACGGCACTCATGCGGTATTGATGCGGCGGCACTACGGCCATAATACCCCGACGATCCGCAGCATGCGCGTCAGAAAGAGCTTATGCACAAGTCTTTAGCGTCGCTGTAATCCCGCCATGCCATCTTCAAACCTGGAATTGCTATATTTGCGCAAACTTTAAATAAATATCCATGACATCAGACAAGTTGAAAGACTTGAAGGCCCGCGTGAGCGCCTTGAGGAGGTATCTTTGACTACGATCGTAAGGCAAGTGAAATAAAAGATGAAGAACTCATCACCCAGCAGGCGGATTTTTGGACCAATCCGAAACAGGCGGAGGT
Organism: Chryseosolibacter sp.; assembly: GCA_049791675.1. Classification (GTDB taxonomy): domain Bacteria; phylum Bacteroidota; class Bacteroidia; order Cytophagales; family Cyclobacteriaceae; genus Chryseosolibacter. Next base: position 6,233 of record JBARAD010000343.1, read on the forward strand.
GATCCTGAAAAATATCCGGTCGAAAAAAGTCTGGACAGACGCTTTTGAGAACGTCAATAAATTACTGGACGATCTCGAGGTGCTGAACGAATTCCACGAGGCCGGTGACGTCGGCGAGGAGGAGGTAGACCGGGAATATGAGCGGACAGCCAAAGCTGTTGAGGAGCTGGAGTTCAAGAAGATGCTGAGCGGAGAAGAGGATCAGCTCAGCGCCATGGTGGAGATCAATCCCGGAGCGGGAGGTACAGAAAGCCAGGATTGGGCGGAAATGCTCAACCGGATGTACATCATGTGGGGAGAAAAGAATGGATACAAGGTGACGCAGGTCGATTATCAGGGGGGCGATGTGGCGGGAATCAAATCGGCCACCCTGGAGATTGATGGACCTTTTGCCTATGGAAAACTGAAGGCGGAGATCGGCGTCCACCGGTTGGTGCGCATCTCACCCTTTGATTCAAACGGCCGCCGCCACACTTCTTTTGCTTCTGTATTCGTTTATCCTGTCATTGATGACACCATCACGATTGAGATCAATCCCGCAGACATAGAAATACAGACTTCGCGCTCCGGAGGTGCGGGTGGTCAGAACGTTAACAAGGTTGAAACCAAGGTCCAGCTTACGCACAAGCCATCCGGCATTGTGATCGTATGCCAGGTCGAACGGTCGCAGCATGCAAACCGTGAGAAGGCCATGCAGATGTTAAAGTCACGCCTGTACCAGCTTGAAATGGAGAAGCGGAACGCGGCGCGCGACAAGGTCGAGGCAGGTAAGATGAGGATCGATTTCGGTTCGCAGATCCGGAATTATGTATTGCATCCCTATAAGCTGGTGAAGGACGCGCGCACAGGTGTTGAGCGCACAGATGCCAATAATGTGCTCGACGGGGACCTCGATGATTTTATCAAGGCGTTTCTTTTGGGTGCGCAGGAGGCACAGACACAGCAGAGTTGATCACGACTGCCACCCCTGCGAAGATCTATACGAAACAATTCTGGCTGGTGTGTTTAAGTTCGCTGCTGTTTTTTGCGAGCTTTAATATGATCATCCCGGAGTTGCCGGCTTATCTTACTTCCCTTGGAGGGGAGGAGTACAAAGGCCTGATCATTTCGCTGTTTGCGGTGACGGCGATGTTGTCGCGGCCGTTCAGCGGAAAACTCTCGGATACTATCGGAAGGGTACCTGTAATGATGTCAGGATCCATCGTTTGTCTCATCTGCAGTTTCATATATCCTGTACTCACTTCCGTTGCAGGATTTTTTCTTTTGCGGTTGGTGCATGGATTTTCAACAGGGTTTACGCCCACAGGCCAAACGGCTTATATTTCAGACATCATTCCGGTTGAGCGACGCGGGGAGGCGATGGGGTTGCTGGGCACGGCCGGGGCGGTGGGTATGGCATCCGGTCCTGCCATCGGGGGCATGCTCGCCAACCAGGCCGGCCTCAGCACGATGTTCTATTGTTCCTCTGCCTTTGCATTGATATCCATCCTGATCATTTCAGGAATGAAAGAAACGCTTCACGCAAAGCATCGTTTTTCCTTACACCATCTGGGCGTGACGAAGCATGATCTTTTTGAGCCCAGGGTGTGGGTGCCTTGTTTCATCATGTCGTTGTGCTCTTACTCGTATGGGGCGTTGTTTACAGTCATCCCTGACTTCGGCGAATTCGTCGGAATCCGGAACAAAGGATTGCTGTTCTCCTGTCTGACGGTGGCGTCATTGCTTGTGCGTCTGCTGGGAGGCAAGGCTTCAGATATTTACGGGCGCCAGGCAGTGCTGCGTTTTTCCACCGCCGTGATGGTGGTGGGGATGATGATCATCGCGTTTTCCACTACTTCATTTCAACTGATCATGGGTGTGACGATCTATGGTTTTGCCCAGGGTGTAACTTCGCCGACGCTGCTGGCGTGGGCTACCGACCTCAGCCCCCATCAGCGCAAAGGCAGGGGCGTGTCGTCACTGTATATTTTCATGGAGTTTGGAATCGGTATCGGAGCTTTTGTTTCGGGCATGGTGTACGCAAACCACGCAGAAAATTTCGACAACACTTTTCTTGTCTGTGGCTTTCTCGCAGGACTTGCCTTCATCTACCTGATATTTGGAAAAAATACAAAAGCGCAGCATGAAGGCCGCGCTTGAATTCTGAACGTTTGATGAGGTGACCATTTTCGCGAAGAAGCGAACCTGAGCCACCGGCATGTTTTCCCGAAACGGTAGTCTGACTTTCAGAAAGTTGTGGAGACTTCCATCGCGGATCACATCTTCCGGACCTTCCCGCTACCCGAAGCGTGACTGTTAATTTTGGTGGGATTGCCGCGGTAGGAAACACTTCCGCTACCGGAAATGTTGGCATCAAGTTCGTTTTTCACGCTGATCTCCACATCCCCCGAACCCGAAATCCGTACATCACAACGATTTGTTTCGAGGTCCGCAGCCAGTACTTTTCCGGATCCGCTGATATTCGTCTTCACGCGATCAGCAGAACCCTCCGCCTCGATCTTTCCTGATCCGGAGATGCCAAAGTCTGCGAGGCCGTCAATGATTGCTGAAAGCACAACTCTTCCCGACCCGCTGACATCACTCTCGAAGCTTTCAAAGTGGCCCTTCAGTTCCATGTCGCCGGAACCCGATACATTTGCTTCCACATCACCATTGGCTTCTGCGTCAAGCGATAAAGAACCGCTTCCGCTGACGTTCAGGTCAAGATCATTTGCTTTTATTTTCGATTGCCCAATGATATCGCCGGAGCCGGATACGCTAACGCCTTCGATGTTCGGAACCGTGATGTATACGGTGATTTTTTTATCCCCCGTGTTCCAGTCAAACCACTTGCCTTCCTTGCCGATCCGCAGGCGGCTGCCTGATACTTCCGTTTCAACCTCTTTGAGGATATCCTGGTCGCCTTCCAGTTCTACTTTCTGGGGGCTGCCCTGCTTAAGATAAAGTTTGCCCGGAAAGCCAAAGGATATTTTTGTGAATGAATCCACGTTGCGCACTTCGCGATTTTGGCCCAGCAGCAGCGAGGTGCTAAACAGCATGATTACCAGGAAGAGGAAGCTATGTTTTTTCATAACAGGAGTTTGTTTGTTTGCAAGGTTGTTTCAGATCTTAAGGACTTTGCCGGTGAGGAAAGGTTGCATGACCCGTCGGCGATTGTTTTCTTTGAGACGTAAAAAGAGTGGCAAACGTTGCAGATGACCAGTTTATCTTACCGGACGATCGCAAAACCTGCAGAAGGGCGTTATAAAGAGAAGGGAAGTCGTTTCCTGGCTTTTGCCTTCCCTGTTGAATCAGAACCGGAGATTAAGGCACATCTGGCGCAACTCGGGAAGAAATTTTTTGACGCCCGCCACCATTGTTTTGCCTGGATGCTCGGTGCGGATAAAAAATCGTTTCGCGCTTTCGACGATGGCGAGCCGAATCATTCGGCAGGAGATCCCATCCTGGGGCAGATACGTTCAAAGGATCTTACCGATGTGCTGGTGGTAGTGGTGCGCTACTTCGGAGGGGTAAAGCTCGGCGTCGGCGGACTCATCGCTGCGTACAAACAAGCGGCGGAAGATGCGTTGAATCATGCGGATATCATAGAGAAGGAGGTGACTGGAAACATCCGGATCGTGTATGAGTACCAGGCCACACCTGAGATCATGCGTTTGATCAAGGAATTTGATCTTGCCATCCTGTCACAAACCTTCGAAGCAGACTGCAGCCTGACAGCCGATTATAAATTGCGCGACCGTGAAAAACTCTTCGGGCGGCTGGACCTGATGCTGGCGATGGGTGTCAACCTTCAATACAGCTAGCGAAGCTTACGTCACGTTGAACAGCACATCAATTTTTTTCTGCGGGTATCGTCTCATGTCCAGGATTTTTCTTCAGACTCCGGCGCGCCAGAAAAGTGCTGATCATCATCAACACGGCGCCGAGGATCATGGGCGCCTCGGGCAGGTACACCGGCGCCTGGATGTCTGTGAAGAATGCAAACGTATTTGTCATCACCGGGGGACCGACAATGGAAGTTGCACTGATCAGACCGGTCAGCGCACCCTGCAGTTCGCCCTGTTCATTGGATGGCACTGTGGTGGAGATGATCCCCTTTAATGCCGGGCCGGCGATGCTCCCCAAACAGTACACTGCAGTGAACGCAAACATCATCCAGTTTGCATTCGCAACAGCATACAACACAAATCCCAGCGTACTCAATCCCAAACCGACATAGACGCTTCGTTGATTTCCCAGGGCGGGGATGATGTATCGGATCAGTCCGCCCTGAACGACCGCGAAAGCGATTCCGACAACGGTCAGTGATAACCCGATCATTCTGCTGTCCCATCCGAATTTTTCAATCGTGTAATAAGGCCAGTTGGTTTGCACGGCATGTGCCGCAATGTGGATCAACACCAGCGAGGCGACCAGGCCCATGATCACAGGATAGCGTTTGAGATTCATTAAAGATCCGATCGGGTTGGCCCGGGACCAGTCAAACTTCCTTCTGTTTTGTACTGGAAGCGATTCAGGTAAAATGAAAAATCCGTACAACCAGTTCAGCAAGGTCAATCCTGCTGCTGCGAGGAACGGTATCCTTGAACCATAGGCACCCAGGAATCCTCCGATCATCGGGCCAATGATAAATCCGAGACCGAAGGCCGCGCCGATGAGTCCGAAATTCTGTGCTCTTTTTTCCGGCGTGCTGATATCGGCGATGTAGGCGGCGGCGGTGGTGAAGCTGGCGCCCATGATGCCTGCGATGATGCGGCCGGCAAACAGCCATCCGATCGTCGGCGCCATGGCCATCATAAAATAATCGAGTCCAAAGCCAAAGAGGGAGACGAGCAGTACAGGTCTTCGGCCGAAGCGGTCGCTCAGTCCTCCGAGGATCGGCGCGAAAATAAATTGCATGAAAGCATAGGCGAAGAGCATCCACCCTCCGTAACGCGAAGCATCCGCCAGTGAGCCACCGGTTAATTCCTGTATCAGCGCTGGAAGCACCGGAATGATGATCCCAAGCCCGATGATATCGATAAGCAGGGTGAGGAAAATGAAACTTAAGGCAGGTTTCCTGTTCATGGAAGGTCAAACGGTTTGTCAGAGGCCGAGCGTGGCTTTTAGTTTTGCATATCCCGTTTTGCTTAAGGGAATTCTTACGCCGCTTTTCAGAAGGGCAACATGCGTGTCTTTTTCCATCGGTTCGATGCGGGTGATCTGTGCAAGTTGAATAATATAGGAGCGATGCACGCGGATGAACATCGAACTGTCAAGCGATTGTTCGTAGAAGGACATTGTTTTCTTTTTCAGAAACATTTCTTTCGGCGTAAAGATCTTTACATAATCGTCATAGGCCTCCAGATAAATTACTTCAGAGACCGGGATGATGCGGATATTCGGCCCTTCCTTCACAACGATACGGTTGCGCTCTTCAGGCTGGTGTACCTCACCGGGTAGGGGCGTGTGCCTGGGGCCCGGAACGTGGCGTTGTTGCAGCCATTTTCCCATGGCCTTGTCAAAGCGATCTTTACTGAAAGGTTTCAGAAGGTAATCGATCGCATGTGCTTCGAACGCCTTGATGGCGAATTCATCAAATGCAGTGGTAAAGATCACAGCAGGAGGATCATCGATCAGTTCCAGCATTTCAAAGCCGTTGATCTTCGGCATCTGGATATCGAGGAAGATCAGGTCGGGCTTGTGTTGTGTCACAGCCTTTACACCCTCAAAGCCGTCGTTGCATTCCTGCATGATCGTTATCCCGGGATATGCGCGCAGGTATTCCGCAACAATACTGCGTGCCAGCGGCTCATCATCGATTATTACTGTCTTGATCATGCGCTTTGCGGAATTTTAATCGTCGTTGTGAATATATTTTCTTTCCTCGATGTTATCAGCAGATCGTTGCGCGCATAGAGCAGGTACAATCTTCGCTGGATGGAATTCAATCCGAAGCCAGTGCCACGTCTGGGCTGGGTGAGTGAGGGGTCGAACGGGTTTTCAACGGAAATGATCAGGTAATTGTTTTCCGCAGAAGCGTGCATTTTGATCACGGTTTGTCCTGTGGTATCGTACAAGCCGAACTTGATGGCGTTCTCTACAACTGGCTGGAGTAACAGCGAAGGTAACTTCATCGTCAGTGCCGCGTCATCGGAGTGAATGTCAGTCTTCAATCTGTGTCCGAAGCGGACTTTTTCGATCTCGAGATACAGTGTCAGGTGTTCAAGTTCCTCAGACAAGGGAACAAGCTGCTGATCGTCTTTTTTTAGAGTGCCCCGGAAAAAATCCGATAGCTGATGGATCATTTTTCGCGCCTCTTCAGGCTTCGACCCTGCCAGCGCGCTGATCGAGTTTAAGCTGTTAAAGAGAAAATGAGGCTGGAGTTGTTGCCTTAATCTCGAGAGCTCTGCTTCCCTGGCAAGTTTTTCCGCGGCCATCGCGCGTGTGTCCGCCTCGTGGTGTTCGCTGACAGTCAGCAGGAGCCACGAGAGCGTGCTGACCAGTGCCATCATCAGCCAGATATACAATCCCCGTATGAAAAGGGATTTCTCCAGAAACAGAACATACTCCGGGGTTTCCTCCAGGAGATACAAGGTCAGGTGATGGATGGCAAAAACACAGAGCACGGCCAGGCCGATGCTCATGGCAATTCTGATGATCTGCCGCGGCTGGTAATACTTCATGACGAGGATCATGTCATAGCCGGCGATGGCGATGACCATGTTCGTTACGAACGCATCTCCCAGGCTGATCATCCAGCCGAATCCGAAGGTGAATTGAAGCGCAACGGTCTGAAGAACTATCCAGCAGCTGCACCATATCAAAAAGAAGACGCCGAGTTTGCGATATGAAATGGTTTGCGCTGCCAACTGCTGCAAAGTTAATCTTTTGAGTTCATCCGGAGAAAGATGGCCTTCTGGTGGATGCAGTGGATATAGGATCTCGCTTCGTCGGTTTCATGAATACTGGAATATATTTCCATCCCATCCTCCAGTTTTTTGATCGGCACAATTTCCGAAACATTGATAAATTCCCATTTAACGGTGTTCTGCCTGTCATTTAAAAATGAATCCTCTTCACTCAGTCCTATTGTGCGCGCTTTCAGGAAAGCCTCCTCTTCGGAATCGGCTGCGATCAATCGCAGCTGCTCGTCAAATTGAGGTTTATGCCGGGTATTTTCGGCCGATATCCGGAACACTATTTTTGAGATATACCAGTTCATAAACGTTGTATAAGAAATTGTAATGGATCATCCCGATTGTCACGGCATCAGTAACTTCTGATATCGATGCCGCCGAGTAAACACGTGCCCTTCAGGATCAGTACTTTATTGGTATCTTCCGCCTGCGTGCTGGCGAGCAGGGGACGTTTGTCATCCACCCCGCCGAAGATTGCCACCAGGTCTTTGGACTGCACTTTCCAGTGAGATGGAACAATCAGTTTTGTGCCGCCGAAGATCTGTGTAAGTTCGAGGACGATGACGCCGTTGATGTCGGCCTGCGTGAGGTTGATCTCGGTGCCTCCGAAAACTGTCACCGCTTCGCCGCCGCGGAAATTTTTTGAGATCACATTCTTCTTGATGCCTCCGAACACGACGGTTGAATCAAGGTAGTCATCTGCGAAATTTTGTGTGTATGCCTGGCTGCCGGCATCCCACTTTCCCCAATCACGCTTTTTTTTTGATGAGCTGAAGATGATGAACAAGCCGATGCCGATGATGAGCAATGGCCAGAAATAGTATCCGATATCAAAATACGGGTAAAAGTCATCCAGTAACAGGAAACCTCCGATGACGATGGGGATGATCCAGCCGACGCCTTTAAAAGAATGTCTGAATCCCAGGAACAAACCGAGGGCTATCAGGAGGGCTTCAAAAGAGAGAAGCCAATCCGGAAAATCCAGCCCTGCTCTTCTTGCCAGCAAAAGCAAACCGATCGCGACGACCAGAAGGCCACCCATAACCGATCCGGAGCGATTCATGCATCCTCCTGTCTTTCTCTCAGGCTGACGGGTCGGGGCTCCCGTATTTTCATTGTACGTTTCCATGTGTTGAAGTTTATGATCAAATATACGGGCGTGACCTGTCCGTGGCCACCGGAGATAGGCTGGCAAAGGTTGCCAGTAGGTGAATGGAGGAATCCAGCAGGTGAAGTCCCGCGCGCGGAGCCCTTATGGATTGTGCGTGTCGCGGGTTGAGCCTGGCTTGTGTTGGATTTTACAGTACTTGTCGCAAGAAGAATCAGGACAGATGGAGGTTCAGTTTTGCGTACTGGAGCAGCATGATGGTTTTCGCGTCTTTGATCTCGCCGGAGGCGATCATGCCATAGGCTTTGTCAAAGCCTAACTCGAGCACCTCGATATTTTCCTGCTCGTGGTCGACGCCGCCACCTTCGTTGACCTTCTGGTCCTTTGAATACTGTCCGATAAAAAAATACAGGATTTCTGTTACCGATCCTGGCGACATGTAGGCCTCATAGATTTTTTCCACATGCGCTACGCGGTAGCCCGTTTCCTCTTCGGTCTCGCGCCGGATGCAATCCTCCGGGTTGTCCTCGTCAAGAAGGCCGGCGCAGGCTTCGATCATCAGCCCGTCAGGGTTGCCGTTTACGAAGGTTGGCAGCCGGAACTGACGGGTAAGAATTACCATTTTGTTTTCAGGATTATATAGTAGAATGACCGCGCCATTGCCGCGGTCATAGGCCTCACGAACCTGTTGATGAGATTTTCCGTGTTTGTCGGTGATCTCAAAAGTGTATTTATAGAGCTTGTACCAATTATCTGATAAAAGTTTTTTTTCAACAATCTTAACCGGCTTTGTCATCATGAAGGGCGGAATGCAGCGCGCGTGTGCGGCTTACGAAATAATAGAATTATTTTTGGGTTTCAATTTATGGAAAAGCTCAAGGCACACCCATGCATCGGTGGCCGCATATTCAATCTGCTTTTGCGTGAAGGTCGGAACCTCCCAATTCGATGTCTGCGCACTTTTCGAGATCCGGAAACCAAGCAACAGGGCAGTCAGTTTTTTGACGCTTTCCACCTGCAGTCCAGCTTCTTTTGCAAGGGTTGAAAGATCGTGAAAACCTACCGGGTCAAAGGCGCGCAATCTTTGAAGCGCCCGCAGATCATCCCGGATACCCACACCTGTTTTGATAACGCCCGGATTGGAAAAGAGGCTTGCGAGTTCTTCCGTTACACCTGTGTGGTTTAAGCGGATGAGAAATACTTTTTTTGGTATGGCCAGTTGCAGCAATGAGACCTGGAACATTTGCCCCTTCTTAAAACTGGGCCGGGTTTCGGTATCGAACCCGACCACCTCATGAAATTCAATTTCCTTGACAATTTTTCCCAACTGCTGGGAATCGCTGACAACGGATGTCTTGCCGCTAAATGTTCTTAAAGGCAGATTATTGATCTCCTCAGCAGTAATGCTGATTCTCAGTTCTTCAAAGCCTGAGGAGAACTGGTTCTTATTCTCGTTGAGTTGGACATCCATGCAAAAAATTGAATTATACCCCCAAAAAATTTACCATCAGGGCTGATAAAGGTGCCCTTAAGTTAGCTTAAAAATTTCTAACTACTGAATAGTTTCAGCAGAGATTGCGTCGGGGCGGTGATACTTTTTGGCTCACAACCGGCACAACCCGCAACGGCCCCTTGTGAGCGCAAAACATGGGTCATTCGCGGCCCAAACGTTCAGGATCAACAATACCGCACGCGGATGCGTTCTTTCAAGTCTTTATTTTGTTATTTTGGCTGCCTTAACCCAGATATCAATGCCGAACCCCCTTTTCAGGAAGAAGTCTATTACCAGCGTTGTTGAGGATTTGAAAGCAGGATCGGCAGCAGGAGAGGCGGGTGGATTGAAAAAAGTCCTGGGTATACGGGATCTTGTCGCCATGGGTATCGCAGCCGTGGTCGGCGCCGGGATATTCTCCACCATTGGAACTGCCGCTTATAATGGAGGTCCGGGCATTTCGCTGTTGTTCATCATCACCGCTGTCACCTGTGGTTTCTCGGCCCTTTGTTACGCGGAGTTCGCCAGCAGGGTACCCATTGCAGGCAGCGCCTACACATACGCCTATGTATCCTTCGGCGAGCTGGTTGCCTGGGTCATCGGATGGGCCCTGATCCTTGAGTACGCGATTGGGAATATTGTCGTTGCCATTTCCTGGAGCGGATATTTTAACAACCTCCTGGAGGGATTCGGACTGCATCTGCCGGCCTGGCTCACGACCGACCCGGGCACTGCCAAAGCGGCCTACCAGCAGGTGGTGCAGACCCTTGCGGCGGGAAAACCGCTTGACCAAAGTCTGCAATTCGTACAAAACGCATGGCACTCCGCTCCGGTGGTCGGAGGCTATCACATCTTCATTAACCTTCCCGCCTTCATTATTGTGGTGCTGATCAGTGTGCTTACCTATGTGGGAATAAAAGAGAGTAAGAAGACCACGAATTTTCTGGTTGTTTTCAAGATTGTGGTGATCCTCTTTGTAATTGTTATTGGCTTCTTTTACGTCGAACCTTCTCATTGGAGTCCTTTCATGCCCAACGGTTTTGAAGGGGTGCTGCGTGGGGTATCGGCTGTTTTCTATGCCTATATCGGTTTTGACGCCATCTCCACTACGGCGGAGGAATGCAAAAATCCCCAGCGTGACCTCCCGCGCGGAATGATCTATTCCCTTGTGATCTGCACGGTACTTTATATCCTGATCTCGTTTGTGCTCACCGGCATGGTCCATTACACAGAACTTCGCGTAACAGATCCATTGGCCTTTGTATTTGATCGCGTCGGTCAGAAATGGATCGGATACATCGTGTCGATCAGCGCCGTCGTGGCGACCACCAGCGTACTGCTCGTCTTTCAGTTAGGTCAGCCCCGCATCTGGATGAGTATGAGCCGCGATGGCCTGCTGCCGAAAGCTTTTGCAAAAATTCACCCGCGCTATCAGACGCCCTGGTTCTCGACGATCATCACGGGCATTATCGTCGCCGTGCCGTCCCTCTTCATGGCAAGTGACCTGATGACGGATCTGACCAGCATCGGAACATTATTTGCATTCGTGCTTGTTTCCGGAGGTGTGTTGATGCTTCCGCGGATCATGAGAACACCCGGCGATCTCAACCCGGGCGGCAGATTCAGATTACCCTATATCAACGGGAAATATATTGTCCCCGCGTTGTTTTTAATATATGCAATTCTTGTGCGGGAAGACATCAAAAGCACGCTTTTGAATACCGGTGATGCCGGACTCCAGGGCGCGTTGTTCCTTACGTTTATGATGCTTGGCGCTATCCTTAGTGTCATGACCTTCGCGCGTAACCTTTCTCTCATCCCCATCATGGGGGTGCTGTTCTGTTCTTATCTGCTCATTGAAATACCCGCGCTTTCCTGGATCTATTTCCTGGTGTGGCTAGCCATAGGGTTGGCGATCTATTTCAGTTACGGGTACTGGAAAAGCAAACTGGCGCAACAACATTAACCAAAGGCTGACAGCTAAAAACCCTTTACGGTATAGACGACCCCTCTGTCTTTGAGGTAATTCATGATCAACCGGAAATTATCTTCTTCCTCCCCGAGGTATTCCGGAGGGCATATGCCCTTCCTGGAAAACCTGCCTTCCAATACCAGGTTTGCCGCAGCCGTGCAGGTATAACCCGTCGTCCGGGCCATCGACAGGGTGTCAGTTGTTTTGTCTGTATAATCAAGAAGATTGTATTCGATTGATGTGGCCTTGCCATTTTCCTCTCCTGAAATCCGGATACGCATCACCGTAAATTCCGATTCGCCCGGTTTCAGTTTCCATTTCGGAAAGAGCAGTTTGGCGGTCACATCAATGGGGCGGACACGCATGCCGTTGATCTCCACCTCCTCATAAGAGAAAAATCCGGATTCCCGCAGCACCCGGAGGTATTCAATGCATCCTGGATACCGGAGGGTCTTCTCAATCATGTTTGGAATGTGCGACATCGTTTTGATCAGCGAACGCAAACCATCCGAGTTCCATGACTCGAGCGTTCCGACACGGTCAAAATGCAGAAGCTCGGGATCAGAAAGCGCCTCCCTGACAACCAACGCACCATGCTGGACATAGCGCGCGGGCCTGGTGTATTCTTCAATGACGTCGATGGGTGAGAATACGGCCTTGTACTCATACGGCCATTCCCGGACGACCGGCAAACCACCTACAAGACATTCGTAGTCATTGATCTTCATCCTGGCGTTGTGATAGCCAAGAATGATGTTTCCCATCCCCGGCGCCACGCCGCAGTCTGTGACGACGGTCACCTGATGCTTTTTTGCGAGCGTGTCGAGTTCAAAAGTATCTTCAGGAAAAAAAGAAATGTCCACCATATTTTTCCCGGCTTCAATAACAGTGCGCACTGTTTTGAAACCCATAAAGCCTGGCACGGCCCCCACCACGAGATCAAACGGCTGGAGGAAATGGCGGAGTTGTTCATGGTCTGTGAGGTCGGCTTTCTTTGTGCGGATACCTTTTTGTTCCACAAACTTCAACGCCTCTTCATTGACGTCAACCGATGTTACATCGGTATTGGCTGACAGGTCAATTGCAATAGCTTTTCCTACCAGTCCGGCGCCCAGTACAGCGACTTTCTTTTTCATGCTTTAGAGTTTTTGTTTCCCATTACCTGAAACTGATTCATCTGTGGAGAATAGGACAGGCGCGTGCGATTTCATACCTTGATGTTTTAATGCACAGCTTATGGTCGATCCCGCCAAGATAATTGAAAAAGCAAAACACTCTTCAATTTATCTTAAACTGCTCAACTGGTCGCTGAACCGTATGGTGCCATTTAACAGACCACATGGCTTCAGGGTTTTATCCGTGGGGGATTTTCACCTGAAGACCCTGCTTCCGTATAAAAAAGCAAACTTTAATCATATCCGTGGTTTGCACGCCTGTGCGCTGGCTACGGTCTCTGAATTTACTACCGGCTTTTTGCTCGTATCGAAGCTGGATCCGAAAAAATTCAGACTGATCATGCAACGTCTGGAGATGGACTACCACTATCAGGGCAAGATGGATGCTACTGCCGAGTTTTCAATTTCCGAAAATTGGTTTGAAGAGAATATTTACGCGCCGTTGAAGGTCAATGAGGCTGTCGTGGTTCCTTGTGAGATTAAAATTTATGATGTGCAGGGAAATCACCTCACTACAGGGAAAGTTTTCTGGCAGGTGAAGGCCTGGGCAAAGGTGAAAACGAAAATCGCCTTATGACCTGCTTCCTGCGGCGACCCGCTGATAACCGATAAGATTACGTTACTTTTGCATATTGTTTATCGTACATCAGGAATTCACAATTGATTGGAGCCATATACATTCCATGAAGGACCCTTGCCGGCAGGTGTCGTGCCGGATTATGAGCCGGCCATTTTCAACTGGCCCGCGTTTGCCAGCTTCCACCATGCAGGCAAGACAGTGGCATTCTATCTCCTTGATGATCGGCGGAAAAAAGCGGTAGCCGAAATCCACTTTCAGATCATCGATCACCTTGCGCGCAGTCCTTTTAAAGCCCCCTTCGGCTCGGTCGAATTTTCACCGGGTATCCGGCCGGAGTTGTTATACCGGTTCCTGGAATACTTCGAACTCCGGCTGAAGAAGAAGGATGTTACCGATATCTATATTAAAAATCCACCCCGCGAATATGCGCCGGCGAAATTATCCATGCTGGAGACTTTTTTCCTGAATCAAAAATACACCGCCACGGATGCGGAGGTGGGCGCTGTGATCGGGGTAAGTGATGAGCCGTTTACGGACGACATCCGGAATTCGGAACGGCTCAGGGTGCGTCAGTCAGAAAGAGCAGGACTTTCTTTTACCGAGCTGACGGCAGAAAAGTTCAGCGAGGTGCTGGAATTTATCGCGAAATGTCATCAGGAAAAGGCATATAAACTTTCCATTACGCCGGGGGAGCTGGAAAAAACGATGCGCAAATTTCCGGGGCGTTATCTTTTGTTTGCGATCCGGCGGGAGGAGAAGATGGTAGCTGCATCCGTCAGCATCCGGGTCACCGAAAAAGTATTGTACAATTTTCTCGTCAACCATGAAAAAGAGTACAATCATTTGAGTCCAGCCGTACCGTTGATGGAGGGGATCTATGCATATTGCCAGCGTCATCATATTCAATTGTTCGACCTCGGTACGTCTGCATTGCAAGGTAAGCCCAATTTTTCCCTGCTGGATTTTAAACTGCGTCTGGGTGCAGTTCCAAGTTCGAAGCTATCCTTTTACAAAAAGATCGGCTGATGGCAGTACCACCCGTTACGGTCATCTGTCTTTGCTATAATCAGGCGCGTTTTGTGGAAGAAGCCATCCGGTCGGTGCTGGAGCAGACCTATCCGCGCATTCAGTTGCTGGTGGTGGATGATGCGAGTACTGACGACAGCGCAGCGGTGATCAGGAAGATGGTTGACCTGCATCCTGAGATCGGTTTTTTGGCGTTATCCGTAAATTCAGGGAATTGCAAAGCCTTTAACAAGGCACTTGTCCGGGCAAAGGGTGATTACATCATTGACCTGGCAGCAGATGATATACTCTTGCCTGAGCGGGTTGCGGTCGGGGTGGAGGCGCTCAGTAAGGCAGGAGACCGCTGCGGTGTGAATTTTACCGACGCGGAATGGATCAGCGAAGACGGTGGGCACCTTTACACACACTCGGCGCGCTTTCCGCATCACACGATCCCGCAGGGGGATATCTATCGGGATCTGATCTCGCGGTTTTTTATTTGTTCTCCCACGATGATGTTCAAACGGGATGTCATTGTTGCGCTCGGAGGCTATGATGAGACGCTCGCCTATGAGGATTTTGATTTCTGGATCCGGTCATCGCGCGATATTCGTTACTGTTATACACCGCAGGCGCTGGTAAAGAAGCGGGTAGTGAAGAACTCGATGTCTCAAAAGCAGTTTTCCGTTTTTAGTCCCCAGTTGAAGTCCACCTTCCGGGTATGCGAGAAGATCATGCTGTTGAACAGGAATGTCGATGAACAAAGGGCCCTGGCCGGGAGAATTCGTTATGAGATCGGCGTCAGCGCGCGGCTGTTGAATTTTTCGCTCGTATGGAAGTATATGAAGCTTTATATGAAGAATGCGCGGCGGCGATTCTGATCCGGACCTTCGGCGGGGCGTACGTTATCCTGCCGCCATCGGTGCATATCAAAGATGTTGATTTAACCCGCCGGGATCGGATCCTGCATTCGTCCTCCCAGGGTTCACATGCGGCCATTCATATTTAATCCCTCCGGTGTTGCGACACGCTTTCTGAGTTTCGGCACAGCGATTGACGAAGCGCCGCCCAGGGCCGGTCATTTCCTGTTATCCTTCCCCGAGAGCATGCTCAGATAGCTTTCATATCGGCTGATGGCGATCTCGCCACGTTCAACGGCCGGGATAATGGCGCACTTCGGCTCGTTGACATGTAAACAACGCGACCCGTATTTGCAGTCCAGACGCCGGTCCCTCATTTCAGGAAAGTAATCTGACAATTCCTGTTCGTTCATATCGACAAGGCCCCATTCCTTCACCCCGGGCGTATCAATGACAAAGGTGCCTTCGCCGATCTGAAACATTTCTGCAAAGGTGGTGGTGTGCGTGCCCTTTTCAGAGAAACCTGAAATGTCGCCGATCTTCTGGTTGATGGCGGGATCCAGTTTATTCAGCAATGTCGACTTTCCGACGCCGGAATGGCCTGCGAACAAGGTTGTCTTACCTTTGATCAGTTTAAGGATGTTTTCATGGTCATCGGCGAGCGCGGATATTGAAATGGCGCCCACGCCGATATTGCTGTATAAATCCATCAGGGCATCCTGATATTCCAGGCCGTCAGCGTCAAGGAGATCTTTCTTGTTGAACACCAGCGTCTGAGGGATGCGAAACGATTCTGCGGAGACAAGGAACCGGTCGATAAATCCCAGGGATGTTCTCGGGAAGGCAAGCGTTACAATCAGGAAAACCTGGTCAACATTGGCGGCGAGGACATGCGCGTGCCCTGTTTTTTTTACCGATTGCCTCAGGATGTGGTTTGTGCGAGGCAGTATTTCGGTAATTGACCCGATTTCATGATCCTTGTCAAAAGCAACACGGTCGCCCACAGCCACAGGGTTGGATTCCTTGATTCCTTCCAGGCGGATCTTTCCCCGCACCTTGCAGACTACCTTTGCGCCATCCGGCGTCAGCACATCGTAAAAAGAACCTGTAGATCGTAGAACAACACCTTCCATAATCGTTATTTCATCTGCTTCAAACTACGCTTGCGCGAATCGTTGTATGGGGCGCTGCGGATCACGCGTTCAATACACGCCTGCAATATTCCATAATCTTTTCTGTTGCGCCTGTATTCTCCTGAACATACTGGCGGCACACCTCACAGGCTAGCTGGAATGTTTCCGGAGTGTTCAGCAACTCGTACTGATGTTTCAGGTCCGGGTAATCCGCCACGGGAAAGGCGCCGCCACGGTTGATAAGGTCGGTTGCCTCCTGGAATTTCTGATAGTTCTTATTGCCGAACAATACCGGCATCCCGTAGCAAGCCGCTTCGAGGATATTGTGCAACCCTTTGCCATAGGCTCCTCCGATGAAAGCAAACTCGCCGTAGCGATACAGCCTGGACAGCAAACCCACATTGTCGATGATCAGAACGTCATACGCTTCCGGATTGCCTGCCGCTGCCTGGGAGTATAACACCGATTTTACAGTCAGCGACCGCTGCAGATGGACCAGCAGGCTTTCCGTTATTTCGTGCGGTGCTACAATAAATTTGAGCTTCTTTTCATTCATGAAGGGGATGAGAAGCTCAAGATCTTCGGGCCAGGCGCTGCCTACCACAAAAACCTTCTCCTGTCCCTTGAATTTCCTTGCTATTTCCACTTCTTCGCTGTGATCCACAATCTCCTTTACACGATCGAAACGGGTATCTCCCGAGACTGCGGCATTATAGATACTGATGGACCGGAGCAGCTCAAGGGATTCCTGGTTCTGTACAAAAAAATGAGTGACATTCTTGAGGATCCTCCGGTTGAAGCTTCCGGTCTTACGGAAGAAGAATTGTTCTTTCCGGAAGATGGACGATACGGATACCAGCGGTATTTTTCGCTTCTTCAGGGCTTCAGAATAGTGGAACCAGAATTCATACTTGACGAAGAGCGCGAGCTTCGGTTTCACCTTCTGAACGAACCTGCGGGCGTTTCGCGGCGTGTCGAGGGGCAAATAGAAAACAAAATCGGCGTTGGAATAGCCTTTTCTTACGCGGTATCCGCTGGGAGAGAAGAACGTCAGGAATATTTTGTGGTGCCTGAACTCGTTTTTAAGCGCCTCGATCACCGGCCTGCCCTGCTCAAACTCACCCAGGGAAGCGCAGTGAACCCAGACAATAGGGTACGTATTGCCTTTCAGCGCTTCCTCTATTTTCTTAAATATACCTTTCCGGCCGGTCACAAATTCCCGCGCCTTGGTATTAAAGAGGCTCCATAACTTCAGGCCCAGGCCAAGGAAAAAAATGGAGATGTTGTAAAAAACTTTCATGGGTCGACAAAAATACAAACGTTGTACTTCCTGCGAATTTTTTTACAGCTTTAAAAAGCGTTATTTTGTATTAAATATGCCTATACCTATGAAGTCTGTATTGCGGATAGTTTATGTACTATCGTTTTTCCTTGTTAGCGCCCTGCCCACCTTTGCACAGGATGATCTGGATCAGCTCATGAATGAGAGTATCGATGACGGACGCAAACTTATCAGTGCGTACGTCAGTCCGGTGATGAATAGCGTAAGCCTCGGATTGAATCAGGGATGGTATAATACGGCCAAAGCACATAAAATCGGAGGCATTGATCTGACGATCACCGCGAATGCCATGAACATTCCGAAAAGTGATTTGTTCTATGATGGAACAAAATTGGGTCTTCAGGTTGTTCAGCTCGACCAAAGCACGCCAGGATATCCGATGGCGCCGACCATTGTCGGAAAAAATATTGAGCCTGTATTCAGCTACACCGATGAGGCAACAGGCATGAAGGAAACGTTCGTTGGCCCAGGCGGATTTGATCTCGAAAAGGAGCTCGGTAAAAACTGGGTGCCGGTTCCCATGGCGAACCTGGGTATCGGTCTTCCAAAAGGTACTGACCTGAAACTGCGTTTCACGCCGACCATCGACCTCGGCGATGATTCTTCGCTGAAGATCCTTGGTGTCGGGATTATGCACGACGTCAAGCAATGGATCCCTGGAATAAAATTGTTGCCCTTTGATCTCTCTGGATTTGTGGGCTATACCAAGTTCAGACTTGAAAGTGCATTTGACCCTGAGAACAATCCCGATCAGAGGGGTTACTTTGAAATGAACGCGACGACCGTCCAGGGTGTGATCTCAAAAAAGTTTTCTGTATTGACACTGTACGGCGGACTCGGTTACAACATCGCCAAGTCAAATCTTGCCATGAAAGGCACGTATGATATCAATGACAACGGCCAGGCTGACACGAATGAAGTTGATCCACTTGATTTAAAATTCGCTGCTTCCGGCTTCAGGACCACCGCCGGTTTCAGATTGAAGCTTGCCGTGTTAACGCTGCATGCCGATTACACCTTGCAGAAGTACAAGTGCCTGACCGTTGGGCTGGGTATCTCTGTCCGGTAATCGTTCACGCCTGAAGATCGCCCGGAGTGCCGGATAAGATTGAACCCGCCTGATCCTCGGACCGTGGCGTGGTCTGTGGTCCGTGGTCCGTGGTCTGTGGTCTGTTGTCTGTGGTCCTCCTCCGATTACCGTCCGCGATATTCCGGTTTTCGCTTTTCAATGAAGGCTCTCATACCTTCTTTCTGGTCTTCGGATGAAAAACAGAGGTAGAAATTTTTTCTTTCGAACTGCAGTCCCTCATCCAGGGGTGTTTCAAAAGCGCGGTTCACGGATTCTTTCGCGAGTTGAATGGCGATGGGCGACATTTGCGCGATTTCCCGCGCCAGGCTTACAGCTTCGCGAAGGTACATTTCAACCGGTACCACTTTATTGACCATGCCCATGGCAAGGGCCTCTTCTGCAGTAATGAACCTGCCCGTCAGTATCATTTCCATTGCTCTCGCTTTCCCAATGGTCCTGGCAAGCCGTTGCGTTCCTCCCGCACCGGGCATGACACCGATCTTGATCTCAGGTTGACCGAAGCGCGCCGTTTCCGACGCGATGATCATGTCGCAGGTCATGGCAAGCTCACATCCGCCGCCGAGACAAAATCCGGAGACCGCCGCGATGATGGGCTTTTTGATTTTCCGGATCTGGTCCCAGGTACTGAACTGATCGATCAGGAGCATGTCGGTCGAAGACTTATCCGCCATTTGTTTGATGTCGGCCCCCGCCGCGAAAGCCTGTTCATTCCCCGTGACGATGATTGACCTGACGTTGTCATCCCTGTCCAGTTGCTGAAGCGCATCGCGAAGCTCCTGCATCAACTGCGTACTCAACGCATTCAATTCCTTGGGCCTGTTGATCCGGATCAACGCTACAAACGTATCGTATTGTTCATTGACAATGATGTGCTCCATGGTGTTGGTTTTTGACAAAAGTAGAAAGAAATCGGTCCACAGTCCACAGACCACGGACCACAGACCACAGACCACAGGACCCATTGCATATTGTCACCACGCGGCTAACTTTGCGGGCGATGAAAAAAGTGAGGGTTCTTTTTGTGTGTCTGGGAAATATCTGCCGCTCTCCATTGGGGGCGGCCATATTGAAGAAGAAGATCAGGGCGGATGGCATGGATTCATGGGTTGAGGTCGACTCCTGCGGCACGTCCAATTATCATATCGGCGATCATGCCGATCCACGCACGATTGCGAATGCCTCCGGGAACGGTGTGCCGATCGAACATTGCGCCCGCCAACTCTCGTCGGATGATCTGGAAAATTTTGATATTATTTTTGCCATGGACAGGAGCAATTACCAGAACATCCTTCGGCTGACCAACGGCAGGGATGTACGCCATAAGGTGAAGCTCATGCGGGAATTTGATCCGGAACAGAAGGGGGGTGAGGTGCCGGATCCCTACCACGGCGACGAAAGCGATTTTCAGGAGGTTTTCGAGATCCTGGACCGTTCTACCACAGGTTTTATTCACTATCTCCGGAAGGAATATCAGCGATTGTGAGGATGCATGAGGGCTGCCCGTCGGCATGCATGCCGTGTTCCGACACCAGCGTCATCTAATCAGTACCTGTAGGGTGGATCGCGACGATTGCTCCAGCAGCACGCCCGGTTTTCGACGGTAAGTCTCGAATGTTTCAGCATCGTAGTTCTTGACAGTGATGAGCGTGAGTCCCGTATTATAATAGACTTCGAAATCGGGCTGGAGGCGGGCGAGGAGCGCTTTTAACTTACTTTCCCGGAGGTCCATGCAAAATGAAAAAGAGATGGCGGAATTCTGCATCACGTTGATCTGGATGTTTAACTCCGTCAGCACAGAAAAGATCTGCCGAAGGTGATCTTCAGTGATAAAAGTGTAGTCTGTCACTTTACAGGAGACAAGACATTGGTTTTCCTTGAATACGATCAGTGGTGGCAGGTCATCCACATGACATTCATGAATTTTTGTCCCGGGTAAAGCGGGATCGTCGAAGCTTTTCACGTATAGGGGTATTCCCTGTGAGGCGAGCGGCTGGATGGTTTTCGGATGAATGACCGACGCGCCATAATACGTCATCTCCGCGGCCTCGCGGAAAGGAAGCTCAGGAAATACTGTAACCGTTGGGATTTTTTTAGGGTCGGCATTCATCACGCCGGGAACATCTTTCCAGATGGTGACAGATTCTGCGTTCAGGCAGGCAGCGAAGATCGCGGCCGAAAAATCTGAACCATCGCGGCCCAGCGTTGTGGTCTTTCCGTTTTCGGCCCTTCCGATAAATCCCTGGGTGATCATAAAAGTGTTCTTTTTCAAATGACCTGTCAGTCGGCTGATCGCGGCGCGCGTCTTATCCCAATCCACTTTTCCTTCCCGGAATGTATTGTCAGTAAAGATGTACTCGCGCGCGTCCATCCAGTGACTTCCCAGCTGTCTGTCCGTCAGGTATTGGTGCACGATCACCGTCGAGATCAGTTCGCCATATGAAACTACCTGATCGTATACTTCATCGTAATCCCCTTCGCGGGTCAACTTGTTTTCGAGTTCATCAAAGAGCACATCCACCATTTTAAAAACAGGATGATTCGCCGGGAACAATCCTGTCATAATGCTGGCATGAAAATGCTTGAGGCCTGATAGTTCGGCGGCATGATCGCTGTGATCCCGAAACTGATTCAGAATTCTTTCCAGTGCGTTCGTTGTTTTTCCCATCGCGGAAACGACAACTACCAGGGGAAGATGGGCAAAAGACTGTAGAATTGTTGCTACATTCTCCACGCCACGAATATCTTTAACAGAGGCCCCACCGAATTTAAAAACCTTCATTTTGGGTTAGTCTAAGACGATTGCGAAGAAACTTTCTTTTTTTTTAAAGGTATGCAAAGATCACTGAATAAAGCTTACTCAACAAGCATTGAGAGCTCGCGCATTGCGCATTCAATCGGCACCGCACTCGACCGGTTCATTAAGAACAACCAGGACCAGTTTCAATACGCCAGTGGTGAACTTTCCCAGCTGTTGCGCGACATCGCGCTGGCGTCGAAAGTAGTAAACCGCGAAGTGAATAAAGCCGGACTGATCGACATCATGGGCGCCGCCGGAACGTCGAATCTCACGGGGGACAGTCAGCAGAAACTCGATGTTCTGGCAAACATTCGTTTTACGCGTGCGCTCGCGAAAGGCGGAGAAGTCTGTGCGCTGATATCCGAAGAGTCGGAGTCTTTCGCAGATCTGAATAACAATGGCAAATACGTGATCGCGATCGATCCGCTGGATGGGAGTTCCAATATTGATGTGAACGTTTCGATCGGAACCATATTCTCCATATTCAGGCGTAAAAGCGCTCCCGGTACGCCGATATGCCAGGAAGACATCATGCAAAAAGGTTCCGAACAGGTGGCGGCAGGATATATTTTATACGGGTCTTCCACCATGCTTGTGTATACTACCGGACATGGCGTACATGGTTTTACCTATGAGGCCAGTCTGGGCGAATATTTTCTGTCCCATCCCGACATGCATATACCCGAAGATGGCAAGATCTACTCCATCAACGAAGGTTTATCCAATTCCTTTGACACGGCAGTGAAGGACTATATCCGCTATTGCAAGGACTCCGCGTATACCGCGCGCTATATAGGATCACTTGTCGCAGACTTTCACCGCAATCTTTTAAAAGGAGGGATTTACATCTACCCGGCAACGAAGAAAGATATGAGGGGCAAGCTCCGTCTCATCTATGAATGCAACGCGCTGGCTTTCCTCGCCGAGCAGGCAGGCGGAAAAGCAAGTGACGGTCAGAGAAGAATTCTCGACATCGAACCTGAATCGCTGCATCAACGCAGTCCTTTCTATGTCGGATCGAAGAACATGGTAGAGAAGGCCGAGCGCATGTCGCGGGAAATGCAAGGCAGGCTGGCGCCAGGTATTGATTGAGATCGTGGATTTGCACGCGTCTCAAGAGACGCGGCATTGGCCGGGGCAAGGCGTGCCATGTCCCGACCAACGGGGTCGCTGCTGATTATTTTTCCGCTTCTTTGTTTTCCTTCTTCTCCTCTTCAGAAGATCCGCTGAGGATCTCAGGTGCATGTTTGCGGATGAGATCATACCACTTTACCAGCTTTTTAATGTCAGAGGTATAGACACGGTCTTCGTCGTATTCCGGCAGCACGGATTTCATGAAAGCTTTCAACTCATCGGCGTCGGAAGACGCATCCACACCGGGGTCATCTCCAAAGTCCTGATGAACTTTCTTCAATACATCATGGAGGGGAATATTGCCTTCTTTCGTCGTCGTATAAATGGAGATCTCATTCAGCAGGGACAAGCGGTGATTGGCAGTGGCCACCAGTTTTGTTTTGGCTTCATCCAGCGATTCGAGAATAACGCCTGATTTCGTTGGCGCCACAACTTTGTATAAGCCGCCTTTTCCTGATACGGTTGCTATGTCTGCTATGGTCATACTTTTTCTTTAGCCGACAAAACTAAACATTTTCATGACTGTTGCGCCAATGCTTTTTCGATAAATGACAGGAGATCTTCCTTGCCCATTTCCGTTTCAGAGGATGTTACCAGCATTGACGGCAAGTCCTCCCATTGTTGGTGCAGGGTGGACTCATAAACAGCGAGGTTCCTTTTCAACTGGTTTTTGGTGAGCTTGTCTGCCTTTGTAAACACCAGGCAAAGCGGAATATCTTTTTCGCCCACCCACTGGATGAACGCGAGGTCAATTTTCTGCGGTTCCAGTCTGGAGTCGATGAGGACAAACAGGCAGTGGAGGTTTTCTCTTTTCAGCACATAGTTTTCGATGATCTTTCCAAAGCCCGCCCGCTTTTCCTTACTCACACTCGCGTATCCATATCCCGGCAGGTCCACGAGGTACCATTGATCATTGATGATAAAGTGGTTGATGGTTTGTGTTTTTCCCGGTTTATTAGATGTTTTTGCAAGGTTTTTCCTTTTCGTCAGCATGTTCAGCAGGGAAGACTTCCCCACATTCGAGCGACCTATAAAAGCGAATTCCGGTTTGTCGGGTGACGGACATCTTTTGACATCGGCTTCGCTTGACACAAATTCAGCCTGTTTTATTTCCATAAAGAATCTTTAAGTAAAGATTTAAGGGCAAAATAGCAATTATGTAAGATTAGGGTACTTTAGCGAATATTTATAATTGTATGCAAATCGGTCATTTTTCCTATATTAGCATCTGGTATAAACTAACTTTGCCCCATTATTAATATTTTTTGAGAGATGTCCAGTATCCGTAGCGTACTGATTTTTTCGACTCTTATTTCCCTTTCAGGTTCTGTCTTCGGTCAGCAAGACCCAAAGCAAACTGCCCGGGACTATGTGCAGGTCGCGGAGGAGATGATCCAGGGCTCACAGGCGCTTGACGATGCCCGTGGGTTGATGGTACTTGCTGCAGACCTTGACACCACGTTCCTCAAGGCGAATTATGACGCGGGATATCTTCACCTGCTGACCATCGGCAAGGAACTCGGCGTGAAATACTTCCTTCGCGTTTATCGCCAGAATCCCAATTACCGATTTGACCTCGAATACTGGATCGGCAAAAGTTACCAGTACGGCCTTGAATTCGACAACGCCCTTGCGTTCTATAACAGGTACAAGGAGAAACTGGCTGCCAAAGCCAGTTACCAGGGAAAAGATAAAATTTCCATGGAAACTGTAGACAAGAGTATTGTCGAGTGTATGAATGGGAAAGAATTCGTTTCCAATCCCGGGAATTTCTCGATCGTCAACATCGGCCGGGAGATCAACTCGGAATTTGAAGATTACGGCCCCGTATTGAATGAGGGCGAGGATGAGATCATCTTCACTACCCGCCGCAGGGAAGGTAACCTCAATCAGAACGTTGCGGATGACAACAAACCCTACGAAGACATTTTTATCTCGCGCAAGAAGAATGGTGTGTGGAGTTATGCCGCCAACATCGGCGACCGGATCAATACACCTTTCCATGACTCAAACCTGGCCCTTTCGGCGGATGGTAAGACACTGTACATTCTGAAGGACGAGGGTGGTGGCGACATCTACTATTGTAACCAGTTGTCCAATGGAAACTGGGGGCCACCCGTTGCACTTCCCGGGATCATCAACTCGAGTTTTGAAGAGAAGTCCATCACCATATCGAAGGATGGCAAGACATTGTATTTTTCCAGTAACCGTCCCGGTGGGTTGGGTGGCACGGATCTCTACCAGGCGACCAAAGATGCCAGGGGCGAGTGGGCCAACGTGAAAAACCTCGGCGCCAGGATCAACACGCCTTTTGATGAAGAAGGACCGTTCATCGACTATGATCTGGCCACGCTTTACTTCAGCAGCAAGGGTCATAAGAACATGGGCAGCTATGATATCTTCAGGGCCGTCTTTGATCTGAAAAAAAATACGTGGAGCGAACCTGAAAATTTGGGTTATCCCATCAACACCCCGGACGATGACATCTTCTATATGACTTCGTCAGATGGAAAACGCGCTTATTATTCCTCGGTGCGCGAAGATGGCCTGGGATATACTGACATCTTCCTCATCACCACGCCGGAAGGCATGAAGGATGTGGTGGCTACGACAACGAAAAATGATCCGCTGGTCCCGGTTGCGAAGGATCCGGTGGAACCTAAAAAGGAAGTGAAACCGCTGAAGTATGTGGTGACGATCCTCGACGAACAAACGAAGGGACCACTGGCCGTGAAGGTAAAATTGCAGGGCCTGAATGACAATGTCATCGTTGCTTCCACTCCTGTAAAGCCCGGCGTCTACGAGTTCCGGATCACCCATCCCGGCGCGAAAGATTACAGGTTGTCGATTGAAAAGGCTGGTTATGTATTTTTGAATCAGAATGTGAACATCCGTGGAGCTGCAGCGGGTGAGCAGGTGCTGACGCGTACGATAGAGTTGCGGAAGCTTAACGTGGGTACATCTTCGATCCTGCGAAACATCTATTTTGATTACGACCGCGCCACCTTCCAAACGGCGTCGTACAGTGACCTGAACAAGCTGGAGTCCATGTTGCGCCAGAATCCACGGATCAAGGTTGAAATCTCCGGCCATACCGACAACTATGGTCACTGGCAATACAACAGGACGCTGTCGCAAAAACGCGCTGAAGCGGTGAAGGATTTCCTTACCAAGAAGGGTATTGATCCCCGTAGAATCAAGGCCGTCGGCTATGGCGAGAGCAAGCCGCTGGCGACGAATGATGACGAAGATGAGGGCCGTGAACTCAACCGCCGTGTAGCGTTCAAGGTACTTCAAAACTAATTTCCTTCGTATTGTTAAACCCCCTACCTTCGGCCCGGTATTTAAGGTTATATCGGGATGGCTGTTGTACCCTATAAGGCGGAAAATTCTGGAAAAAAGGAGCAGATGGCGAAGATGTTCAACAACATCAGTCGCCGGTATGACTTCCTTAACCACCTTCTGAGCATGGGCATTGACCGGCTCTGGCGTAAGACTGCAATCAGCTTCCTCAAACCATCTGCCCCGCAGCGCATGCTGGATGTGGCGACCGGCACGGGAGATTTTGCCATCCAGGCGCTGAGCCTTAATCCGCAAAAAATAACAGGTATCGACATTTCGGAAGGCATGCTGGCCGTTGGCCGTAAAAAGGTCGAAAAGCTTGGTCTCACGAACAGAATCGAGTTGCTGACGGGTGATTCCGAGAACCTTCAGTTTTCTGCCGATTCCTTCGATGCCGTAACGGTAGGCTTTGGGGTCAGGAATTTTGAGGATCTGGAGAAGGGATTATCGGAAATACGGCGTGTTTTGAAGCCCGGTGCGATGCTGGTCGTGCTGGAATTCTCCAGGCCGCGGAAATTCCCCATGCGCCAGCTATATAATTTCTATTTTAAAAACATATTACCCGGATTGGGACGTTTAATTTCTAATGATAAGTCAGCGTATACCTATCTTCCGGAGTCGGTAGAAGCGTTTCCTGATGGTACGGATTTTGAAAACATCCTTAAGAAAGTCGGATTTAAAGAAACTTCATGCAGACCGCTTACATTTGGAATAAGCTCAATTTATACAGCACGAAAATAATATTGATCCTGGTGATGCTGCTCGGCATCTGCCAGGCGGGTTTTTCACAGAAGAAGAGATGGGTGACGAAAAACAATCCGAACTACGACGAACGAAAGCTTTCGTACGGGTTTCTCATCGGATTGCACACCACGTCGTATCAGATCAAGTACGCAGATCAGTTTGTTACGCCGGCCCTGGACACAGTCTATTCCATTGAGCCCGACTGGTCACCCGGCTTTTCGCTCGGTTTTATCGTGAACTACAGAATTACAGACCTGCTCGACTTCAGGGTCACCCCCAAGGTTGCCTTTTATGAGCACACGCTTCGGTACCGGTATACCGATGAGACACCCACCGAAGAGAAGCTCGTGGAAACCACGATGGTTGAACTTCCTCTGTTATTAAAGTACAAATCAGCGCGCAGGGGCAACATCCGGATGTACATGATTGGCGGCGTCAAGCCAGGGCTGGAGGCTTCCGGAAAAAAGGATATGGAGAATATTTCGAGTAACATCGGCATTACATCCATGAACCTGAGCATGGAGGCAGGTTTTGGTTTTGATTTGTATTACCCGCTGTTTAAATTTTCACCGGAGATCCGTTTTTCGCGGGGCATCGTCAATATTCTGGAGAACACCACGAATAAATACGGTCAACCGCTTGAAAGGATAAATACCAACACAATAACCTTGTATTTATTATTCCAGTAATGGCGCAACGAATTGTATTAATTACAGGCGCAACCTCGGGTATAGGCGAAGCCACGGCCCGGTTGCTGGCAAAGAACAAATACAGCCTGATCATTTGCGGCAGACGGCAGGACCGGCTCGACAAACTGCGCACCGAACTACAGGCGGATACGAAAGTCACCACACTATCATTTGATGTTCGCGAATACGATGCAGTGAAAGCTGCACTGCAGTCTTTGCCCGAAGCGTGGAAGAAAATTGATGTGCTCATCAACAACGCAGGCAATGCGCACGGACTTGATCCTATTCACAAGGGAAGTATCCAGGACTGGGATGCGATGATGGATATAAATGTCAAAGGCTTGTTATATGTGTCACGCGAAGTGATGCCTGGGATGACCGACCGAAAGTCAGGCCACATCATCAATATCGGGTCCGTTGCCGGAAAGGAAGTTTATGCCAATGGCAACGTGTACTGCGCGAGCAAATTTGCGGTCGATGCCCTGACAAAGGGAATGCGGATTGATCTGAATCCGTTTGGCGTCAAGGTCACCTCCATTCATCCGGGCCTGGTTGAAACTGAATTTTCGCTCGTCCGATTTAAGGGCGATGCAGACAAAGCCTCCACAGTCTATAAAGGGATTCAGCCCCTCACAGGTCACGACATTGCGGAAACAATTCTGTATGTGCTTTCAACCCCTGATCATGTGGTGATCGCCGATATGGTAATCTTCCCGAAAGCACAGGGGAGTGCAACGGTGGTTAACAGGATGAATCAGTGAATCAGTAATCAGTCATCAGTCATCAGTAGATCAGTCATCAGTAGATTAGTCATCAGTCATCAGTAGATCAGTCATCAGTAGATTAGTCATTGGTAGATTAGTCATTGGTAGATTAGGAATTGGGCATTAGGCATTAGGCATTAGGCATTAGGAATTAGGAATTAGGGATTAGGGATTAGGAATTAGGAATTAGGAGTAGGGTGGAGTTATCAGGGGCAGACATGGGTTGGATGTGCGGGGTAGGGACGCATTATTATGCGTCCTTGCAGGTCAATCATCAGTCAATGGAATGACGTGATCTGATAACGCAGGAGTTCCTCACGATTCACGATTCACGCTGATGATCACGCGATGAAATAAATGCCCATCAGACGCAGGCACTACTCACCACTCACTACTCACCACTCACCACTCACCACTCACCGCTCACCGCTTAAATCCCAATGCGCTGCCGCCGCAGGCGATTGCATCGTTCTCGAAGGTGTATTGGATGTAGTAGATGCCGATCTTATTGCAGGCGTAGACGATCGAAGAGGCATACTGATCATTCACTTTGTTGCTGGCGACTTTGTTGCGGTCTGAGTCGTACAACGTGACGGTTATCCCATCGGCGTTTTGCCCGGGTTCACAAATATTGATCATGTACTGTGTGCCCTTTGTAAATACATAGGAGTATTCAACGTATTCTTTTCCGCCCTTTTCCACTTTATAGCTTTTCAGAAAATTAAAACCTGACGCTAATTTTGGTATGCACTGCGTGCTGAGGGTCTCGGCATTGCATTGTGCATTTGCATTGAATCCGCTGAGGAGTAAAACAGGGAAAACAAAAACGAGTAACTTTTTCATAACGATTCCTGTCTTGGGGCGCTTAGCTTATTATTTTGGTTCTGATCTTTTGGGTAATAGACCTGATGTTTTCAATGTCTGCTTCAGTGATCATGATGGTGCTGGAGCTGTTATCTTTTACTACCATCACACCATTGATCACCTCGAATGTCGAAGGCTTGTATTCAGTTGTTATTGTGACGTTGTCAAAGGCTTTTTTCAAAGCCTCCAGTTCTGTTCTCAGCATGGTCATGTTCCGGTCGGTGTCTTTGTAGAGGGACAACAGGTGAAGGATGTTGTCCAGGATGATCTTCTGTCCGCCGATCGTTTCCTGCAATTGGGAGTTATCGGGATTAATTCTGGCAACCTCGCATGTGATGTGCAAAGCTTCGAGCCAGCCACCCGTGAGAAACAGAACGCTTAAGTGTGAGCGGTTCTGGCTCTGCAGATAATGGGTAATGGAGTTGAAGTTCTGTGTCGTGATCAGCAGGAGAGAATCCAGGTTGTTGCTGTTGGATACCAGCCTGCCAATGGTTTCCATCTCAAAGAACTGGCCTATATTTAATTCGTTGGCCAGATCCTTAATGGTGGACATGTACCTGATCCCATCCTGGCTTTGCTCATAAATATTCGTATAGCCAAGATCGGTGCCGTATATACCCAGGTTAAGGGCTCTTTTGTAATTCGTATTGTAACGGGAAAGATTGTCAGGCGAGTTCAGGAATTCGCTGTTGTACTTTTTTCCGGATTGCTTCAATAGCACAGAGATCTCGAGCGGGCTGGGAATCCGGTGCAGAATATCGTTGACTTCGCCGGCCAGCACCTCATCCTCTATTTGCGTTTCTGCGAGCGCTTCGGCAAAAGCCTGTTCTTCGCTTTTGTTGCCTGAGGAGCAAGCCGTTAAAAGAACTATAAACAGTCCTCCAATAAGGATTTTCATAGTATAAAATTAGGTAGTCGTAAAGTTAAAAAATCGGCATTCCACACCAAAATGTTACTTGTATGCTATTTCCTTTTGGCCGATATCCGGTTGCTGAAGGCGAAAACGCTTATTATTTTCTTCAACAACAGGAAGTACAATGCAGCGTATAGTGCCACCGTCATCGTCCATATCACCATCGTATTGAACCAGTATGTGCTGACCAGGCTGCCCATGAGATTCTTTTTCGGAGCGAAGAAATGCGCTCTGTAATCAAAAAAATGGGTGGGTTCAGGATCCAGAAAGACCGGATTTACCTGTTGCACCAACTGGCCTTCATACTCTATAATCCGGTTTTTTTCTGAAACCCTTGTGACAAGGTCTGCCAGGCTTTCATTGTAAAACCGGTTTTTCGTCTCCGTGATCGCCTCGTCTGAAACCCGCTTCGATCCTTGCCGGGTCAGGCGATCTTCGCTGGCGTCAACCGCGTTGTTATAAATATCCTGGTAATGCCTTTTGTAACCGGCGAGATAGGTCTGAATTTTGGTATTGACTTCCGGTGTAAAGGAGGCCAACGTCCAGTCTGCCGACTGCTTCAGTTCAGGCATGCGCTGCGCATACGCGTCCTTGCTGATATTTTCCCGGATAAGGCGTAGATTTTTCTCCATCTCCGGCAGCGATGGGCCCTCGTTTCTGCCGATGTTTTCTGCTATGAATTGCCTTCTCTTTTCAAGCTCATCCACCAGAAATGACGAGCGGAAACCGGCCTGGGCTTTTATTTTTTCAAAAGGATAGATCGGTTGCTCGTAACTGTTATTCATGAAGTGATGGACCGCGATGGCTTCATATGCCCAACGCGACGCCATGCCATCCGCTGCCAGCGGAACTTTTCCTTTTGTGCTGATCGCGTCATTGAGTTTTTCAAAAGGAAAAAGCAAGCCACTGAGGATCATTTGCGGGATGATCAGCAGGGGTATCAGCACGTACACGGTCACGGCCGAGCGGAAGGCTGATGA
Organism: Chryseosolibacter sp.; assembly: GCA_049791675.1. Taxonomy (GTDB): domain Bacteria; phylum Bacteroidota; class Bacteroidia; order Cytophagales; family Cyclobacteriaceae; genus Chryseosolibacter. The sequence continues at coordinate 37,116 of JBARAD010000343.1, forward strand.
AATGTTCAATCCCATAACATTCGCCATGCAGGAAAGGCTGAAGAGGATAAACCAGAAGGGCATCAGCATTTTCCACTCGATCTCGAGCATGAGATGGCCCACGAGCACAAACGAAAAGGTCTGGATAGCAGAGAGCGTGAACAGGATGACGAGTTTGGAAACGAGATAGCTGTTCCAGCTCAGGTGCAGGAAGGATTCTCTCTTCAGGATCTTGCGGTCGCGGATGATCTCCTCGGCGCTTACGCTCAAACCCATGAAGAGTGCAACGATGATACTCATCAGGATAAAGGCGGGAAAATTTTCATTGTAGCGGAACAGGTATCCTTGTTCTCCGGGCGCGCTTTTGTATTTAATGACGAACGCAAGCAGGAGCGCGAGCAAGGGCGCTTCCATCAGGTTTACCAGGAGGTATTGTCTGTTGCTGATTTTGGCCAGCGTATCGCGCCGCGTGAAGATCAGGCTTTGCCTCAACCTGCCGGGGAGCTGCAGGGAACGCGGCGGTTGTTCCTGAATATCCGGGACCGGGGTTCTTGCGAACTTTTCCTTGTATAATTCATACCATTGCACCGGAGAGATCTTTCTCTTGCTGGTAGGCTCACCGTATTCATCCACCACCCTTGCTTCCATGATATTGAAGATCTGCTCGGGGTTTACATCACCACAGGTTTTGCAGTGCCCGCGGTTGCTGTCAGCCTGGTGCGTACATTTTTTGAAGTAGGTGATCGCTTCCACCGGCGGACCGTAGTACGCGGGATAGCCACCGGCGTCCATGATGATCATCTTATCGAACATCTTGAAGATGTCGGACGAGGGCTGGTGTATCACCACGAAAATCAATTTACCCTTCAGGGTAAGTTCTTTTAAAAGGTCGATGACGTTTTCCGAGTCACGCGAAGAAAGTCCGGAGGTTGGCTCGTCAAGGAAGAGGATGGCGGGTTCCCGGATCAGCTCCAGGGCGATGTTCAGTCGTTTTCGCTGACCTCCTGAGATAACCTTCTCAAGCGTGTTGCCTACCCGGAGATCCTTTCGTTGATCCAGTCCCAGACTGTGAAGAACTTCCATGACCCGTTCATGAATTTCATCTTTGGAAAGGTTGGCGAAACACAGTTGGGCGTTAAAAAAAAGATTCTGGTATACAGTAAGTTCCTCGATCAGCAGATCATCCTGTGAAACATAGCCGATCACGCCGTGAATGCGGTCTGCTTCAGCGTGTAAGTCGAAACCATTGATCCTGATCTGGCCTTCACCTGGTTTTATCAGCCCGGCCAGGACATTTAACAGCGTGGACTTCCCGGCACCGCTGGCGCCCATGATGCCGATGAGCTTGCCCGCCCCTTCCGAAATTGAAATGTCACGAAGTCCGAAATTCCCGGACGGAAATTTCACTTCTCCAACGGTGGCGTTGAAAGAAAGCCTTGCGGTCTTCAGATCATCATTAAAGTGCGCGATCAGGTCACTGTAATACAATGCGTCGCCGCCTTGTGCTTTGATGGTGCTGCCGTGTGTGAACAAGTATACCCGGTTCGGCTCCATCATGAATCCATTCAGCATGTTGACATCAAAACCGAGGTATTTTGTGAAATACATATCCACACTGCGCAGCCTGAGGAATACGACGGCCCCGTTAAAATGACCCTGCAGATGTTTGCGCGCCTTGCCATCTGAGAAAGGTAGTGCATCCACGAGGAGGATATCACTGAGATCAAGGCCGGACGGCTCCTCACTGATGACAAATTTTTCGATCGCGTTGTATTCCGCCTGACCGATATTAAACACTGTGGATACCGTGTTGATGATATCCCTGCGCTGGGCCGAGAAATTTTTTCCGGAGGCTACCAGTTCAAGAAGCTTGATGATAACAACTACCTTCTGCTTTTGCGTCAGTGTCTGGTTGATCTTCTTGCAGATTCCAAGCGTCTTAACAGAATCTTTTACAGACGTGCGTTTTGCTCTGCCTTCAGCATCATCTTTTCCGTAGTCTGAAAATTCGTCATAAAGGGCCACATACGCTCCCACCGAATCGTGATCCAGTTCCGTCTGAAAGAAATGGATTACATAAAGTCTTTCATTGTCCGTTACCCCGCCATCCTGTTTGGTGATAATGGCAAAAAGTTGGGTTAACGCTTTCAGTATCTCCTCACTCATGGCAGGTTAGTGCACTTCAGGCATTCAGGTAAAGGTAAGACAATCAGTGTTGTATTCGCTTATCAGTCATGAAATATACTTACGGAGTGGCTATGCGTCACTGGGGGAAAACCCCTAATACACTTTAAACTCGAAAGGAATTTCCACCAATTCCGAAAATTCCTGTCCTGCCTCTTCCATGTCTTCATCCTCTTCGTTGAAATACCACTGCACCTTGATGCCTTTGATATCTTCGAGCGCGTACAATACGTCAAGGATAAGCTTTGAGGATGCGGTATTGAAATACTCGAGTTTAAAGACAACGTTGGTGGCAGGGTTTGGCGCCTTCGCATATTGCTCAATCCAGTCAAGCACTGGTTTGTAAAATTCCGTTGAATCTTCAGGAAGCGAGCGCCCTGAAATTTCCATCACGCCGTTCTTTTTATCGAGAATGATCCGGGGTGTGTCTTCAGTGCCTTCCAGATTTAAAATATCCATAATCTTACGTTGGTTTCTGTATCAGTTATTCAATAGATCCCGAGTCACGTTGACCTTCATGCAAAAGAAGCAGTGGGCATCGGACATTTCCGGAAAATCAAACCAGAGCTTTTCTCCTGACTTCCGTGCCATATCGACAAATCCGAGACCGGCGCCTCCTTTTTCAGAAAGCGTCGTGCCCTGGATGATCTCCTTGTAAAGATCTTTCAGGCCTTCTTTGTCGAGTGCGTTGATGCGTTGCAGGTTTGTTTTCAGTTCAGCGACGGCATTTTTCTGAACCGGGTTTCCCGACATGATCGAGTAGCAGTTCTGTTCACGACCCACAAGAAATATGGCGTGCTGGCTCCGGCGGCCCGCATGTACGAATTCATCATTGTGTTTCACGATATTCTGGAGCAGTTCCACCATCACATTAAACACCTTGCGCTTGATGGCCGGATCTTCTTCCGTGGTCTGCAGGCTGCGTTCGGCCATTGTCAGGATAGTTTTTGTTGTCTCCTGGGTAAAATCCCCCTGGTAAACCAGAATCAATTTCTGTGACATGATGGTCCGGTGCAGGTCATAGATAAAATTCATGCAGGTTTACTTTTTGATGATAATAGCGAAGTTAGGAAAATAGTTATGTCAGCATCTATTGTTCACGTTCTGCAGACTACCTTAAAATTTCACGCCGATCAACAGGACGTCGTCTGTTTGTTTTTGTGTTCCTTTCCACGTTTCCCACTGCTGTTCGAATACCCGCTGCGCTTCTTTCATCGGCAGTGTGTGCACTTTGCTGATGATCTCGCGCAGTTGTCGCGTTCCGAATTTTTTTCCTTTCGGCCCTCCGAACTGATCGCAGAATCCGTCAGAGCAATAATAGATCGAATCGCCCTGATTTAATGTTATTTTATGGTTGGTAAAACTCGTTTGATTTTTAAAGATGCCTCCCCCGATGGGGAATTTATTGCCTTTGATTTCTTCAAATGCGCCGTTCCTTACGATATACAGTGGGCGATGGGCCCCGGCATACTCCAATTCCTTTTTCTCCAGGTTGATTTTACAAAGGGAGATGTCCATACCATCTTTTGTACCCGCGTCTTCATCCGGTCTCAGCGTAGTGGAGACGCCTTCGTCCAGCAGGTCGAGTATTCTTCCGGGATCTGTAATGCGGCGGCTCCTCACGATGTCGTTCAACAGGAAATAGCCGACGAGGGAGAGCAGCGCACCGGGAACCCCATGTCCGGTACAATCCACGGCGGCCATGAAGATCTCATGCTTGACCTGTGCGAACCAGGGAAAGTCTCCGGAAACAACATCGCGTGGCTTATAAAGAATAAATGATTCGGGCAGCGCCCGGCTGATGAGCCTGGAATTGGGAAGTATCGCACCCTGAATGCGCTTTGCGTAGTAGATGCTTTCAGTGATCTTTTTATGCTGGTGACGCAGCTCGACTTCGATTTTCTTCCTTTCTGTGATATCGTGTGAGACCACGAGCACAGACTCGAGCCTGGTCTGCTCGTCGTATTCCGGAATGGCGTGCACCTGCATGATACGTTTGCCCATGACGGATTGAAATTCCATTTCAAGAATAGTCTTACCGCCGGATTCGTGCACGTGTTCGACAATCTTGTCCCACGCTTCCAGGATGGTTGGATCCAGTGCGGTCTCCCACGTTTTTTTATTCAGGAAAGCTACGGGCGATTTTCCTGTATAATATTCAATTACCGGGTTGATATACGTGATGGTGTCGTCTTCGAGGCGAATGATAAGGTCGGGAGAATTTTCAGACAGGGCCTGTATCTTGCTCCGCATCCGCTGCGCCTGCTCCTCCAGCCTTTGCGCGGTAATGTCAGTGGACCTGAGAAGGTATCCGTTTACCGAAGGATCGTCGATGGCATTCGTGCCGATTGCTTCCAGCCAGACATAATTGCCTTCTTTGGTCTTGTAAGCGTACTGCACCTTGATCTTCTCGAGGGGATTTTCCTTCAGGCGGGTAAATATATGGCTGAAGGAAGCGCGATGGTCCGGATGGACTTTCTCCAGATCATTTTCGCCGATCATTTCGAGTTGCTTATACCCGAGGATGGTTTCAGCGGCAGGCGAAATATAACGGATGCTTTTGTCGTCACCGTAGATCGTGACGACCTCCCCGGGTGTTCCGTTCCTGCCGGCGTGCGGATGGGGATACATAGCCGTTCCGTTGACCGGGATAACGTTATGGCTGACAGTAAGGAGATGGCCGCTTAAGGAATGGTCGTCACGATCGTTTTCGTGGTAGATCATCACTTCCTTTCTTGCCTGGAATGCGAAGGCCAGTGCAAGGCATCCTGAGAGGAGGATCAGCGCCAGTGCACCATACAATACCTGCACGGTCTCTGCAGTATTGTTTTGGAATGCATCCGTCCGGGAGATGTTACTCAGGTACATCGCCGTGAGGATGACAGCCAGAAGGAAAAATCCAACCAGGATCAGGCTCCATTTATTGCGGTCCTTAAATAATTCCATCACCGGGTTTTCCTGTTAATGCGTTAAACTGTTCCTGCTGTGTGCGCCCTATCTCACCTTATTTCTTTATCTTTTTATAAATCTTTTCGTCTTTGTTTACCGCCGAAAAGCGGTTTGCATAATCGCACCAGATCAATGATTCTTTTGAGCCGATGCACAGGTAGCCATTGAGATACATGCTTTCATGGAATTTTTTCAATACCTCATTCTGAAGCGCCTGGTTAAAATAGATCATGACGTTGCGGCACAGAATCAAGTCAAAGGTGTCAAACACCTGACCCATCACAAGGTCGTGCCGCTGAAAGGTGACCCTGCTCAACAGATCGTGCTTAAACACCGCATTGCCATTTTCGCGATGGAAGAAATTTTCTTCGAGCGTGCCTGACTTGCCACCATAGCTTTGATAGTTCTTTTCATTCAGGGCCATGTTTTTGAGCGCATAGGTCGCGGATTCCGCTTTCCGCAGCATGTTTTCATCAATGTCTGTGGCGGTAATGGAAACATCGTTCAGAATGCCCATTTCCTGTAACAGAACACACATCGTGAGCACCTCTTCTCCTGACGAGCAGCCCGCATGCCAGATCCTGAATTGCTTCTTGTTACGCCGGATGGCAGGGATGATTTCCTGGCTGATAACAGTCCAGAAGGCGGGGTCGCGGAACATTTCTGTGACATTCACCGTGAGCTCGTCAATGAATTCATGGATGAAGGGCGGCGTATCCGTGAGCTTTTTCAGGAGGTTGGTCAGCGTCAGCTTCTTCAATTCGAGTATCCTGACAACCCGTCTTTTGAAGGAGGACATGGCGTAATTCCGGAAATCGTAGTTGTACTTTTCGTAGATCAACTCCGAAATGCGTTTTAAGTCGCCAATGTCAATATCCTGCATGTAAGCGGAACGATTAAACTGCTAATGTACCTTCCGGCCGGTACAACGGCTGGTGATTTCGTGTGGAAATCTTACATGCGTCTCAAAGGGCAGGATGTTGAGGTTTCGGTCGGGGTATCCTGGCAGGCGTTTCGGACAAAAGCACGGGGCTTTCTTACAATAAACGGAGGTTTAGGCTTCAGGCCGGGCGTTGATGTCGTATAGCCTTCCAGTTGCCGGGTGTGACCGATTAATCCTTGCGCGACCCGTTTATTTTTTTTCGTGGGCGTGGTGATGGTCGAGGCTTGCTTTCGTAAAGCTGAAGGGTAGCAGGGACCGGGCCGACGAGGCTTTTACCCATTTGTGATCTTCGTTCTGCATGATGACCTCAAACGGTTTTTCCTGGCGCATCTCAAATTCGAGCATTACCTGACGGCATGCCCCGCAGGGGGTAGCCGGCGTCAACTCCTTCCCGCCCTTGCGTTTGGCGACGATGGCGATCTTTGAGATTACCGCTTCGGGATGTTGCGCCATAGCCGAAAATAACGCAACCCGCTCGGCGCACATGCCCGATGGATAAGCTGCATTTTCCTGATTGGTACCGGTGACAATGGTTCCGCTCTCAAGCAAGACTGCTGCCCCCACGTGAAATTTGGAATAAGGCGCATAGGCGTGGTTAGCCGCGTCCTTCGCTTTGTGTGCAACGTATTTGGATTCCAGGTCCAGGTCTTCGAGGTGATCTGCAATGATAAAAGGGTCCATATTCTGAATAAGCTTGCCTGTAGGTAAGTTAGAAATTTATCGGTAATTCTATGGCAGATTTACATTACTTTGTGTTATGAAACACATACTGGTACTGGGCGCTGGCCGGTCAGCATCGTCACTCATAAAATATGTGCTTGATCATGCGCGGACATGCGGATGGCATCTGACGGTGGGGGATGTTTCGCTGGAAACTGCTTTGGGCAAGATCGGATCGTCGGACGCGGGAACAGCCATTCAATTCGACATCAATGATGTCGATGGAAGTAAAGCAGTCATCGCCGCCGCCGATATCGTGATCTCTTTGTTGCCGCCAAATTTTCATCCACTGGTAGCCCTGCGTTGCCTGGAGGCAGGCAAGCACTTCCTTACCGCCAGTTATGTTTCCGAAGAACTGAAAGCCTTTGACGAAGAAGCCCGGTCCAAAGGCCTTATTTTTTTGAACGAATGTGGTCTGGACCCGGGAATTGATCACATGAGCGCCATGCAGGTAATTGATGGCATCCGTGACCGGAAGGCAATCATCACTTCATTTGAGTCTTTTACAGGAGGCCTTATTGCGCCGGAGACCGATCCGGGAAATCCATGGAGATATAAATTTACCTGGAACCCGCGGAATGTCGTGATGGCCGGACAGGGTACGGCAAAATACCTTCACGACGGCAAGCGCAAGTTCATATCGTATCCGCAACTGTTTCGGCGCATAACGCCCATCCATGTTCCCGGGTACGGCGATTTTGAAGGATATGCCAACCGCGATTCTTTAAAATATATCCATACGTATGGTTTAAATGGCATTGACACGATGTTACGCGGAACGTTGCGTCACCAGGGATTTTGTGCGGCGTGGAATCTCCTTGTTCAACTCGGTTGCTGTGACGATACCTATGAGATGGAGCATGTGTCCGCGATGACACATGCGGGGTTTATCGATTCGTTTTTACCAGCGCTTTCGAGGGCGCATCCGCAGGAAAAGCTTTGTTCCTTGTTTGCACTAAGATCTGACAGCGTTGAAATCAGGATGCTGAAGTGGTCCGGTTTCTTTGATGATGTTCCTGTTGGCCTGACGGAAGGTTCGCCTGCCAAAATCCTCGAATGGATCCTGAATAAGAAGTGGGCATTGAAGGAAGAGGATAAAGATCAGATCGTGATGTGGCACCGGTTCAGATACACGCTGGAGGGTGAAGAGAAAGAGATACAGGCTTCCCTTGTCGCAACGGGAACAGACGCCGTTGACACTGCGATGGCAAAGACCGTGGGTTTGCCTTTGGGCATCGCCACAAGATTGATCGCTACGGGCAACGTGAAGGCAAGGGGAGTGATCATTCCCACAACCGTTGAGCTTTACAGGCCTGTCCTAAGGGAGCTGGCGGACCTCGGTATTACATTGCATGAATGGCAGGTCCGCTAAAATGCGGTGCGCGAAGGGCCCTTTTTACTTTCTCCGTCAATACACTGATTACATTACATGCATGAACCGGTATACAGGGGTATTCAGTAATTTCGTTAATCGTCTTACTTAAGTTATACCCCGATGTCCAATTTTTCCCGCATGCTATCAGTATGCATGGTTATCCTGGCTTTCATCGCCAATGCCCAGCCAAAAACCGCTCCCGCATGGTCTGCGAAATTCAAAACTCCGATCAACTGGCAGCGTGTTCATTCACTGGGCTATCTGATTGTCAGTTCCAATGACGGATTGTATGGCGTAAATCCCGATGACGGTAAAATCATTTGGGAGAATAAAGCACTGGCTGCCCTCAATCCCGAATACTATCAGGAGGTAGCGGGCACCGAGTTCCTGACGATTGCCTATCAGGCAGAAAAGCCATCGGGCATTCCCATGCAGGCAATCATTCATGTTGCTACAGGTAAGGTATTGTTTGACTCAAAGGCAGAGCAGATCGGCGTACTAAGCCGGCATGTTCTACCTGAATCCGGCAGGTTGCTGGTGATTGGCGTCAGACCAAAAACGTTATCTGCTTCTTTATTCATGTATGACATTGTCAGTGGACGGCAATTGTGGGGCAATGACGATATGTTCAAGGCGGATGAAGCAGGGGGAAAGGGCTTTCTTGGAAAGCTGCAGGTCATGGGACAACAGCTTAGCAACCTTCAGTCGCTGACGAGTGAACCGCTGGAACTGGACGATGCGTCGATCATCATCACCCATCCGAATTATGTGATCCGGCTTCAGACTGCAGATGGCAAGGTGATCTGGAAAAACAGCATTCAGCCCTCCGTCCGTGCAGAAATTCATTTTTCGCCATATAAAAAAGGTGTTGTCTTTGTGGGTACAGATGTCGAATCAGATACGGGTTCCGGCTTCACATCTTCCTCCAGTCAGGGCCAGCCGCAGAAATTCTATACCAATCTCTATTACGCTTTTGACCTGCAGAACGGAACGTCAATCTGGAAGGAACCTGCCAAAGAAAATGACCGGTTGAATCAGATCATCGTTCATGAGAAGGGTATCATCATCTGTCCGCGTTCTTCGCAGAAGCCTACGATCAATCTGATCAACTATGAAACAGGAAAAACGATGTGGGGGAACAAAGGCAAAGGCATCAAGGCGCAGGGCAGCGTCGTGAGTTACATTCCCACTGAAAAAGGTTTGCTGATCACCACCGCATTTGATAATGCATGGAATAATAAAGCTGAGGAATTTTATCTCAACGTGCTAGACCCGAATACGGGTTCGTTAAAATTTGAAAAGTCGATCAAGCTGAAAGGAGACCTGGTCCGCACGGAATTAGTGCCCAAAGGTTTGTTGTTCATCACGACAAAAGAAGTGAATATCCTTGACACAAACTCCGGTTCTCTGGTGTGGGCGAGTTCGATTGAGGCAGGTAATCCTTTCAATAGTGACAAGGCGCGGCCATTCCCTGCCGGCGACAGGGGAGACGGGAAAATGTTTGTGTACTCCCCCAAAGAGAAAGGTGTTTTCGAGATCGACAAACAGGCTGGAACGTTCAGGAAGATTACGCCCGCCAGGATTGAGTTTGAAGGTAAGGAGATGCCCCATACGATTGATGTCGTTAACGACGGGCTGGTGTTGTCGTCCGATCAGAACGTGATGAAGATCGGCTTTGATGGCTTGCTGAAATTCTATAAATATTATCCTGCGCCACGGCAACCTGCTCTGATGAGAGCGTTGCTTGCGGCGCAGGCTGTTCGTGCCGCCTATATCGGCGCGGCGGCTTCCGCGTATTCCGCCGCATTTGCACAGGCCTCCCAGAAGACGACCGACCCGACCGGGAAGGCGGTAGGTCAGGAGTTGTCGCGCGGATTCGGCGAACTCGGCCAGGCGGGCTTTGCTTATTCATCCCAGGCCATGAAGGCTTTCAATGCGCGCTTCAAGGCATCGATGAATACCCCGTCGTTTGTGATGATGATGACCACGCAGGAGAAGAAAGGCAATCAGCTTGTGCAGGTGAATAAGACGAACGGGGAGATTGCCAGCGCCGTCGATATCAAGAATGACAAGGAACCTGAATATGATGTGGATCAGATTTATAACTACGTTTATTACAGACCGAATGGGTCGGAGATTGTTTGTTATAAGCTGTGATTGTTGATTGTTGGTTGTTGGTTTGAAAGATGTGCCTCCAACTCAACACTCACGCAGCTATCCCTCAAGCATCACGCCATGAAAACAAACCCACGAGCCGCAGGCACCACTCACCCAGTGGGATTGGTTGCAACGTTCGCACGTGCGCGTAAACTTCATCTTTCGCCCTTTCAGGGCTCTGCGGTTTGGACTATCTGTTAATCCAGGGCTTGAAGCTGGCGCTTCTACACCCTGGGCTGATATATGTCGCCCCTTCAGGGCTGCAGTAGTTTTCCCCGGACAACACTGATTCACGATTGACGCAGGAGCCGTCCACGGACCACAGCAGATGCGGAGAAACTTTGGCGCACAGTCCTCCAACTAACCACTCAGCACGCCCTGCTATGAAGAGCACAAAGCTCAGCCAGCACGATGCCCATTCACGACTCACGATTCACGCACTCCCCACTCATCTCTATTCCGGTACACGCAAACTTGGAAACGGACTCAACTCACCACTCAGCACTCACCCACGCCCTGCTATGAAAAGTACAAAGCTCAGCCAGCACGCCCCCCATTCACGAGTCACGACTCACGGTCTCACCACTGACTCCTGACCCGTGCCAGCGCGCTCACGCCTTGCTCTGCTCATACTCCTCATCGACCAGCAGATTCCGGCTGGACGCTGCTGCCACGGCGAGGTAGTCGCAACGCTCATTTTCGGCGTGGCCCGCATGGCCGCGGACCCAATGAAATTTCGGTTTATATTTTTTGTGCAGCGGGATGTAACGCTTCCACAGGTCTGCATTTTTCTTGCCGGCGAAATTCTTCTTCTGCCAGTTCCAGAGCCATCCTTGCTCCACGGCCTTCACCACGTATTCCGAATCAGAATAGATGCTCACCGGAATGCCCTCTTTCTTAATAGCCCCGAGCCCCATGATGACGGCCAGCAGTTCCATCCGGTTGTTGGTGGTCAGCCGGAAACCCTGCGACAGTTCCTTGACGTGCTCATTGTATTTGAGGATCACTCCATAGCCCCCAGGCCCGGGGTTGCCCTGGGCCGCGCCGTCGGTATATATGCGAATCATTGTGGAAATACATTTGTCTTGAAGATCTTGACGGCAATCGCCAGCAGGATGACGCCAAATACCCGGCGCAATACAGAAAATCCGGATTCGCCAATCACGCGCTCAAGCCATGCGCTGGATCTCAGCACCCAGTAGACGATCACGACATTGAGCACTATTCCGACCAGTATGTTTGCCTCCTCGTACACAGCCCGCAAAGAGAGAATGGTCGTCAGTGTTCCGGCGCCCGCGATCAAGGGGAAGGCCAGGGGCACAATCGAACCGGCTCCCTTCGCACTCGGATCGTCCTTGATGAGCGTGATGCCGAGGATCATTTCCATGGCGACGATGAAGATCACAATGGCGCCTGCCACGGCGAAAGACGCGACATCCAGTCCGAACAGCTGAAGGATGGAAGTTCCCAGGTACATGAAAGCGATCATCAGCACCGCCGAGATAATCGTGGCCTTCGCTGACTCGATCCGGCCTTCGCGTTTGCGGATAAGAATGATGAATGGGATCGATCCCAATATATCGATGACTGAAAACAGGATGAGCGTAACGGAGAAGATCTCTTTTAAATCAAACATTTTGGTGGCGTCTGTTCCGGGTGATATTTATTGTTCAAGATGAAGTGCCATAAAAATGATCAGTCGTAATCAGCGAGAAATTCCCGCAGCGTCTTAATTTCACTTTTCCTGATGGCTGGAAAATTTGCAATGCGAAATGTTGACGACTTCAGATCGCCGTATCCTTCTCCCAGCAAAAGACCATTCTTTTTTGCCCTGGATTTGATGGACTTTACCATTTCTTCTGTCGCCGCCACCGGGATGACGGTGAATGAGCGGGCTTCTTCGTTCGTGATCAGGTGGTGTAACGTTTTTTTATCCGCGAAGAACTCCATCCAGTCGCTGTATCGTTCCTGAATTTTCGCGTTCACATCGCTGATGGGTTTGCCGTCTTCCAGCACCCGCATCAGTAAATAGATGGCCAGCACGTTGGGCGTAAAAGGCGTTTGCCAGTGCTCCATCATCCGCGCCATAAAAGTAAGGCTGTTGTAATGATTGTTTTCACCGACTTCATGTACCTTCTTCATGGCCGCCGGTGAACACACCATCAGCCCCAGTCCTGCAGGAAGTCCGAAACATTTCTGAACGGAGGCAAACCAGATGTCGGCGGAGGAAAAGTCAAGCCAGATGCCTGCCATGCTCGACGTCGCATCAACGGCGATGAGATGGGCGGGGTACTGGTTCCGGATAGCTCCGATTATTTCGTTACTTACCTGCGTGCCGTTTGACGTTTCGTTCTGGGTGAGGCAGATCACACCCTCTTTTCCAAACCTGAGCTTTTTAACGTTGATCAATTCATTGTGATCGAACGGAAAACTTTTGGCGCCGGCGCAAATGCGTGTCGAATATTCAAACCATTTTCTTCCAAACGCGCCGTTGAAAAGGTGGAAGGCGGATCCCGTCATCACTGATTGTGCAATGATCTCCCAGCATTCCGTCGCCGACGTGGTATAGAAGATCGTATAGTCCTTCGGGATATCGAGTCTTGCTTTCAGCAGCCTGATGGTTTTTTCCGATATCTTCATGAATTGTTCGCTCCGGTGATTGATGCTGAGGATGCCTTCTTCATAAGCATCCTTTACATACCCGGGGATCTCGTCATGAACCCTTGAGGGACCTGGATAAAAGGAAATCATCGCGTTTTGTTTTTATAGTATCATCTCCGGGAAGTAAGTAAATTCTCTTTTGCTTCCGCCTGTGATCGTGTCACGTAGGTAGCCGTTCGGTCCGAAGGTACTCAGCTCGTTTTGTTAATAAAATACGATATCGCCAAAGCGTATCCCTCAAGTCCAAAACCCGTAAGCAGACCCACACATTTCGAGGTGATCAGGCTTTTGTGCCGGAATTCCTCCCGGGCGTATACGTTGGAAATATGTACCTCAATGACTGGTGTCCTGATGCCGGCAATAGCATCGTGAATAGCCACTGACGTATGGGTATAGGCGCCGGCGTTCAAAATGATTCCGTCGAATTCGAATCCGGTCTCGTGAAGCTTGTTGACGATCTCTCCTTCGACGTTTGACTGATAATAATGAAGTTCCACTCCGGGGAAACGACTTTTCAGCGCCTCAAAGTATTGCTCAAAAGACTGATTTCCATAGATGGAGGTTTCACGTTTGCCCAGCAGGTTAAGATTGGGCCCATTCACGATCTGGATTTTCATGCGCGAAAGATAAGGAAATAGGTATAAATGGTATAAGGGCGCGACAGTTAAAAGGTGTAGAGTATAGGTGGACAGGTATAGGGGCACCCCGGGGTGGATCGTATCGAACGGGCATGAATTAAAGGTTCAAAAGAATCAGTGGATGGCGATATGCAGCGGGCATGGGGACGGATTTCTGCCGTATCTTTGATGCATGTGGCAGTCGCATATAAGAGATTTTGGTCATTATCTGAAATTGGAGCGATCGTTGTCTGATAACTCGGTAGAAGGTTATGTGCGCGACGTGGAAAAGCTCGCGCAGTTCGTTGCCTTGAAGCACAAGAATCTGGAGGCAGAACAGGTTTCCGTGAAGATCCTACGCGAGTTTCTGGAGTACATCACCGGATTGGGATTGAGCGCTCACAGCCAGGCGCGCATTCTGTCAGGACTCAAAAGTTTTTTTAAATACCTCGTATTTGAAGGCGCGATAGACAAAGATCCTACAACCCTTATTGAAGGGCCGAGACTGGGAAGGAAACTTCCTGACACCCTTAGTTTCCCGGAGATCGAGAATCTTCTGAATGGCATTGATCTGTCAACTCCTGAAGGCGGACGAAACCGCGCGATGATCGAAGTTCTGTATAGTTCCGGCTTACGTGTTTCGGAACTTGTAGACCTGAAACTGAATAACATCTATGCAGACAGCGGATTTCTGCGTGTCACCGGCAAGGGGAACAAGGAGCGTTTGGTGCCGATCGGCAGGGATGCGCTCAAATACCTGAACATCTATTTGTCTGACATCCGGGGGAAGTATCCACATAAATCACCGAAGAAAGGATATGAGTCGTTCGCGTTCCTGAACCGCAACGGCGGCCAACTCACCCGTGTAATGGTGTTTACGATCATTAAGAACCTTGCTGCTCACACCGGGCTGAAAAAAAATATCAGTCCCCATACTTTCAGGCATTCTTTTGCTACGCACCTCATCGAGGGCGGGGCGGATCTGCGGGCAGTGCAGGAGATGCTGGGCCACGAATCCATCACGACTACGGAGATTTATACGCATCTTGACCGTGAATACCTGCAGCAGGTGATCCAGGAATTTCATCCCCGGAGTTAAGGTGCTAATGTGTTAAGGTGTTAAGGTGTTAATGTGCTAGTGCGAATGTGTTGAGGGGGCATGGTGTGCATCCTGGTCAGATCCTGCATTCGATTCGACACTGCCGATAAAATCGCATAAGCTTATTAGTAGTCTTCGTCAAGATTATCGTCACCCAGCTGAAACTTCACACCGAAGATGAGCGTGAACTGACTGTAACCGCCTGCTGTATATTTGGCTTCGGCAAACGGCAGGATCAGATCGTTTATCCTGACCATGGTTCCTGCACCAAGGTTCAGTCCGACGTTGCCGTCTTTTTCGATGACGTCAAGTGTGGCGGTGCGTGTCCGGATTTTGAAGTGCGTGTAGTTGACGCCGGCCAATCCGTATAAGTATCCAACCTCTCCACGGATGACATAGTAGTTGAGATTAGTGTTTAGTTCCCAGACCGATCTTCGTGGAATGTTATTGAAGTCTTCAGGGAAATACTGCGTAAAAACCGGACTTATGCTGATGCGGTCGTTAAGGGAAATTTCAGAATACGCGCCAAGGCCCCATAATCCCAATTCACTTCCGTAACCAAGAAAAGGACCTACGCGTACTTGTGCAATCGTAGCCGCCTGAAAGACGAGTGGGATCAGGATCGTAAAGATTAATTTTTTCATAGGCTCTTGTTTTTTAATAAAGCCTAAAAGGTCATGCCGCGGCGAAAAGAAAAACCCGCCGGCCGATTGAACAGCCTGGCGGGTTTTAAATTTTAAGCGTGAACGGCTAAGCCAGATCGCTTAAAGTTTGAAAGTCAAACCTAATGAAAGCGGTGCAATGCCGTAGCCAAGTTCTCCGTAGCCAGCTACTTTTTCGGAGAAGAAGTAACGTGCTCCTGCATGAATACCAAGGCGAAGCGAGCTTCCGTAAGGGTCGTCGTAAACACCATTGTCACCTGAATAGCTCGAGATCAGATAGCCCAGGAATGCTCCGCCATAAATGTCTACTTTCTCATTGTTGATCTCGAACAGTTCGCTGAAGTGATAAGAACCACGAACGCCGATGTCAATGAAAGTATATTTCCATTTGCCGCCAAAGCCATAATTATAGCTATACGACGTGTATCCAAAGTACGGTCCGACACTGAATACATCATTCACAGCAAACTCGGCAGACAACTGAAGCGGAACACCACCAGCGTAATAATACCCTAATCCAATACCAGCATTCAGAAGGACATCCCCTTTGTCATAGCGGGCTTGGCCCGATGCAAGGGTTGCGGAAAACACCATTACGGCGACACACAGGAATTTTAAAATTTTTTTCATGGAAGTAAGTTTAGAATAACAAGTTTCGGTTGTTATGGGCCAAAAATAGAAAAAAAGCATTTAAAAAAAACGATCTGATCTTAAACTACCCGGGTTAATTTATATTTGCCAGCCTATGTATAAGCTGATACGCCCGCTTCTGTTTTTGGTGGACCCGGAAAGAATCCATTCGCTCGTATTTGGGCTGCTTCGCATCGTTACGGCCGTTCCGGGAATCAGGTCTTTGATCCGGTCAATGTATCAACATGAAGACAAGCGGCTGGAGAAAAACCTGTTCGGGTTGACCTTCAAGAACCCGGTAGGATTGGCGGCGGGCTTTGACAAGGACGCGAAATTGATTGACGACTTATCCCTGATGGGATTTGGTTTTATTGAGATCGGGACATTGACGCCAAAGCCTCAGCCGGGAAACGAAAAACCCCGGTTGTTCAGGCTGCCGAAAGACAAGGCGCTCATTAATAGAATGGGTTTTAATAATGAGGGTGTTTTTTCAGCATTTGACAGGTTAAAGAAGAAGAAGTCGCCCCTCATTGTGGGCGGGAACATCGGTAAAAACAAGACAACCCCTAATGAGACAGCGCACGAAGATTACGTTGCCTGTTTTGATGCGCTCTATCCTTATGTAGATTACTTTGTCGTGAATGTAAGCTCTCCGAATACCCCCGGGCTGAGAGCGCTTCAGGAAAAAGGTCCGTTGCAGCAGCTGTTACTGACAGTGAAGGCGTTGAGCCTGCAAAAGACGGTGGCCAGACCTGTCCTTTTGAAGATTGCGCCTGATCTCACCCAGGGTCAGCTGGATGATATTGTGGATATATTGAAGACCACCGGCATCGACGGGGTGATCGCCACAAATACGACCATATCCAGGGAAGGGCTTGAGACCAGCAACCAGGAGCTTGACGGGATCGGGGCCGGGGGCCTGAGCGGAAAACCGCTGGCCAAACGGTCAACGGAAGTAATAAGATACCTGCGGCAGGCCCTCGGTCCGGCCTTCCCGATAATTGGTGTCGGCGGAATCATGTCTGCAGGGGATGCCCTGGAGAAATTGCAGGCAGGGGCCGACCTGATACAGGTTTATACGGGTTTTATATACGAAGGCCCCGCGCTGATGAAGCGCATCAACAAGGCAATCCTCAGATCGCGGCATTAGATCCTCTCAAAATGCAGGGTCACCTTGATGTCGCCTGAAACCGACTGCCCGGTGTCAGGATCGGTGATCGTCTCATTTTCTTTTTCGAGGTAAATGATGAGTGTGGTTGCCGTGAGTTCCTGGATGCTGTAGGCGCCGGTGAGCGCAATGAAGTCGGTGCTGAAATCGATGTCCGTGATCAGTTTGTCATCTACTATCTGCCAGGATCCTTCCGCCGGCGGTGTATCGGAAATGATGAGGGTGGCGTCGGACTTAAATTCTATTTCCGTGTCGAAGTTGTCGTCGTCCCGCGAGATGGGCAGGGGGATGCCAAAGGGGTGGAGTTCAACTTCCGCGAGCGTGCCTTTCCATTTGCCGACGATCGAGGTCATTTCTTTTTCATCGTCCTTACAGGCGAGCAGGGTCGCCAGCATGAGCAATATACCGGCTGTTATTTTTGTTTTCATAAGCATGTGCTGTGAAGTAGGGTGGGCTAAAATCATGCCGGGCTGCGGCATGCCACGGCCATCACTGCATCTTTATGGTCCCGGGCTTATCGCCATGCACCTTATTGGCACGGTCTCTAAAGACACGGGTTTGGGACTTTATTGCCCCGGGCTTCAGCCCGGGGATAAATGGCCCAAAAAAAAGGACGGGCTTCAGCCCAACGACCACCCCGTCATGGGATCACATAGCCACTCCGTTACTCGGCGCCCGCATCGGCGAGGTCGAGCAGGAAAGCATACTCCTGCGCAATCTCTTTGTATATCTGAAATCTTCCGGAAGCGCCGCCATGACCTGTCTCCATGTTCGTGCGAAGCAGCAGGGTGTTGTCATCGGTCTTCATTTCGCGGAGCCGGGCAACCCACTTGGCAGGTTCCCAGTATTGGACCTGTGAATCATGAAGGCCCGTCGTGACGAGCATGTTCGGATAATCCTGCGCCTTCACCTGGTCGTAAGGTGAATATTCGAGCATGTACATATATGACTCCAGCTCATCGGGATTTCCCCACTCGTCAAACTCACCGGTGGTGAGCGGGATCTCGTCATCCAGCATCGTGGTGACGACATCGACGAAAGGTACTTTTGCGACTACGCCCTTGTAAAGATGCGGCGCCATGTTCACCACCGCACCCATCAGCAATCCGCCGGCGCTTCCTCCCATGGCGAAGAGATTTTCCGGACTGGTGTAGCCCTCTTCCATGAGAAACTCCGAACAATCGATAAAATCGGTGAAGGTGTTTTTCTTTTTAAACATTTTGCCGTCCTCGTACCACTGCCTTCCCATCTCCTGGCCTCCGCGAATATGGGCGATCGCATACACAAAACCCCTGTCGAGCAGACTTAAGCGCGTATGGGAAAAAGAGGGATCGGTACTGTATCCGTAGGATCCATAAGCGTACAACAAAGTTGGATTATTGCCATCCTTCCTGATTCCTTTCTTATACACGATGGAAAGTGGTATCCGCGTGCCATCGTCGGCGGTGGCCCACAATCTTTCTGTTTGATAATCTCCCTGCGTATAGCCACCCACTACCTCCTGTTGCTTCAACAGCTTCTTTTCTTTTGTCCGCATGTTGTAATCGAAAGTGGAGTTGGGTGTGGCCAGCGAAGAATATCCATAGCGCACCCACTCGGTATCAAGGTCAATGTTAGCAGCGGAGGAAAGCGTATAGGCCGGTTCGCCGAAATTCAAATAATGTTTCTGTCCTGTTCTTTGATCGATCACCCGCATGAGCGTATTCGCTTGCGCGCGTTCAATCAACACCAGGTGATCGCGGAATACTTCGATCCCTTCCAGCAGGGTGTCTCTGCGCTCGGGTATCTTTTCCTTCCATTGAGATCTTACGGTCCCCTTTTCGGGCGTCTCCATCAAGCGAAAGTTCTGCGCGTCCAGGTTGGTGACGATGTAGAATTTATCCTTGAAGTGATCGATGGAATATTCCAGTCCCCGTTCGCGCGGAGTAAATTGCTGGAATGAGCCTTCCGGTCTGTTTGCATCCAGGATCCTGTAATCATTGGTCAGCGTACTTCCCGACCAGATCACCAGGTATTTTTTCGATTTTGTTTTTGTGATGCCGGTATAGAATGTTTCATCCTTTTCTGTGTAGGCGAGGAAATCTTTTGCCGGATCTGTTCCGATCTTATGGCGATAGATCTTGTCGGAACGAAGGGTAACTGAATCCTTCATGCTGTAAAAGAAAGTTTTGTTATCGTTCGCCCACGCCACATAGCCCTCCGTATTGGGAACGGGACGGTCGACGATCTTTCCGGTGCGCAGATCTTTCAGATACAGTGTGTATCGCCTCCGGCTCACGGTATCCACCCCATAGGCCAGGAGGTTGTTGTCTTCACTCACTTTCAATCCCCTGACCTGAAAATAGGAATATCCTTCCGCCATTTCATTCACATTCAGCAGCACTTCCTCAGGAGCTTCCAGCGATCCTTTCTTGCGACAATAGACCGGATACTCCTTGCCCTTTTCGTAACGGTTGTAATACCAGTAACCGTTGTCCTGGTATGGAACCGATTCATCATCCTGCCGGATGCGGCCGACCATTTCGTCGTACAGCTTTTTCTGCAAACCTTCCGTGTGATTTAACCTTGATTCCAGGTATTCGTTTTCCGTGGTGAGATAATCCAGCACTTTTTTGGTCTGTTCATCCTTTGCGTCGGCGCTTTTTTGCGCTTCCGAAAGTTTCATCCAGTAATAGGGATCGATCCGTTTACTTCCATGCGCCGTGAGCTCGTGTGGAATTCTTTCGGCTGCCGGAGCCTGGATGGTATTTTGCTCTTCCTTTTTGTTTGACTGCTTACACGCAATGATGGTGGCTGCCAGAAAAAGAAATAATGAATGACGGACGATATAGCGCATGGGGATTGTTGTTCGGACAGCAAATATAATGAAACGCCGAGAAGCCAGATTCAATATGAATGATTTGAAAAAGTTTCAGTGATCGACAAGCCACTCACCGGATCAGTACGGGGAAAACCTGTCAAAACTTGCGACCGCAGATAAAGCGGAAGGAAACTGTGTGTTCACGCACGTGATTCAATGTTTTTCTTTAGTTTTACGCGTTGAAACATGGCAAAAAACACCTATAAATCCAATACATTCAAGAAGGCTGACAAGGAGAAGCGCGGCAAGTCATCTTCGTCTGGCTTTAATCTTGCGTTCTTGAAAGATCAGCGCTTTAAACTTGCCATTGGGTTCTTCCTGATCATCGCAGGATTGTACATGTTCTTTGCTTTACTGTCGTATATGTTTACCGGCCAGGCTGATTTCAGCGAGGTGGGTAATCATCAAAGCATGAAGAGCATCTTCGAGTCCTTGCGTGAGAAAGAGATCAGCAACTGGTTGGGATTGTACGGCGCCATCATTTCACATTTTTTCATTTTCCGTTGGTTTGGAATTTCTTCCTTCCTGATTCCTCCCTTGCTCTTTTTACTGGGATTCAAAATTGTGTTCAAAAAAGAACTCGTCAGGCTTTCCTCCTATACCATTTTTGCATTTTTCTCCATCCTGTGGTTATGTCTCATGCTCGGTTATATGGTTGAGATCAATGAGGGCGGCCATGCCTGGCAGATGCTGGGTGGGGGATTCGGCCTCCTGCTCGCACAGCTGAGCTATGGTATGTTCGGATGGGGAACCTTCCTCATCCTGGTCCTGACTTTATTTATTTTTATCATATTCTATTTCAACATTACTTCTATTCCTGCCTTTCAGTACAAGAACCCCAAGCCTATGGGTTCAGACGCCATTGTGGATGATGATGAGCCTTTATTGTCGAGTTACACCGATGAAGAAGACAAGTGGGTGGACCCGATGATTCCGGAAGGCGCGCCGAAAGTACCTGTAAAGAACAGGGAGCCGGAAGTGATCCCTGAACCTCAGCTGGTTGCTTCCAACAAGGCGCTGAACCTCGATGTGACGCCCATTGCACCATTCAAGAAAGAACCGCCCAAAGGCGAACCTGAGTTCACGGTGGAAGAAAGACTTGAAACGGATCAGATCGCCGAAAACCTTGTGGAGGAACACGGAGAATACGATCCGACGCTGGAATTAAGCAGTTACAAGTTTCCGACGCTCGATCTTTTAAATGAATACGATTCCGGCAAGGCAGGTGTAACGCAGGAGGAGCTCAATCAGAACAAAGACAAGATTGTCGCCACCCTGGTAAATTTCAAGATCGGTATTCAAAGCATCAAGGCCACCATCGGGCCTACGGTAACGCTATACGAAATCGTACCGGACGCCGGTATCAAAATTTCCAGGATTAAGAATCTTGAAGACGATATTGCACTCAGCCTTTCGGCGCTGGGTATCAGGATCATTGCGCCCATCCCCGGCAAGGGTACCATTGGTATCGAGGTGCCGAATAAGAACAGGGAGATGGTGAGCATCCGCTCGATGCTGGCGACTCCGTCGTTTGCCAAGACAGACAAAGAGTTGCCGATCGCGCTGGGCAAGACCATCTCGAATGAGGCCCTGGTGATAGACCTCGCCAAAATGCCCCACCTGCTGGTCGCAGGGGCCACGGGTCAGGGTAAATCCGTGGGGTTGAACGTGATCCTTACCTCATTAATATACAAGCGCCATCCTTCCCAGTTGAAATTTGTGCTGGTCGATCCGAAAAAGGTGGAAATGTCCCTGTATTCGAAACTGGAGAGACATTACCTGGCCAAACTCCCCAACAGCGAGGAGGCCATCATCACGGATACCCGGAAGGTAGTTCATACGCTGAATTCGCTCTGTATAGAAATGGAGAACCGTTACGAGATCCTGAAGGATGCGGGGGCGCGGAACCTGAAAGAATACAACGCCAAATTCGTGGCCCGAAAGCTGAATCCGAAGGAAGGTCACCGTTTCCTTCCCTATATCGTGTTGGTTATCGACGAGTTGGCCGATCTGATGATGACCGCCGGCAAGGAGGTTGAAACGCCGATCGCCCGTCTGGCCCAGCTTGCCCGCGCCATTGGAATACACCTGGTGGTCGCTACGCAGCGACCTTCTGTGAATGTCATCACAGGGGTGATCAAGGCCAATTTCCCGGCCCGCCTGTCCTTCCGCGTTACTTCCAAAGTGGACTCACGTACTATTCTCGATACCGGGGGCGCGGACCAGCTGGTAGGTCAGGGCGATATGCTGCTCAGCTCCGGGTCTGATATCATCCGCCTGCAATGTCCTTTCGTGGATACGCCTGAAATTGACAAAGTGTGTGATTTTATAGGATCCCAGCGTGGTTACGATTCCGCTTACCTGTTGCCTGAATACGAGGGTGACGATGAGGGCGGCGTAAATAATGTTGATCTTTCAGACAGGGATGCGCTTTTTGAGGAGGCGGCAAAGGTAATTGTGATGCACCAGCAGGGCAGCACGTCCCTTATCCAGCGTAAGCTGAAACTGGGATACAACCGCGCAGGAAGGCTGATTGACCAGCTTGAAGCAGCCGGGATAGTAGGCCCCTTTGAGGGCAGCAAGGCCCGCGAAGTTTTAATCAAGGATGAATTAAGTTTGGAACAATTATTGAATAATTTGCGGGAAAAACACAGTCAACCATAACCGCCTTAAGTTATTACGATGAAAAAAACGTTTTTAGCCGCCCTTTTACTGGTCCTGGTAAAAGTTACCTTCGCACAATACGATCCCAAAGCATTGGAAATCCTGGAAGCCATGGGTGAAAAATACAAGTCCATGCCCAGCTACGAAGCTAACTTCTCCTATGCCCTCACCAATGATGTGGAAAATATCAAAGAAGAATTTAAGGGTAAACTGACCGTGAAAGGCGATAAATTCCGGATTTCACTTCCGGAGCAGGAGGTCATCAACAACGGGGCGACTGTGTGGACCTACCTTCCTGAAGTAAAAGAAGTGAACATCGATAATTACGACAGGAATTCGGGTGACATCAATCCGCTGAAGATCTACGAGATCTACCAGAAGGATTTCAAATATCTCTACATCCAGGATAAGACCGAAGCCGGTGTGGCCTGCGAGGAGGTGGACCTTGTTCCTGAAAAGAAAGATGCGCAGTATTTCAAGATCAAACTGCTGATCAAGAAGAAGGACCGGGTGATCCAAAGCCTCACGATGTTCGATAAGGGCGGGAACCGCTATAAATACACCATCACCAAGTTCGTTCCCAACAACGAGATCGCCGACAGCTATTTCAGTTTCGATCCAAAGAAGTATCCCGGTGTCGAGGTGATCGATCTCCGTTAATGTGCTATTGTGTTAATGTGTTAATGTGTTCGGGTAATCGTTTTTACCCTATTTTTGGCGCATGAACGCTTCGCAGCTTTACCAGCACATCAAAGACAAAAGATCCTATCTATGCGTCGGCCTTGATACCGATCCCGAGAAGATCCCGAAGCATCTGCTATCCGCAAAGGACCCTGTTTTTGAATTCAACAAACAGATCATTGACGCCACGCATCAATATTGTGTGGCTTATAAACCCAACATCGCTTTCTACGAAGCGCTGGGCCCGTCGGGTTGGGAGAGCCTCGAGAAGACGCTTGATTATATTCCGAAAGATATTTTTACCATCGCCGATGCCAAAAGAGGCGATATCGGCAACACATCCTCATTATACGCAAAGACATTTTTTGAATATCTGAATTTCGACTCCGTCACGGTTGCTCCTTACATGGGCGAAGATTCCGTAACGCCTTTCCTGAAGTATCATGGAAAGTGGGTCATCCTGCTCGCCCATACTTCGAATCCCGGAAGCAATGACTTCCAACTGATAGAATCGAAAGCTACAGGCAGAAAACTCTATGAGGAGGTGATGATCAAAGCCTCCCAATGGGCGACCCCTGATCAGCTGATGTTTGTCGTGGGCGCCACCCAGGCGGAGAAGATCGCTTCTATCCGGAAAATTGCGCCAGGTTATTTTTTCCTCGTGCCGGGAATCGGTGCGCAGGGTGGTGATCTGGAGCTGGTTTCAAAGCACGGCCTGAACGCACAGTGCGGATTGCTCGTGAATTCTGCGCGGGCAATCATCTATGCCTCTTCCGGCGCGGATTTCGCCGCGGTCGCGGGAAGGGAGGCGCAGAAAGTACAACAGGAAATGGAGCGTTATCTCGACAACTATATGTAACTTGTACGTGATGTTAAGACCCTCGCATCATGAACGAATCCTTCCTTCATTATATCTGGCAGTTCCAGTATTTTGATAAAACCGATCTCACCTGCAGCACAGGTGAGGAGGTTGTTGTTTTCAATCCCGGTTTAAAGAACACCCACGCTGGCCCGGACTTTTACAATGCCAAGCTGCGCATCGATTCGATGGAGTGGGCCGGCAGCGTTGAAATTCACATCTATTCCTCCGGTTGGCGGGAGCACAGGCACCAGGAAGACGCTGCCTATGAAAACGTGATCCTCCATGTTGTCTGGGAAGAGAATGAGCCGGTCATGCGCCGGGATGGCACACGCCTGCCTGCGCTTGAATTGAAACACAGGGTTTCTCCCGTGTTTGTTCTCCAGTACAAGCGCATTGTCAACAGTCGAACCCGGATTCCCTGTGCCGGCGCGATTGGCGCCGTGCCCCATGTGATCCTGATATCCATGTTAGACAAGGCGCTGATGGCACGTCTTGAAAAGAAAGCAACCACCATTCTCGAGGCCCTTGAAAAAAATAACGGCGACTGGGAAGAAACCTTCTACCAGATGCTTTGCAGAAATTTCG
>JBARAD010000344.1:0-5149 GCA_049791675.1 Chryseosolibacter sp.
CCTTTTTAGAGATTATTTCGGTAATAGATGACATAGTTAGCCTATGTAAATGTAACGGTTTGTTCGCAGTATATCAAGTTTTATATACGTTAAACTTGACATATTGGTTCAGTAAAACCGTCTACTCTCCGCATTTCTGCGGAGAATAAGCTCTTTAATCTCCGCATAGGGCCTTTATGAATGGCCAATCCGCGAACCTGCTACCACCGGGCAGGTTGCAAATTGATCATGTAATCGCTGGAATCGTGGATTAAATGAAGATCTGGACAGAATTTGGGTGTATGTTCATTTTTTACCGAAAATCTGGACATAGATGCATTTCGCCTCCATTTTTTTTATCAAAAAACTGGATACTTGGCCAATTTGATGTTCTCCGACAATTCAGCGCTGCAGGATAAAATTTCCGACCAACTCAATTGTCGGTGGCAAAATTTCCGATTAACGCTGCAGGCTCCATGCGATTAACTAAATTGCTTTGAGTATTAGATATGAATGCCACTGCCCATCTCTTATCGACCAAACCAAATAAAAAACGACTGTTGGAGAGCATTGCTCAAGACAAGAGCGCCAATAAAGGAAAATTAAAAAGGAAGCGGAACAAACCTGGAGACAACAACAATGTAAAATATTGATAGGATAATCGGACTTTCACCGATTATCCTGTTAAAATCTTACAACTTCTACAACCCCTCTTCTCCTTTTCTTCTTCGGTTCTTCTTCATAGCATCATCAGCGGGACGTTGGTTAGAAGGCCTGCCTGCCGTTGCGCGGATCCAGGCGCGGCAGGCACGGCCGAGATCGCCCCCACCTGGTTCCAATTTCAGGTCACCTTAAAGCATTTGATTTCAGTTTAAACAGAATTTCGTCACCGGATCCCCGATCTCGAATCGCCCCTTTCACCAACCTTTGTATCTTTGAAAATGCGTTATGTAACTGCCATGCTGATGTGGATCTTTCTTATAACAGCTTCCGCCCAGCACGCAGAGCCGATTTTGTTTGAAGATCCCGTCGACACCGACACGCTTACCACACGTGCAGAGCCTATCGGAGGTTACAAGGGATTATTAAAGCACCTTCAATCGCAGATTAATGCCGGTGATACGGTAGGCAAGAAATTTTCCCTTCATCTTTATAATGTTCGTTTCAGAGTAAATAAGCTGGGGGTAATCGATTCCACTTACATAGGCGTTAATCACAGTGCTTGCCCGGTTCACGACAGGCTAGCCGCTGAATTGCGTCAGACTAAATGGCATCCAGCTAAAGAGCGCGGTAAGGCCGTGAACTCATATGAGGAGCTCTATGGACACATACAACTTACTAAAAATGTGCTGAGAAAATACGACTGCTGGCCACCCTTTATTGACCGTTTATTGTTCGGTCTGCATTGACTTAAGTCCGCGTTCCGAGGCATTTTTGCAGATAGAAACGCATCTGCCTTACGCACATCCTAACCGGGCACAAATGCTGTAACATCTCACAACCGAGCCGCCCATGGCAGGTCGGCTACTTCTTAGACCTTTCGCTCATATACTCGACAGAATTCCATCCTACGTACATTCGCCTTTCTCGCCCAGTCAGGGTGTAAGCAATTACCGCTAACGTTTATGTTTATGGCGGATTGGGTTTTCGAAGCGCGTCTTTGTCCCACGTGGCCAAACGAAATTAGATAAACTAAACTTCAGATTTGCGCGTCACCCAAGCTGGCATAAACATCCTGTTGTGGCTCGTTTTTTTAGTCCGCTCTTTCTTAGAATTCAATTTTGTCCCTCTCGCAATGCCAAAGAGGATTGAGGTCATTCGTCACACAAGTCCCCATATAGTAATTCCGTCCCAGAATGTTAGAATAGGTTGTGTCTCCTTTGTTGTTTATTTTTAATGTAAGAATCTGTCCGTCACCATAAATTGCCTTGTAAACTTTGTCTGTCTTGTTGCATTTAGGGCACACCGCTCTGCCGAATTTCATTTCATAATATCTCGGAATGTTTATTTCCCATCTGTCAATGGTGCTATTGTCAATCGTCTTGAGGTAAAGTTCTTCAATTCCAATTGATGTTAAAAAGATGTCGACTCTTTTATATTTTCTTATTGTGTCCTTTTTTATTATCCCGAGTCCGTCTTTGTTGGTAAGGATTTTTTCAATTACTCGTCCTTTTACTTTTAATGTCAGTTCGTCAATCCCGTTGGTCCACACTTGATTGTCTTCAGTCCTTAAATAATTAAGCTTTATCTGAGTTACGTCAACGTTGTCACCCAGAAGAAATATTGTCCAAAGTCCGATAACGATAGCTTTCATGTCAATTAAAAAATGAGCCACAACGTAATAATATAAAGCATATTCTATACACTCCTAAGGGTGGCCTAAATTGCACATGCTTTATATTCCCTTAATATAAACCACTGTCCATCAGAATACAATTCCTGCGGGCGTTAGCCGGCCCTTAGCTCACACAGATCACCCCTCAATCGCGTCCCCTCATCACCTGCTTACCCCCTTCTCTTTTTCCACTTTGGTTTCTTCTTTATACAATCATCCAGAGAAGATCGGCGATCAGAATTACTTATTAAGGTCAGGTCGAAGCGCGCCGCAAAGCCCATAACTTTTCACAGATCTCCGTCTGGCGCAATTTCTTGTTCATAGTTGATAATATTTTTGATGGTTGACCATTTGAATCCCTTCCCAGGCTTCGAGCCCTGCATGACCAATCCCTGATAGCTGTAGGAAATCCCACTCACATAACTGGTCGATGCCTGGTTGAAGTGTACTTCGATACCTCGGCCTGAAGATTAGTAATGAACTCGATTGTACTCATTTCGTCTTTTTGACCTCAGAACTTCACCTATAATGGCTTGCATCGCCATCTTGGGGGATGGAGTAATTTTTGCGCAGCATCATCTCAAGTTCGTTCTTGCTCATACCGCGTTCTTTCGCCTCCCGACTGGAAACGACCTGCGTGAAATTGTACTCTTTTCCAATTCCCTCAGCACTTCTTCGCAACGCGCGCAATCATTGCTGTCAGCCATTACTTTACCATCGTACCCAATCCGGGTGACCAGGATATTGAGACACGGATGCTTGTTCAATAGCGACACGCTGCTTCTAATCCTCCCATGAAATGCTCCTGTTCTTTCTGAGATGTCGGACCGATAGTATTCATGATTGCCAGGAATCCAATACGTATGTTCAAAGCTGTCTGAGAGAAAATTAAAGAAGTCGTTTTCCTTTTCGATCTCAGCAAATGGAATGATGTCACCGGCAAGTAAAAGGATTTCCCCCTCGGGCTTTATGGGATTTGCCTTGAGGTATTTTTTGTTGATGGGGAATTCCAGGTGCAGATCTGAGCAATATTGAAACGTCATTGTTTCTTATCCTTTGCGGCTTTATCAAATAATTCAAGAAAGCTCTTAATCTGTTTAAACGAATCGATCACGAGGGCGGGCTTAGGCAACTCTCCCCAAACTAATTGACCCAATTCTGAGGTATAAGTCGACTCCAGTTCTTTCCAGAATGAATCACAGTCTTTGAAAAGGGGTGAATCGCTCAATGGTTTCTCTAACCAATCTCCAGCAAAAACCCCGTTGGCTGCATCGTCTTGCATCACCCATTTAAGGATCTTAAACTTTTCCCCTATCAGAATCTTGCCTTTCAGATCGGTCTGATTCAACAGTTGGTGAATATCATAGAAGTGCCTGATCTTACCTCTGACTTTGTCTGTTCCATCATATGAGAGTCTCACAAGCGATAACAATTTTTCGAAAACTGTTCGCTCTCTAGTAAGGACATTTACTTCGAATGACTCCAAGCCAAATTGCCTTGTGATTTCAGCAAAACCTTTTGTTGCCAAAAACTGACCGATATAAGATTGAATTACTTTCTTCTCGTATGGAACCGGTTGCGTGAAAGCATTAATTTCTAGCTGTATATGATCTTTGACCTGACCAAAGTTTTGGTCCGTTATCGCTTTGGTATAGTGATAGAATGTTCTCCTGTTTCGGCCCTTCTTCTCTTCGATCGGATGCTGAAAATAGTCCAATCCTGCACTGACAGTTTTCTCGGTTTCTTTGATCTTATTCGTGATCTTATTGCCCGACATATCTTCTGTTTTCAGGATTGCCAGATCAATATCTTCGGAGAAGCGATTTATACAGGCATGTGCTTTTGAAAGAGAAGTCCCTCCTTTGAATACAACTTCATCTACAAGCTTTGACGTTGACAAGTTTTTCAAGACGTGCGTGACCCAATAATCTTTTTCAATGAAAATCGTGCGCATTCTGAAATGAGCCGCTGCGGATTCAATTGCGTCAACGAAGTCATTGGATCTATGGAAAGTCATATCAGGTTCCAGGAATTTTTATTGGGAAGCACGTCAGAAGAAACTCCTGTTTCAAAAACAGAAATTCTATTAATAGACTGCCTTAATTTCGATACACTGACCTCTTTAAAATAACTTTCCATCAATGCACCCAACAACGCACGAGTGCCAGGGTTAAATGATAACGCGAGTGAAATCAGTCGTTCCTTTTTGATCTTTGACAAGTCAGCAATACGCTGCTTTAAAATCTTAAATGAGTCATCAGGGTTAGCATCGGGAATTGTCCTAATATCTCGTAAAGCATCGAGAAGTTGAAGCAGTGGAATATCTTCATCTGAAAAACTCACATTCCTTCTAACATACTTTACATTGTAACCCTCGATTTGTTTTGGTTGCAAGGGACTTGCTGTGGCAATCACCAATGTATTCGAAACTTGTGATGTGAGACCCAGTTGATTGTAAACAGACAATCCGGTCAGATACCCGATCCTTTTGTTTTGCTTAACGGTTAATGCGTTCACAATTGCTGCTTCCCGGGGTCTGCTTTTCCCAAATTTTGACTGCTGGGGCTTATAGTACTTGCCCCTCGACAAACGGGCAATAACTCCTTTTCTGGTAAGTCGGCTTAATGACTGAGCAGCCGTAACAAATTGATCAGAACCGATCTCCAGTTGAGCATAATCAAAAACAGCCCCATCTGGCATGTTTTCGACCTTTTTAGAGATTATTTCGGTAATAGATGACATAGTTAGCCTATGTAAATGTAACGGTTTGTTCGCAGTATATCAAGTTTTATATACGTTAAACTTGACATATTGGTTCAGTAAAACCGTCTACTC
>JBARAD010000345.1:0-10563 GCA_049791675.1 Chryseosolibacter sp.
CCCTGAAAGGGTTCAATTTGAATAGCCCTGGGTTTCAACCCAGGGTTAAATGGAGTGCGTAAACAGTTTGCCCCAGGAAAATCATTTCCACGTACGCACTATCGGGCAAACGGAGGCAAGCCTGATCGAAGTGAATTGCCGAGCCCAACATAAAAATTCAAATATGACAAAGTAGGATTAGGCATTAGGCATTAGTAATTAGACATCAGAACATCGGTGGATATATCTTGGGATCGTCGGCCAAAATGACGTTGGGAAGTTGGCATGAGGCATTGGGCATCAGACCTACGACTTGTGTATCTTCACAGATTTATTGTCAACTGCAGCATTGGGGATTGCCGAATTGCGCGATGGCAGATGAGGGTGTTAGGGACGCATTAATTATGCGTCCTGACGATAGTGATCAGCAATCGGTTAAATCAGTGATCCGTTTGTGAGTAGGTTGGGCTGACCGCGATCTTCCGCGACTCACCTTTGGAATTGTACACCCTTATCTCCGAAACCCCGGCAGGAATTGAAGCCGCCCGTGTGGATTGGGAAAGGTATCCGGAGCCGTAATAGAATTCAATTTTTTGTTTCCGCCCGTCCGGCCAAAGGGCTTCAGCCCAGGCATCTGAAGATTCAGGTTTAAAGGTAAAACCCTGCTCAGAGGATGGTCTTGCAAATACTTTGACGCTGTCCCTGTTTTGTGAAGCTAAATACAATACCTGCTTTCCTGCGGAAATCTTTACAAGAGATTTACCATCCCCGTTTACAAAAAATCCACTTTCCTCAATGGGTACGGGTTTAAAATCACCTCGTCCGTTTCCAGTGAGGATCAACCCCGTAAAGGCGTCATATCTTCCGGCAAAAACTTCATTTCCGTAATCGTTGCCTATCATCATGATATCAACGTAGCCGTCGTTGTTGAAATCATCGGCGATCAGGCCATTCACGGGCGCAGTTTGTGCCTCGACGGGTAAGGCTTTTACTTTGAATTTCCCGCTTCCAAGATTCTCGATGTAGCTGGTCGCAGTATAATTCGTTTCCAATATTAACATATCCTCCTTCTCTTCATTGTTGAGGAGATCATCCATTGTTGTTTTTGCATACTGTTTGTAAAACGAGAATTTCCGCCTGAATTTCGGACTCTGAGAATTCAATTCATCCCAGGAATGCACAGGGTATAATCTCATCTTACCATCCTCGGATTGGAAGTAGCATGCCAGAATGGCGTCAACACTGTTATTGCCGTCAAAATCCTTTGCAAAAACCTTCAATGGGTGTTCCTGTGACGCCTTATAATAATTGTTCAATCCAAGATTTCCGGCTACAAAATCAATGTCCCCATCCTGATCGAAATCTGCGCCTGTTATGGAGTTCCACCACCCTGAATAATCTTCTAACCCGGACGATTTCAAAGGCGAAAACTTCACTCCGTCATTGACAAACACTGTTATGGGCATGAATTCTCCTGTGACGATCAGATCGATCATGCCGTCGTTATTGTAATCGCTCCATAAAGCATCCGTAATCATTCCTGCGCGTTCAAACACAGGGCAAACTTCAGGGGTAACATTCAAGAATTTACCTCCCTCATTTCTTAAGATACAACTGGACGCCGGATAAGGATATTGAGCCGGCACAACCCTCCCACCTACGAAAAGATCCAGGTCTCCATCCATGTCAAAGTCTGCTGCCCGCACACAGGACTCGATAAAATTCAGGGACGGCAATGCGGTTTTGTCAATCGCAAAGTCTCCCTTTCCATCGTTCCTGTACAACCGATCCTGGAACAATGGCGACCCCGCAGGGTTTTCAAAACTCCCGCTGGCAACGTATAGATCAAGATCGCCGTCATTATCAGCATCAAAAAAAAGCGAACCCTGATCTTCTTCCAGTTTGTTGCCAGGATGGAATTTCAGATCTCGCAGAAATGTTCCATCTTTTTGCTGGTGATAGATGACACCCTCCTCACCGCCGGAACCTGCGATAAAAAAGTCCTCGCGTTCATCACCATTCACATCACCGACTGCCACAGCGGGCCCGGCCTGCGAAAATTTGTGCGGGATTGTACGCTGGACATTGAAATCAATGATGTCACGGTCAACATGTTTGAAGAGCACACCTTTTTTCTTCGTCACCGCTGTCACCAATGGGTTCGTCTTCCCGTGAAATGATTGCCGCGGTGCACCGGCGTGCTGTTCCTGCGCCTGAGCATAATCAACAATAAGGGTCTGGTCAGACGCAACAGCTTCCAACCGCTGCAATTTCCCGTCGGGCCATTGTACAAGGATGGAATCAACCCTTGCTACAGATCCCAGACCAAAATGAACAAAATCTTCGACCGTCGATAAATATCCCCGGGAAGTCGAGTGGTCGTGAAATTGAATTTCATTATCGCCGTAGCGGATCCATATCTTCGTTCCGAAACCTGAAGGATTGGGTGCATTGCCCTTTAGCTTAATTCGCAAATAATGATTTTTGTTCTTTTCCCCTTTCCTGTCTGAATACAAAGTGTTCTCATACAAAAAAACCGGATCATTAATATTATTTACGATATAGTCGAGGTCCCCGTCATTATCAAAATCAGCTATGGCCGCACCATTTGAAAAAGATGGTTTAGTCAGCCCCCATGCTTCCGTTGCATCCTTGAATCTCAGGCCGCCATCATTTCTGAAAGCGCAATTGGGAACCTTGACAACGGGAATCGAATCTATCAGATGTCCAAAGCTGGCGACGTTGCCGACGTCGTTTC
The DNA here is from genome assembly GCA_049791675.1 of Chryseosolibacter sp. Taxonomy (GTDB): domain Bacteria; phylum Bacteroidota; class Bacteroidia; order Cytophagales; family Cyclobacteriaceae; genus Chryseosolibacter. The sequence goes on from JBARAD010000345.1 coordinate 2,738, forward strand.
TGTAATTCCCGAAGTCCTTATCGGTAATATCTTTTGGGAAACCGTTGGTAATGAGGAGATCTCGGTTCCCGTCATTATCAATATCGACCAACAAGGGAGACCAACTCCACTCTGTTTGATGAACGCCCATTAACTGACCAACTTCACTAAAAGTATTATTTCCGTTGTTTAGCTGCACCATATTCCGGATATACTGGAAGGCATAGCCATATTTTTCATTGTTAATATAGTTGGTATAGTTTCCTGCATTAATAACTGTTTTTCGCCGCAGATTACTTTCCGGTAACATATCAAGTGTGATGATATCAGGAAGAGCATCGTTATTAATATCTGCAATGTCATTTCCCATTGAAAATTGCGACTGATGGCGGATCATCTCATCCGTTCTATTGGTGAAGGTGCCGTCCTTGTTATTAATGTACAAGATGTCATTCGTGATGTAGTCGTTGCTGACATAGATATCCTGCCATCCGTCCAGGTTTATGTCAGCGATTGCTAATCCCAGACCGTATCCTTCATGAATAATTCCGGCCTGTGCAGAGACATTTGTAAAAGTGCCGTTGTTATTATTGCGGTAAAGGACATCGCTGTTCAATGCGGATCCATCATCAATTTTTGCCCGGTACGAGGTAGGGATGCCTTTTTCAATCAGATTCGTCAGCAGATAAAGATCAAGATCGCCATCGTTATCATAATCGAAGAAGGCAGCGTGGGTTGTGTGCCCCGCATATTCAATACCGTATTCTTTCGCCTTGTCCAGAAATTTGGGTATTCCGCGTTCATCGAGTCCCTGATTAATGTACAGCAGGTTCTTTCTTGATGCTGAATCTTTCTTGATGGTTGCGCAGACATAGATATCCATAAGGCCATCGGCATTTACATCGGCCACGGCTACACCCGAATGCCATTTATCCGAAGGCAGGATTCCTGCCGGCCCGGAAACATCCTGAAATTTCATTTTACCCTGGTTGAGGTAAAGTCTGTTTGGCACCATGTTTCCTGAAAAGAAAACATCGCTTAGTCCGTCATTATTAAAATCAGCAACGCCTACACCACCGCCGTTGTAGATATATTCGAGTGTCAGAATATTGAACGAATCACTCTCGTGGATATCGTTGCTAAAAGTGATTCCGTGATCTTCATTATCCAGCAAGCGAAACAAAGTCTTTTGTTCTTTTCTCCCACAAGCCGCGCATAACAATATGGAAAGCGATGTGAGAATATAGCTGATTTTCATACTTGCAATATTCTAAAAAAAAAACAAGCCGCATAAAATATGCGGCTTGTATTATATCATTTAAGAAAAATCAGAATCCAGGGTTCTGACCTAATATTTCAGGTCCCATGAGATCACGCTGGCGTTGCGGTATCGGAAGCAGAGCATCTGTTGAGCTGTATACAGCACCCCCGAAATGCGTGGGGATCTTAGCGGCTTCATACGTAAGGTAACTATTCAGTTCATCTTCGTCGATATCCCAGCGAACAAGGTCATAGAAGCGATGACCTTCGAGTGCCAATTCAAGTCTGCGTTCTGCCCTGAGTGCAAGACGGGCGCTAGCCTGGTCCAAAGTACCGTACAGCCCGATACTGTAATTGGCAGCATCCTGATTATAGTCCAGTATGGGTTTTTTGTTATCGCCATCTGTAAAACCAATGACTCTGCCTTTTACAAAGCTATCTGGATTTTGTGCACGTTCCCGCACCATGTTGATATATTCAACGCCCTTGGCCACACTTCCGGCTTCGATTTCAGCTTCCGCTGCCATAAGCAACACGTCGGCGAAACGGATAATCATGAAGTTAATGGCATGATATCCAGGCGTCCATGAACTGCCATCCTGATATTTGCCTTTATCTGATTTGCGATAGGAGTATTTTTTTTGCGTGTAGGGCCCGGCATAACTTTGATCGCGGATCCAGTCGTAACCAGGATGCGGCATCCAATCGAGGAACTGAACATATCTGCGACCGATGGTAAGATCAAGGCGGGGATCAACCGAACGGACAATATCCGGCGTAAAAGCATCACTGCTTTGAATACCCTGATCATTATCAAGTTCCAGGTCTGGTGAGGTTCTCCATTCATTATTTAAATAAGGAAGTCCGCTTGCATTTGTCCGGTAAGCATTCACCACGTCAAAACTGGGCGCAAAGAATCCACAACACTCTCCTGGACCGGAGGGTCCGGTGTTGTAAGGATAGTTCATGGCAAGGTCCTGATTGGTGTTATTGATATCGCCTGTTCCAGCAGCTGCCTGGAAGGCAAAAACAGATTCCTCATGATTTTCGTTTTCACCTTTGAACACGTCTTCAAAACGCGGTACTAAGCCATATTTTTTTCCATTTGATGTTTCGCCGTTTTGAATGACATCATTGAATACAGTGATCGCATCAGTATACTTCTTTTGGAAAAGGAGTGTTTTCCCCAGGTAGGCGCCGGCAGCCCACTTGTTAGCTCTTCCAACCTGGCTTTGGCTGCTGGGAAGGCTCTCATACGCATACCGAAAATCGGCTTCAATCATAGGCCAGATGTCCTTATCGTTCTTTACACTGATGGCCGCTTTGTCAGAAATATCAACGGTCTCATCGAGATAGGGAACATCGCCAAAATTCTTCTTGAGCTCAAAATAGAAGTGTCCCCTCAAAAACCTTGCTTCACCCAGTATCTCCGCTTTATCTTCATCAGATATACCGGTAGCTTTGGCCAGGCTGGCAATGAGGAAATTCGCGCGGGACACGCCTTCATAAGACCCCAGCCATTTCCCATGAACTTCCGAGTTGGTAGCATTCAATTCAAATCTCTCGACCGGGTTCATCGAGTTAAAATCCCCTGCATTGGTTCCTTTGTTGGCTTCACCTCCGCGCATGCTACCCCACATCCAGTTTGATGCGCCTGAATGCCAGCCATTACCGCGTCCATTGAGTACAGAGTATGTTCCGACCAACAGCGATTCGATGCCCTTGGCACCCTGCACCTGGCTTTCATTAAGCTGACCAGTTACGGGCACTTCAAGAAAGCTGTCCTTACAGGCATAAGGCATCAGCAAGAATGCTCCTATCGTTGCAGCCGCAAATCCTTTTTTATATATATTTTTCATAGTTAAATATCTTTAAATCAAAAACCTAAGTTCAAGCCAACGTTAAAGCCTCTTGTCACAGGAGGGTTACCCACATCGATACCAAGTGTTGTATCCGCGTTTCCGGCAACACCAGGATCCAGCCCTGAGTAATTGGAGAACGTAAACAGGTTTGTTCCCTGAATGTATAACCGGGCTCTTTCAAAACCATAGCGGGACAAAAAGCTGCCGGGGAAATTATAGGCTAACTGAAGGTTTGTTAACCTGGCATAATTACCATTCTCGACATAGTATGAATTGGATTGCGTGTTATTACTGAAGTTTGAAATATTCTCAAAAATCGGCACCGTGTTTCCTCCTCTTTCAGGAGTCCATGAATCTCTCACGTTGGTACCAATAGCGGCCCCCGTAAATGACGGATAGAAATCAGTAAACCATTTTGAGAAGTTATAGTTTTCAACCCCCATGAACACTGCCAGGAATGTCTCAAGTTCGAAATTCCCGTAGTTTAATTTCAAATTGATACCGCCGTTGAAATCAGGCACCGGGTCACCAAGATAAACCCTGTCATCTGCATTGACGACGTTATCACCGTTTACATCAGCATAACGGAAACGTCCTAAACCTTTTCCGTCCTGAACGGGAGCCGAAGCAACTTCCTCTGCTGTCTGAAATAATCCCAGCACTTTGTAACCAAAATACGAGGAGATAGGGCGACCGATCTGGTTGCGGATCAAGTTACCATTGCGTGAGCCTCCGCCATCGAAATACGTTACACCGGGAGCCAGGGAGACAATTTCATTTTTGAGGAATGATCCGGTCAATTTTGCCTCAAAGGTGATCTTGCTGTTAATATTACCGCGGGTGATCACCTCCATATCAAGACCCGCATTCTTCATTTTCGCGATGTTGACTGATGGGTCGCTGGCAATAGGTCCTACAACAGCCGGCGTTTCCAGTACATACAACAAGTCGCTGGTATTTTTCTGCCACCAGTCAAAAATGATATCCAGCCGGCCGTCAAGGAACGAACCATCAAATCCTAAGTTCATAGATTCGGTGGTCTCCCATTTCGCATTGGGGTTTCCAATCCTGCTTCGGTAAATACCACCTGTTACTCCGGAATTCGAGCCGCTGATGTCATAGGCAGAAAGACCCAAACTAGAGGCAAACAGGTTGAACTGGTTTGCCGGATCTACGTTGTTGGAGTTACCCATTTGTCCCCAGCCACCTCTTATCTTCAGATCCGAAATGGCGGAAACAGTGCTCATGAAATTTTCTTCAGAAACTCTCCATGCTGCCGAGAACGCCGGGAAAATCCCATTTCGGTTATTTGCTCCGAACCTCGAGGAGCCATCGCGTCTGACGAGCGCATTGATCATGTATTTTTCGTCGAAACTATACTGGACACGACCGAAAACGGAGAAGAAATTCACACCCAATCCATAACCACTGTTGACCACTCTTCCGGCAGCCTGTGTGTTACCAAGGTTGATATAATTCGGATCAGTAATAAAAGGATTCAATCCCGACCCGCTAATATTCCGTCCTCTGCCTGTATTTAATGCTTCGATACCAGCCAGCACATCAAGGCCGTGCTTGTCGAGCGTTGCTTTGTAATTGGCTGTGTTGGTAAATACCCAGTTATAAGAGGCACTCGCATTTTCTCCGTATGTAAAGGATGAGTTGTTTTCCGAGTTTTCGTACGTTGGCGGAGAATAGAAGTTGGAGTATGAGTTAAAGAAACCACCACCTATACTGCTTCTCAAAGTCAGGTTCGTGACCGGATCAAATTCCAGGTAAACATTTCCCTGTGTCTGAACGCCGTAACCGCTGTTATCAGCAATTCGGCTTCTAGATGCTACCGGATTTCGCGGGTTATTAAACCCTTTAGCGGCTGTGCCTGCAAAACCTCCGAACTCATCGCGTACCGGAATAATAGAAGGCATCCGGAAAGCTGAAAGGAAATCATTTTCTTCACTGGCTGCCCCGCGGCCGCCGTTTCCTCCGGTCAATCCTTTGATCTGCACATAGGTCATTTGAATGTTCTCACCTATTCTCAGATTTTTCGCCAGATCAAATTCACTGTTAATACGCATCGAATACCGTTTGAAATTCTGATTCAGCAGAATCCCATCCTGATCCTGCATACCGATCCCCACGTAGAACGCGCTGCGCTCGCCACCTCCGGCAAAACCCAGGGAATGGCGGTTCAAGGGTGCGGGCCTGGTAATTTCATCCCACCAGTTGGTGCCGCTCTTATTTGCCCTGATCACCTGGTATACGGAACCCTTTGACAAATCAACATTGTATTTCGCTCTTTCAGCTTCGAGGTTAACAGTTCCGCTGACGCCTGAAGCGCCGCCCACTGCCAGGTAATCCGGCAGAACAGGCGTGGCGCCTTTGCCGTACTGAGGGTGATCAAAGACGGGTGTTTGACCTGTCTGGAAGGCGGTGTTTTTGATTGCTTGCCATGTCCAGTCTGCAGTTTCCTGAGGATTCAGGATATTATCCACTTTTCCTGGTACGGTTACGCCAAACACTCCATCATAGCTGATCTTGAGTTTGCCGTCACCTTTCTTGCCTTTTTTGGTCGTATATACGATCACACCGTTGGCAGCCCTTGCTCCATAAATAGAGGCCGATGCGGCATCTTTCAAAACGGTAGTGGTCTCAATATCGTCGGGCGCAAGGAAGTTTGTATTTCCTACGGGGACCCCATCGACAATCACCAGTGGCTCATTCCCACCAAATCCACCAAATCCACGGATCCGGACCACGCTGCTCGTACCGGGCTGACCGTTCGTGATAACGGTGACGCCGGGAACACGGCCCTGTAACTGTTGTTCAACGTTTCCGGATGGAACAGCCACGATCTCGCGGGGTTTCAATGTGGAAACGGCACCGGTTACTTCCCGCCGGTTTTCTGTTGTATATCCCGTGACCACCACTTCCTCAAGGGCCGCAATATCCGGCTCGAGAGACAGGTTTAACACTGAACGGCCACCGACGGCGACCTCCTGTGTTTTATACCCAATAAAAGAGATCACCAATGTGGCATCCGTTGGGACCGTCAGGGAGAACTTCCCATCATTATCCGTACTGGTACCATTCGTCGTTCCTTTGACGAGAATGCTTACACCTGGCAATCCCGCACCTGCTTCATCTGTAATGGTACCGGTCACCGTTCCTTGCGCGAATACCGTAGCGGTTAAAGCTATCATGCCTATCGCCAGGCCTAACCGCATCCAAAATTTATATAGACTTTTCATTTATTAGCTTAATTTATGTTATTCAACCACTGAAACGTTCACGTTGTACACCACTTTATACGTGATGCCGGCTCCTCCCAAACGTGTATCCAAAACGGTCAGCTCGATTTTAGCAGGCAGCGTGTAATCCACATCTGCAGGTACTCCGGCCACGAGGGTCGGGCCATCCACAACTTTGATTTGGGTGACGGTTACACCAACAGGGGTATCAATGGTGGCGGTGGTTGAAATTGCCTCGACATCGGTTCCCTGAAGAACTTTTATATCATAAGTAAAGTCAGTAGGCTTCCCGATTCCAATAGGGTCCGGATTGAGCTCTGAGAAGGATAATTTGAGCTTCGGTGCATCTGTTGCATATACCCCATAGGTTGCAGTTCCCGATACGACCGAGTCTTGCGGATATACTACGAACGTCTCCGCTGTGGCGTCGGCCAGATTCAACAGGGAATCCTGTGGCAATACTTTTCCGCCGTACTTTAAGATGGCGAAAGCACCGTTCAACGCATACCCTACCCGCACAGAATCAAATTGGGTGGAGGCGGTTTGAAAAGTATCATAAACAACCAAAGTTCTTGCGGCGTTATCGACAGAAACCCACATAGCCCTGTCATCCGCATTTGTGCTGGTGGCTTTGGCGGCAGCGGATTTGATAGTATCGTCCGTTTCGGCCGGCGTTACAACAACGGAAACAGCATAAACAGCACTCGTACCATCATCTGCTGTCACCGTATAATTCACCGGCACCGAAAAATTATTGGCGGTTTCGCCACTCGCTTGCTCAGTTCCGCCGACGCTCACGGTAGAAAATGCGGACGCAGAAAAATTGGCTTTCAGCGCTGTTACATCTGTGCCATAAGGCACAGTCACCGTAATGGTTTTGGCATCCTGATCGATTTCGGTTGCGGTGCTCTCGTCGAAAGAGAACTCCGCTATCGATTTGTCATCACTGGTAATGACGATCTGAACGGGGTCGGAATCGACATTTTTGACACTCTCGCCGTCACCAGAATGGTTATTGGTCCGTACGACAGCATTAAATGTTCCGGGTTTGGAATATTTAACTTTGACAACAGCCGTTCCATTGCTAAACGAAGTGATTCGTATTCCGGCGTCGCCCGAATCTCCGCCATAGGTTAGCAAAGCAATTCCATTCGCATTTACTTCATTAACTGTAAATGTGAATTCAGTGTCCCCAACCAAGCCAGCCGTTTTATCAACGGACAGGGTAGCCTTTGGCGGGTTTACAACTTCGTCATCGTTGCAGCTTCCAATACTTAGCAAAAGGGAACACAACAACAGGTAGCGAGTAAAGTTTCTCCTCATAAGTGATTTTGGGTTTGGGTTTCTGTACATCTCGGTTTGACAAGTCGTTTGAAAACGCCTTGCGTTGGCCGCAGTATTGGTATTCAAGGTAAAAATTTAGCTTTTCATTCGAATGAAAAGTCCACAAAATCTTTTTCAATCGTTGGTGCAATCG
>JBARAD010000346.1:0-2528 GCA_049791675.1 Chryseosolibacter sp.
CGATCTATAGAAACCGATTTGGTAACGGGCAGGACTTCGGTTTCGTCTTATCCGGGAACTTTGAAGTTGAAAGGATTATTCCTTTGATTCAAAAATACCTTGGAAGCCTACCTTCAAAAGATATAGAGGTGGAATCTCTAAAAAGAAATTATCAGGTCAGTAGAAGGAATGTGAAGAGGACTTTTCACGGGCGTCTGGACAGCAATGACGCGACGGTTCAATTAATTTACCGGAATGTCGGGGACACGAGATCGGATCACCTGACTATGGAAACGATGGCCCATGCAATGGAGATCATGCTGGGTCAACGGCTCAGGCGTCAAAATGGGGGAACATATATGGTTACTGTTAGCTACCGGAAGGAACAGCCCGGTGGCCATGGATTTTTTGTGGATTTTGACTGCGATCCAAAAGATGTGGAGAAGATGATTGACGATGTGTCTAAAGTAATCAATGAAATGACTTCAGGAGGCATGCCACCCGCTGTCGTCCAAAATGCGATTGCGATACGAAAGCAAGTGCTTGATAAGGAAATGATGGATAGTCGTTTTTGGCCAAACTACATTAAAGGTCAAGTCCGAGAAGGAAGAGACCTCAGTGAGATTGTTCAGCAGGAATTACATCTTGAACAGATCACGTCCGGATCCCTGCAACGTTCGTCGAAGAGATTCTTCAGGCAAGCTCAACGCATGGAGTTTGTACTTCTGCCCTGATAGGACGTGAAACAACCTGCCGGCGTACTGCCGGGCAGGTTGTTTGTTCAGAACAATTTCAATAAATCAATTGGCCACCTGAACAGGTTGAAAATCCGGGTTATTCAGAGGATAGGCAGTATTGTTTATCGAATTGTCTTTCCTGGTTTGTGTGCATAGATTGTCCGGGTGAGCATCAGCCATTCCCGTACCGCTCACGAGCTGGATCTTGATCTGACAATTCGAAGACCCTAGCAGGTCACAGATATCCGGATCAATGGTTACAGGTTCGCACGACCATGTGCCATTAAATGCCCTGACATAGTAGGTGACGGGCGTCATCAACGACGCGTAAGCAGTCCCAACGGCGAATACAATCGCCATCAATCCGAGAAATAACTTCTTGGCATTCATAATTTTTGATTTAAGGTTAATAATAATGCTTACTTTGGTTTATTCAGGTGTTCAGCGTTCATTCCTGATCTCTACCGGTAAAAGCTCTTCCTATATAAACATCATGTCTCACCGAAATCCACTTCGTCACCGGGAAGGCTGAAGGAATACAATATGAGATAATGGTCAAAGATGGCAGCCAGGTAACTGCCGAAAACCCTGAAATCGACCAGGCGCTTACCTTGATAATTGCTGATGTAAAAGCTATAGCAGTACTGGCCGTCCGACAGATCGTACACATCAATTACTGAGGAATTCGTAAACCTGTTAGTGTCCTCGTTGTTTGCCATGAGATTCGAATGAATAAACAAGTATTTTTCCGAAACGGAGCTCTTCGCATTGATGTGCGCCGGCGGAGCCGAAAGCATTGAATTTTCATCGGTCCCGATCTTCGCCACCTGGATGCGGGCAACGCTAAACGTATCAATGGTCTGACCGCGATACAAGAGGTTCAGGTTCGTATCCGCCACAATGAATTGGTTCCGGTAATGATACACGTACACCAGCTGGTTGGTTTGTTTGTTGTAATGAAGTTTTCCGTCAACGCAGAATAAGCCATCAATCTGTTTTTCAAGGAGTGGATAGGCATAGCGGAAGGTGTCAGTACTACTTTTTGCCAGTTCGAAACCCTCATTGGATTTGCTGTAAGACCTGAGGGCAAATGATGAAGTGTGGATTGGCACCGCTTCCTCGAAGTAGTACTTTCGTTTCCCAATGCATGATTTTACATCATTCCACTTACCGATCTCACCTCTTAATATCATGGGCACGGTATTGTGCATGAGAAAGAAATAGGGCGAGTCCACCGTCAGCCTCAGCCTTTCAGGATCGACTATCTTTTCGGACTCTACGATTCCGTCCAGGCGTATTTGCAGATTCACATGCTGGGAGTCCGGTGAATCTTCTGGACGCACTATCAGCATATGCAATGGTGCGCTTGAATTCCCCAGGTAGATCTCTTTCCGGGAAGCACCTGACAGATAGTAAGAGTTGTACTTCAGATCCAGAACCGCCGGCTTCGCCAAGGGATCGGTGATCAGGAATTTCCTTTCGAAGCCCGCAGGGGATATCTCTTTGCTGACTGGCGAATAGGCGTATAGCAGTACCAAAAGGGCTGTCATGCATAAGATGCAATAGACCAGCACCGTGATATATTTCTTTGTCATGGGATTGAAATTTGGCGTTGTTGACTTCTTAAATGCAGAAAAATACCGGCTACTGCCAGCGCCGTAAACACGACATTGAATATCAAATGCTCCGTCCACCCCATACTACTGAGTATCCCACCGCAGGAGCATGGCACGTATGGACTGAAGGTCAGGATGAAGGCGATGTATCCGGTGAAGGCGAACATGAGCGTGAAGCTGCCGTACAGTCCGGGTA
>JBARAD010000347.1:0-8739 GCA_049791675.1 Chryseosolibacter sp.
GATACGCCGTCGATTACCTGGGAGAAGAAAATGTTGTCGAGGAAGATATCTGGATGGCGGCAGAAGATTTTGCTTATTACTCGCAGGCAGTCGATTCATGCTTTTACCTCTGTGGAGTCGGCAACAAGGAGAAAGGAATACAGTCGTCGCTGCATACGCCAACTTTCAATATCGATGAAAACGTTCTGGCGATGAGCACCGGACTAATGGCCTACATTGCGTTGAAGCGGTTAGGCAACTGATCCGCGCGCATCGTACGGCTGGCTTTAGATTTACCTGTTGGTGTCCGGAGCAATGAAAAGGCAAACGATCGAACGCAGGCGCCACTCACTACTCACCATTTCAACGGCAACTGAATATCTTTGATGCTCTCCACGATCATATCCGCCTTGAAGGCGTAGTTCCGCAGGTCTTCGCGTGTGGACACCCCTGACAGGACAAGAATGGTCTTGTATCCCATCTGCACGCCGCCGCGTATATCGGTTTCCATCGTGTCGCCGATCACCACAGTATCCGCTGTTTCGAGGCCAATGAATTTTCTGGCCGAACGCATCATTACCGGTCCCGGTTTCCCCACGACAAACGCTTTTGTTCCGGTAGCTTCTTCGATCATCGCGGTGGTGGCGGCGATGCCGAGATTATTCCATCCTTTTTTCTTCGGGGAGGGATCGCGGTTCGTAGTGATAAACTTGGCGCCCGCAAGGATCATGTCCACGGCTTTCTGCACCATTTCCAAAGTGAAATTTCTGCCTTCACCCAGCACTACAAAATCAGGATCGGTTTCCACGAGCGTGAGTCCGTTGTCGTGCAAACTCGTGAGCAGGCCACCTTCTCCCAATACATAGCAAGAGCCGTTCGGTCGCTGGCTGGCAATGAACTTGCCCGTGGCCATGGCACTGGTGTAGACGTGTTTTTCGGTTACCTCAATGCCAAGTTTTTTCAGTTTCCTTACAACTTCCAGGGGTGTACGCTGACTGTTGTTGGTCATAAACGTGAAGGGTATTTTTTCACGCATCAACCTTGCCACAAATTCATCCGCACCCGGAATCATGATGTCGCCACCGTAGATCACGCCATCCATATCGATCAGAAAACCCTGTGCCATAAGTATATTGTTTTGCATCAATATAACTGTTTTTGCAAGGCATTTTTAGTCGTGACCAAAGGATTTTGCCCGCGTCATCCAAACCACCCTTTTCAAACGATTACACCGTCCCCGCCTCCGCTGCACTTCCCCGATGCGCTACGGCGGACAACTCGTTCCAATTACTGATTATCGGCGGGCCGATGTCAAACCTTCATCCCAATCCCCATGCCGGACCCCAGCGCACAATGAATTTGTATTTCTCCATTTTTTTTATCTCTTTCCATGTTCGAATATGGATATACACGAGATCATCGGATGGGCAGGCGCGTTCCTTTTTATTGTGGCTTATTTTTTACTGAGCATAAAGAAATTAAGGCCTGACAAGTTGCCGTATCAGGCATTGAATATTCTGGGCGGGATCTGTCTCGTCATCAATTCTTTTCACACGCATGATTACCCCAGTGTTTTAACGAATCTTATCTGGGCGGGCATTGGCGTTTTTGCGATTTACTTTAACCGTCCCCGGTAGGGTCTGCCATTGCGCATCATTTCATATTGAGTCTTGACAACACCATCTCTTCATAGGTCTTGATCCGTTCCTCATATTCCGAACGGTTGTTTACCATAGACAAATAATAGTAAGCGCCCTCCACAAAAATGAATATAACGTCGGCGGTGTTGTCGACGTCAGCGATCTCGATCACGTCGTGGTCTTTCGCTTCCTGCAGCGTATCCCTCAGCAGCATCCGAAGATCATCATGAAGTTTTTTATAGTGTGCTTTCACTTTTTTATCCCTAAAGATCAGGGCATAGCTGCTGTAGAACACGCCGTCGTCGAAAAGTTTGTTCCATTTCCTGGAGAAAAGATTCCGGATCGTCTTTTTTAACTTCTCTTTTGGATTTGCAGTACCGTTCTCCGCGTGATATAAAAGGCGATATCGCTCCAAAGTGTATTCGATGAGACCGTGCATCAGGTCTTGCTTCGTCCTGAAATAATGCATTACGAGGCTGGGGTTGACTTCAAGTTCCGCTGCCACCTTGGCAATGGAAGCATTTTCCAGCCCTTCTTTTCGCGCCACGTTATAAAATGCTTTGATAATGCCCTTCTGACGAAGGGGCTTCAGGCTTTTACGACCCATTCCTGATTTGATTAAAATATTTTAACACTAAAGTAACGTACGGATGCTTTTTTTGTCAAAAAAAAATGCAAGATTTACTGATTATAAATTAAATGAACATTCAATCAATCAAAAGATAAAAAAAACCCGGAATATTATGAGAAAAATTTTACGGCAACTACTTCAGTTAAAGCCCAGGGTGCTGCTGATGATGGGTTTTACTGTTTTAATGATCCTGTTTTCCCTGCCTGGCTTTGCCCAGGAGGTGGTGGTCGAAGGCACGGTGAACGATGCGGGAGGAAACGCTTTGCCTGGCGTGAGTATCCTGGAGCGCGGGACTTCGAATGGTACCACATCGGATGTGGACGGGAAGTTCAGACTGACCGTCGATGCCCCGGAGGCAGTTCTTGTTTTCAGTTTTATAGGATATAAAACGCAGGAGATTGCGGTTGCCAACCGCACACAGATCTCGGTTGCGATGGAAGAAGAAATAACGGCATTAACGGAGGTGGTAGTGACAGCCCTCGGTGTCGAGCGCGAAGTGAAGTCGCTGGGCTATGCGGTGCAAACCGTCAAGGGTGAGGTCATGACCAAAGCGCGTGAACCCAACGTGATGAACTCCCTCACGGGCAGGGTTGCCGGTCTTGAAATACGCAATCAGACTGATCTGTTTCAGGATCCGCAGATCCGTCTGCGCGGCGCGAAGCCGCTGATCGTCATTGATGGAATTCCGAGTGTTGAAGCCGATATCTGGAAACTCAATGCGGACGATATCGAGACTTACAGCGTACTGAAAGGCGCGACAGCCTCTGCGTTGTACGGTTCTATCGGAAGGAACGGCGCCATCATGATCACCACGAAGCGGGGATCGGAAGGCGCAACCCAGGTAGAGGTCAATTCAAGCACGATGTTCCAGCCGAGCTTCATCCGTATCCCTGAAGTTCAAACTACTTATGGAAACGGGAATAACGGACAATATACTTATGTCGATGGATCCGGTGGAAGCCTCGAAGGCGGCGGCTGGATCTGGGGTCCCAGACTCGACCAGAGAGATCCCTCAACACCCAGTGGCTATTGGGAAACACCTCAATACAACAGCCCTGTAGATCCGGAGACCGGGGAGCTGGTTCCGCTGCCGTTCCTTTCGCGTGGTAAGAATAATGTCAAGGATTTCTTCCGCACAGGTCTGATCTCGACCAACAACGTGAGCGTGAGCGGTTCAACTGATAAAGGGAACTTCCGCGTCTCAACATCGCACACCTATCAGCGTGGCATTGTCCCGAATACCGAGCTCAACAATACTTCCTTCCAGCTTTCGGGAGGATATCAGTTAAGCGAGCGCCTGAAGGCAGATGCATCGCTTACCTATAACAGACAGTACACGGATAATTTTCCTGAAACCGGGTACGGGCCCAACAATTACTTGTACAACCTCATTCTTTGGACCGGTCCCGATATCGATGTAAATGATCTCAAGAATTACTGGAAACCCAATCAGGAAGGACTTCAGCAAAGACATTACAATACGTCGTGGTATAACAACCCGCATTTCCAGGCGAATGAATACCTGAGAGGATATTACCGCGACAATGTTTTCGGCCAGTTCAAGCTCGATTACAATGTGCTGCCCGGACTTGATCTTACGCTGCGCACAGGCATGAATCAGTACACGCTGAACCGCACATGGAAAGAACCCAAGAGCTATGTGGCGTATGATTACGTTTCGCAGGGAAATTTTTACCTGAGCGGACAGAATGAACTCAATCTGAATACGGACTTTATTGCACAATATTCCAAAGAGCTGAGCGAGAATTTCACCATCCGCGCCAGCGCGGGGGGCGCAAACCGCTGGAGGACGATGCGCTTTAACGAACAAAGAACCGACGGACTTGTAGTCCCCGAGTTTTACAATCTTAGTAACTCCATGAATCCGCTGAGAGGTGAAAACAGCCATCAGGAAGCGAAAGTGAACAGTATCTATGGTACGTTGGATTTTGAATTTTTCGGTGGCATCTTCCTCGGTGTGACGGGAAGAAACGACTGGGTATCGACCCTGGCCGTGAAGAACAATTCATTCTTCTATCCGTCGGTATCACTTTCCGGAGTTATTTCCGATTTTACAGACCTTTCGGCCGCACAGATCTCTTTTCTGAAACTAAGGGCGTCCTGGTCACGTGTTTCCGACGGTCAGATCACGGGGTTCAATGACACCTATCCCACCTATCCCTATCAGCACATTCAGGCGTATGATCCCGGCGTGAACTGGAACAACACGCCTTCACTCTTCTTTCCGCCAACCCTCATCAATCCTGATATCCGGACCGAAACGTCGGATACGTATGAGCTGGGCGCGGATATCCGTTTCCTCGAAGGAAGATTAGGCCTGGATGTAGCGTGGTACCGGATCCGTGACTACAACAATATCAGAAGATTTCCAATGTCGCTCGGCAGTGGCTATGCCTTCAGGCTGCAGAATGGTGGAGAATACCTCCGCAAAGGTCTGGAGGTTTCGCTCACCGGTACACCCGTGAAGACTTCGAGGTTCTCGTGGGATATCACAGTAAACTGGAGCCAGTACCACAAGTATCTTGAGTCTACAGTAGATGGCGCTGATCGCGAGGAGTATATCAGGGTAGGAGAACGCGTCGATCAGATCTATGGTTTCTCCTATAGTTATACGCCCGGCGGAAAACTGATCCTTTTGGACAACGGATTCCCGCAGGAAGATGTTTTCAACCGCAAGCTCGGCTATTCTGATCCGGATTACATCTTCGGTATTCAGAATGCATTTACATACGGAAATTTCTCGCTGGCCATCTCCGCAGATGGAAGGGTGGGCGGGAAGATGTACTCGTCGACGAACCAGAAAATGTGGTGGGGTGGAACACATCCCGGCACTGTTAACCAGTATCGCGAGGATGCGAATCAAGGCCTTGCGACCTACATCGCCGATGGTGTTACCGTGGTGGAAGGAGCTGTTGAGTATGATGCGGATGGAAACATCCTCAACGATACACGTGTATATGCACCCAACACGATGCCTGTCAACTACATTTCCTGGAATATCAATACCAGCAATGCATACCTCAATCACTTCTATGATGCAACCTTTATCAAGCTGAGAGAGGTCACGCTCACGTATTCACTTCCTTCGTCACTGTTGTCCAAGACCTTTATTGACAGGGCTTCAGTATCGCTCGTGGGAAGGAACCTGGTGCTCTGGTCTGATATGCCGGAAGTAGATCCCGATTCGGGTTCGGACAACCTCCAAACCCCTTCCGTGAGGAATATGGGCTTTAACCTGAATTTCATTTTCTAAACTGAAACAAGAGATCAAGATGAAAAAGATAAAACTTATCGCCTTCATTGCCGCGCTATTCTGGGCGAATTCCTGCAAGGATTTTGATGAACTGCAGTTCGACCCGAACCGGGCGATCCAGAGTCATCCTTCCCTGATCCTGACGAGCATCGAGGCTTCGGCTTTCGAGGTGATTGATGTCGGGGCAGCCCTGGCTTCCCGTATGATCGTATTTACGGACGGCGCAGCGGATGAACAATATTACAACTGGCAGCGCGCCGGATTTGAGCGATACAACCAGATGCGCCAGGTCGCCAAAATGAAAGAAGAGGCCGAGCGCCTTCAGCTTCCGAATTATTCCGCGCTTGCGCTGTTCTTTAATTCGGTTCACATTGTCGAGATCACCAAGATATTCGGTGATGTGCCGTATTCCGATGGGATAAATGCAACGTCCGGCGTATACGCGCCTGCCTATGACAGACAGGAGGATATTTACCTGAAGGTCCTGGATGACCTGAAAGTGGCCAGTAATGCGCTGAACGCCGAGAATGGCGCCATCAGCGGTGATATTATTTACGAAGGCGATATCCTCAAATGGAAGAAGCTGATCAATTCTTTCAGCCTGCGCGTGCTGATGAGTCTCTCAAACAAGGAGGGCAATGCAAATCTGAATGTGAAGAACCGCTTTAAAGAAATCGTTGACAACCCCGATCAGTACCCGGTCTTCACTTCCAATGATGACAACGCAGCACTTCATTTTCATGATCTTGAAGCGAACCGATATCCGTATCTCAATAACAACAACTTCAAGACCGCGTACTATATGGAGGAGTCTTTTGTCAACCTGTTAAAGGACAGACAGGATCCTCGCCTCTTCACCTATGCTGATCCCAAACCTCAGGGAAGTGGATTGCCGGAAACTGATTTCGATGCTTACGGCGGTCTTGATGGAAGCGCTCCGTTGGCGGATAACACCAATCGCCTTGTGAATGGCGAAGGGTCACGCGCCGACGCACGCTATTACAGCGATCCGGTGAATGAGCCGAGCTTGCTCCTGAGTTATGCGGAGGTGGAATTTACTTTGGCCGAAGCCGCTGTGCGCGGATGGATCACTTCTGATCCCGCAGGACATTATGAAAAAGGGATCCGCGCCAGCTTTGAATTCTATAACCTCGATGTAACCGAACAGGATACTTATCTTCAGCAACCCGAGGTGGTTTATGATCCCGCTAACAGTATTGAAATGATCATCACGCAGAAGTATCTCAACTATTTCCTGAACGGTGGCTGGGAACCATTCTACAATCATCTTCGGACCGGATTTCCCGCGTTCAGCGTTGATGGAGGCGGTGTGCTGAACAACGAACAGGTTCCCAAACGCTGGATGTATCCACAAGAGGAGTTGTTGCTCAATACCGCCAGTGTGCAGGCGGCCATCCAGCGCCAGTATCCCGAGGGTGATAACATCAACGGTGTCATGTGGTTATTAATAACGGAATAAAACGAACCCAATGAAAAATAGAATATTTTTAATGTTCGCGCTCATCGCGGTCATGTTTGCCTGCGAGGATGAAACAAAGATCGTCGATCCGGTGTATGAGTTCGTGGCCTTCAAAGGTGCGTCCTCGGTCGATGTGAACGAACTTGCCAACAGCGAAGAAGGCTATCCGCTGGTAGTGGAGATAAGAGCTTTCGATCCTTACCAGGAGGATATTGAAGTCGGTCTGGAAATTACAGGGAATAACGCGACTCCCGGAGCGGATTTTATCGTCATGCCGGATCAGTCTGTGACGATCCCTGCGGGAAGCTTTGTTTCCGATACGATCTACATCAGGACCGTTGACAATGCCGCAGGCTCAACGGAGGCGAGAAGTTTCGACATTCGTATTAAATCGATCAACAAGGAGAATATCAATATCGGACTGGGGTTAGCGGAACCTAAAAACGCTGTCGTTACTGTGAATATCCTCGACGACGAGTGCAGTGAAACCACCGCAATTTTCAATTCAAATGCTCTCGTCAACACGCTTGACTGGGGCGGTGGTCCGACCGAAAAACCGGCAACGGGTGTTCTTACGGGAAATGATCTGAAGGTCACGGGTGATCTGATCGATTACGGGGCTTTTTCCGAGGCCACCATCACCATTACCCTTACGCCTGAAAGTGAAGGCTCGACAAAGGGTACAGCAACCTTCGGCGAGCAGTTGTCAGGAACGGACAGCGACGGCTATGAGTATAAATTTATCCAGACCGGCGAAGGCACGTATGACGTTTGCAGCGGTGTGGTCAATGTCGCCTACGACATCTATTACCTCGATGGGGCGGATTGGGTATACTGGTATAGTGTGACGAATGTTTATTCGGCTCCGTAGATCATTCAAAATTCAAGATTCAAGATTCAAGATTTAAGATTTAAGATGGGTTCATTAAATGTATGGCGGGGTGTCGGCCTTTTTGGACGGCACGTGGCTTTCGGGTGTGCGGTGTGCTTCTTGTTTGTAGCAATTTTTTTCAGTGGATGTCAGCAGCCTCCGGCGACAGCGGAGCGGACACCCAAGGCGGTTTTTATTATTGTTGACGGGATCTCTGCGGACATCATTGAAAAACTGGATCCGCCGGCATTGAAGGAGATCTCAAAAGCAGGCGGTTATACGAGGGCATACGTCGGCGGCGGGAAGGATACTTATAGTGAGACGCCAACGATCTCCGCTGTGGGATACAACAGCCTGCTGACGGGAACCTGGGCGAACAAGCACAACGTCTGGGATAATGATATCGCGGATCCAAACTACCACTATTGGGATATTTTCCGCATCGCAGAGCGTCATAACGCTCAGCTGAAGACGGCGGTGTTCTCGACGTGGACCGATAACCGCACGAAGCTGGTCGGAGAAGGATTGCCGCAGACAGGAAATGTGTCGCTCGATTATAAGTTCGATGGCCTCGAGCTGGATACTGTAAACTATCCACACGACGACAGATCGGATTATATTCACAGGATAGATGAAGCCGTGGCTGCCGAAGCCGGCACTTACATTGAAAAGAACGGTCCGGATCTCTCATGGGTTTACCTTCAGTACACGGACGACATGGGACACGGCTTTGGTAACAGCGAAAAATTCTATGAAGCGATCCGCATGGCGGACAAACAGATCGGTAAGGTATGGACTGCCATTAAAGAACGCGAAAAGCAATTCAATGAAGACTGGCTCATCGTCATCACCACCGATCACGGC
>JBARAD010000348.1:0-2888 GCA_049791675.1 Chryseosolibacter sp.
CGCTTCATCAGCGTGGTCCCCTGTGCGGTCCCGTCACTTTTCCACAACCCATGCGATGTTCCATCGAAAGCGCCGAAGTAAACTATTCCGTCAGCATCTGTGATCATGACAGGATCGCTTCCTTCGGTCGCGATTCCTACACCCTGGATCGCAAAATGATTTTCGCCATCAGTTCGCCAGAGCCTCCCCTCGGTGACGTAGTAAAGAAAGTTTTCGGCCACTGTGAGCTGTTGAGAACTCTTCGCCAGAAAAAGCGCTTCACCTCTGACCTCCCCATTGGTCCGATAGATGTAGCGCCCAAAACGAGGATGCTGGGCAGTAAAATAAACCCATTCTTTGAAGGAAGTAATCAATGGATCAAAAAATCCTAACTCCCCAGGCGAAAACTCCGTGATCGCCATCGTGCCCCCTTCCTCGCCGTTGCTCACCCACACATTCTTTGGCTGGCGCGCCCCGGCCCTTGCCAGAAAGAATAAATGATCACCCGCTGCCTCGAGGTAATCAAGCCGGTTTATTTCGTATGGACTTCCACTGGTCGGACCCGGTGTGATATCTTTCACAAGCACAGTGCCTTCCGGCGTCCCGTCGGTTTTCCAGAGTTCGTCACCATGTATGGCATCGTCGGCGGAAAAGAAGAGTGTGTTGTTCACCGCCGTCAATTGTTTATAGCGGGTAAGCAGGTCGGTCACGCGCGTCGTGCCTTGCTGGCTGCCATCAGTTTTCCAAAGCGTCCGCTTTCCGGAAGGTTCAGTCGCCGTGAAAAACAAGGTGCCATTGACATTGGTCAACTGCGACACCCGGCTGCTTGTCCGTCGGGCGGGTGTGATGTCCTTAACCATAGCCGTGCCAACAGGTGTACCATCACTTTTCCAAAGCTCATAACCATGTTGCCCGTCATTGACGACGAAGAATAGCAATCCGCTCATGGCTACCAGCGCTCCTGGATTACTGCTGCCCCTCACGCGCATGATGTCCTTCACGCGTTGCGTACCCGCAGCCGTCCCGTTGCTTTTCCACAACTCACGGCCTGTAGATCCGTCGTTGGCGGAAAAATAGAGAATGCCATTCACGTTGGTCAGATTCGACGGATCGCTGCTTCCGACCCCCGGCCAGATATCCTTCACAAGAACTGTCGTTTCCGTTGTGCCTTCGCTTTTCCACAGTTCTATCCCATTGCCGCCATTGTCTGCAGCGAGGAAGAGCGTACCCTCGACATTCGTGAGGTTGTCAATCTTGAGGAACACTTTAATCAGGCGCGCCTGCAGTCCATTTACGGAGGAGCTCCATAATTCTGTTTCCTTGACCACAAAATAAAGTTTTCCTCCGGCGTAGGTAAAGCGGGAGTAATGGTGATCGAGCAGCGTTGAGCCAGTCGGCGTCGTATTAATGTCTTTTACAAGATTAAGCTGCGCGAAAACGGGAGGCAAAACAAAAAGCCAGGATCCGAGCGCAAGGAGGATCGAAGTAATCCGTTTGCAGCTGGTCCCGGCGCGAGAGGGGTGTAAAGTTTTTATCATACGCACTGTTAAGTTTCTGAACAACACTGCAGTGACAATGCGCGGCGAATCGCATCGTCGCCGAAAGGAAATGTCAACAAAAATTGAAGCAGAAAGCCGACGTTCAGGTACAGGATGAAGCAGCCGTAAAAGCCTTGTATGCATGGCTTGCATGCTGTTCAACTTGCCGAATGTAGCAGGGAAAGAAGAGATAATACAATGAGCAAAGTCCGGACGAAGGAAGAAAACGATCATTGCCTTCGCTTCCGGCGCACAAACCTACGCAAGCTTCGGCTGGCTATGAACTTTACCATCGAAAGCGATTCGTGAAAATTCCACGATTCCAAGGACGCATAATGATGCGTCCCTACCACCTGCCGCACGTCCACCCCATGGACGTGATACTGATTACTGGATACTGATTACTGGCAATTACTGGCTACTGATTACTGCTCACTGATTCTACTGTTTCGCCAGATAGGCCTCGACATCTTTTGAAGTGATGGCAAGCTTTTTCGGATATTTGGAAACCCATGCTCTGAATTCGTTCTTTATTTTGTCATCCCAGTCACCATGAATTTGTCCCGAAGGATACTTCGCCTGCTGCAGAAGCACGCGCTCGAATTCATCGCGAAGCGCGGTCATTTCCGAGGCAGACACAAGCGCTTCCACCAGGTGGGCGGGAATGAAGACGACGCCATATTCATTCGCAAATACAATATCGCCAGGAAACACAGTCACCTCGCCGATCCGGATGGGGGCATTGATGGAAACAGGCGTCATATTCTTTATATACGATGGGTCATGTCCTTTTACCCAGGCGTTGAATCCTTTCGTATCTTTCAGCTCCTGCATGTCGCGGACCGAGCCATAGAATATCACACCTTTCCCCGACTTTCCGTAGATCGCATTGCCAAGACTGGAACCAATCAGCGTCCCGTCCTTGATCTTCCCATAACCATCTGCAACGTAGATATCACCTTTTGTCAGCACATCGATAGGCCATGTGTTGATGCCGCCTTTTTGCGAGCGTCCCTCCGCTTTGCCCTGCGCTTTCACGAGACTGTCCAGGTCGGGTCGGGAAGGCATAAACTGGGCGGTAACAACCCGGCCGACCATCGTCTCGCCCGGATTGAGAATGATCCAATCTTTCTCCACCTGATTGTTATACCCTTTTCGACCCAGGTATCCCCATATTTGTTCCAGGGTACAGTTCTCCAGCCTTTCGAGTACAATATCCGGCACCTTCGGCCTGCCGTCATCAAACCGGTCGCCTTTCCATTGGGAAGTCCAGTTGTTCACCATCTCCGGTGTTGATCCTACGCGTTGGGCAAAGGAAAAATGAGCTGCGAGAACCAGGATACCGGCAAACAAAATATTTTTCTTCATAAA
>JBARAD010000349.1:0-6161 GCA_049791675.1 Chryseosolibacter sp.
ATTCCCGCACGACCGAAGAAAAGCAGGCTGCCCTCACCACCCTGGGAAGCCTTCCCGCTGAGAGCACCGAGAAAGTGCTCGATACTTTGCTTACGGACATGAGCCAGGGTAAGCTCTCACCGGATATTTACCTTGAATTGTCTGAGGCGATCGACAGCACCGGTTCGCAGGCGCTCAAAACGCGCTACCAGCAGATCACTGAAAAATTGTCGCCGGATTCCCTGCTGGCCTCTTACAGCAGTGTCTTTGTCGGCGGCGATGTCGCCAGGGGCAGAAATCTTTTCTTCCGCGACCAGACGGCGCAATGTATGCGATGCCATTCTTTTAATGACTACGGTGGCAACGCGGGCCCGCGGTTAAACGGGGTCGCGGCCAGGCTTACGCCCGAACAAATACTGGAATCACTCGTCGAACCCAGCGCGCGGATCGCGCCGGGATATGGCATCGTTACGGTGAAAACAGAAAAGGGACGAACCGTTGGGGGTATTCTCCTGGAAGAAAAAGGAGATCATGTGATACTGAAAGTGGGGGAAAGACCCGATACCCTCATCAACAAAAGCGATATTGCGCAACTTACGAATGCGCCTTCCAGTATGCCACCCATGCGCTATCTGCTAACGAAAAGGCAGATCAGGGACCTCATGAGTTTCCTGACTACCCTGAAAGAGGATGATTAGCGCTAAAGTCCCCTTCCGTGATTGACGCGCATCGACAAGGTGTCATCGCTCGAGCTTGACGGATATCTTCTCTTCAAATTCCGGGCAGCAGAATTTTTTTCGGATGATCATGACGTTCATCCGGTCTGGAATAATGGTGACGTAAGAAAGTGTATTGGGGTGTTTCGGACATTCCATTTTTTCCAGCTCATTTTTTGCCTCGCTGGTGAAGTCACACACGACCTGGTTGAGCATGTCTACCTTGATCTCGTCCGCAAGATCATTGTGCCAGGGGTTTAGTTTTTTTCTGCGAACCTGAATGGGCATGCCATGAGGGTGTTTGACACAAGGAAATAAAAAGCCCACGCGCACCGCATGAATGAAACGCGGCCTGCGATGGGCTCTTTGAATTAAAAGTAATCATTAATCACCCCGTATTGCTTTTTTTTTGAGATATTCCACCGAGTCCTTTGCTGCTTTAAAGGGGCACGCTACCCTTAGGAGTATCGGTTCAACAGATGAGCCCACCAGTGGTACATCGGCGTCATGCTCGCGGCTATTTTTCTGAGGCGCTTTTCTGAGAGGACGGAATGCTCAGTAATTTCTTCAAGCGAAAGCGGTGCCTTTCCAGCTGTCTTGAAACTGATTTTAACCTGTCTTTTGACTTGACTTCAATTACGTTCCTGATACAGGCTAAAAACATTCCCTGCGGGATCGCTGAACCGCGCCGTGATCTCGGGCGCATCGATGCCGATGGGTTGAGTGATCCTCCCGCCATGTTCAACGACGGCCTGCACTGCATCCGCTACATTGTCGACCATGATCGAGATCAGCACACCCGGCTCGGAGGATGGCTTTCGTCCGACGACCCAGGTACCACTCACTTCGCCAACGCCGTCGTCAAAGGCAACGTTGCCGTCACGCTCGCGGATGTTCCAGCCAAACACTTTTTTGTAGAATGAAGCAGATCGCTTCACATCTAATGCTGGAATTTCAAGGTAGCATACTTTCCCGTTTCCAAGGGTCGGATGATTTTCGGGTGACATTTCTCTAAAAGTTAAGGTTGCATGGCGGTGGAAAGAATTGATCAAGGAAACAAAAGGGATTCGGGTCACACCCTTTTTCAAATGCATAATAATGTAGTAAATTCCTTCCTGGTTTTCAATGACTTTGGACGCCACCGGCGAATGGAACCAGCCTCAACGTTTTAACAGCACAAGCTGATGCTTAAAATCCAACTTACTGTCCAGAATCGAAACCATCAATTTCCACCGTTGATCACACAACTCCCCGTCGCTTCCTTCGGGCCACTTCCCGGCACGCCGTCACAAGCTGCTGCATGAAACCAACAACCAACAACCAATAACCAATAACCAACAACCATGTGCTACCACAAATCACTGACGGCAAAATATGAGCAACTTGTTGAATACTATTCGACCCCCTACTCACAGTTGGTGGAAGAAATGTATTCCATAAGATTTCACGAGAATGGTTTCGATTTTCTACCGGGTCCGGTTGTGACAGCGGGCAAACCTTCAGACATCCAGATGTTCCATTGGGGGCTCGTTCCCTTCTGGGTAAAAGATATGGCTGCTGCAACGAAGCTCAAAGTGTCAACCCTGAATTGCATCAGTGAAGAGATGTATGAAAAGCCTGCCTACCGGGATGCTGCCAGTGAAGGGAAACGGTGCCTCATTCCCTGTAGCGGCTTTTTTGAATGGCGCTGGCTGGATGAAAAAGGTAAGACCAAAATCCCTTACTACATCCAACTGAAAGATCAGCCCATATTCTCCCTCGCGGGATTATACTCGCGGTGGATCAACCGCGCGACGGACGAACGCTATTATTCCTATACAGTACTTACAACCAAAGCGAATGCAATGATGAGCACCATCCACAACTCCAAACAACGCATGCCTGTGATCATTCCGGGAGACTACGAAAAAGACTGGCTGAATCCCAATTTAACGAAAGACGATGTCCTCGCCCTTTGCCAGCCGATCGAGGACAGATTCATGACAGCACACACGATCTCAAAGCGCATTACATCAAAGACAGCTGAAACGAATGTTCCCGAGGTGCTCGACGTGCAGGGATACGAGGAACTGAATAGTAAATAGGTCCACGGACCACAGACCACGGACCACAGTCCACGGTCCAAAGACCACAGATTGCGGGCCGATCACGTTTTGTAAAGTGAAAGAAAATCGCTAATTATAATGACATGAATAATGCGGGAATCCTTGTCGTTCAATCGACGTGCAGTGGGAGGAGACGGAGTAATTTCATAGATGGCGAATAATCCTTGAACTAATATAAACCTAATACCATGAAAGAGAATCCAAACCCATCTGACCGCCGTAGCTTCCTCAGGAAAGCCGGACTCGGCGGATTAAGTCTCGCAGCGCTCACCGGCGCACCCATTGAAGATGTTCTTGCACAATCAACACAGAAGGTTAACCGCAACTCTGCGCCTGCCGATCTCAAGATCACTGACGTGCGGATCGCTGAAATCAGCGATGTGGTTTTCCGGACACCGATCGTGCGGATCTACACCAACCAGGGCATCGTAGGTCATGGCGACGTACGGGACGGTGCGGCAAAGGAATATGCGCTCTTCCTCAAGAGCAGGCTGCTCGGAGAAAATCCCTGCAACGTTGAAAGGCTGTTCAAGAAAATAAAACAGTTCGGACATCACGGCAGGCAGGGCGGTGGTGTTTCGGGCGTGGAGATGGCGTTGTGGGATCTTGCCGGTAAAGCCTACAATGTCCCGGTGTATATGTTATTAGGGGGCAAGTACCGTGACCGCGTCAGGGTTTATTGTGATACTACCACTTCCCCGGATCCGCAGGAATATGCAAAACGAATGCAGGAACGAATCGACAATGGCTATACGGCCTTAAAGATGGACATCGGTATCAATCTCATCAAGGATATTCCCGGCACCATCATCAATGCACCCGACGGAAAGTTGAAGCCTTATGAGTACGAGTACCGTAAATATAATATGGCGCAGCATCCTTTTACCGCCGTGCAGATTACGGATAAGGGTATTGATAAGCTCATGGAATTCCTGGATGTCATGCGTTCGAAGATTGGCTATGAAATACCGATGGGTACCGATCATTGGGGACACTTTGGCGTGAATGAAGCCATCAAGATCTGCCGCGCTGCCGAGAAGTATAATCTCGCGTATATTGAAGATATCATCCCCTGGCATTTCACCGAGCAATGGCGCGAGATCACGGAATCGACTACAACACCAACACAAACAGGTGAAGACATTTTTGCGCTCGAAGGTGGATTTAAAGAACTGATCGACAAGCGCGCCGTGGACATCGTTCATCCTGATCCCAACACTGCGGGAGGTATTCTCGAAACAAAAAGGATCGGTGATTACGCCTCGGCAAATGGTATCGGATTTATGCATCACCACGCCGCCGGACCTGTCTCTTTTCTGGGTGCGGTACACAGCGCGGCAGCCACTGAGAACTTTTTATGGCTGGAGCATCATGCCGTGGACAAGCCAAGATTTGATGACCTTGTTACCGGCATTCCCAAACCCATCGTGCAAAATGGGTATGTAACTGTTCCTGAAAAGCCGGGCATTGGCGTCGAACTCAATGAGGAAGTGGTCAAAGAATTCCTCGTAAAAGGCGAAAAACTTTTTGCACCTACACCTGAATGGAATGAGATCCGTGCGTGGGACAGGTTGTGGAGCTGACGCACAGCAGGCCTCCATGTGTTTTGCGCTGAGGCTCAATGACTGTTGGATGGGATGAGATTGTGATGGATCTTCCTGATACTACCTGTCTTCTTTGGTTGCCGAACAATGACGTATGAAGTCCGGGTAGCCAAGGAAGGCAGGTATTTTTTTCCAAGGGTGTCGTTAATCGCAAAGGGTTGCCAGATCGGCCTCTGCCTGTTGTACTGCATTGTTGAAGTCGGTACGGTTCTGACCTGTCAATGCCGCGCAATTGCCATAAGGCTTCAGTTTATTAAGGTAAGCCTGGTAGGAAGTCTTGTACGAATTGCAGTTCGCAACCGTAGGATCGTTGCCATACACGGTTGCTGCGTTTATGACAGCGTTCAATTCGGTCTGCAGTTCAGTGCCCCAGGCCGTTGAGCACGCCGGGGTCTTGTCCTTGTCATCATCATTGTTACAGGAAGGAAATCCCAATAATAAAGCTGCCATAGCAACCATTAGCAATTTTGTTTTCATAGGTAAGAATTTAGTTTAATGAATGTATACCTAAGGTAAGAAGACGTTGATGAGAACCGTCATGATCATGCAAGACTTTTTTTTGTGCGTCTGCAAACGAACATCGCGCCGCGCACGTATGCGACAGCAACCGGCTGTTAGTTTCTTTTTTGGTGTGACGGTTTATGATGTAGCGGCAGTATGAAATGAATACTTCTCCTCCGTACTGGAACAAGACAACTTTTACGCGCACTACACGATCGACGAAGTAGTCATGCTTCTTGAAGCGATTGATGATGATCCGTACGGATTGTCCGGATGTGCCGGGGATGATCCTTCATTTCCTGACAATGGGAATGATGATTACGACGTTCGTTGATGACAAGCTGGATCGGTCTGATTTTCCTTGCCGAACAGATTCGCGGCATTAACATCTCGTTAACACAGGATCATGATGATTCAGGATAAATTAATGTCTCTAAAATGCTTGTCCGGAACTATCATATTTACTTTTGTTGATCTATCTTCATCAAATCAAACACAGCGTTTGTTGATGAACGGGATTCTCCGGATCTGCCTGACTCGATTTGTATACTTTAAAAATATGACCATGAAAACAACAAGAACCCAACCTCGCATGATTCTCTTATTGGCCGGATTGCTGATGACTTCTGTTCTTTGGGCACAGGGTGACAAGGCCAATCGCCCGAGCCCCCCGGCAACGGCTTCCGGCAAGGTGAAAGACGCAACCATCACCATCAATTACAGCAGCCCGTCAGTAAAAGGCCGTGAGATCTTTGGCGCCCTGGTTCCCTATGGCGAAGTGTGGCGTGCCGGTGCCAATGAGGCAACGGTATTTGAGACTGACAAGGATATCAAGGTCGAGGGTAAGACGCTGCCTGCAGGAAAGTACAGCCTGTATGCCATCCCCGGCGAAAAGGAGTGGACGATCATCTTTAATAAACAGACCGGTCAATGGGGCGTGAAGCGCGGCGGCGCCACATCCCGCGAGGAAGCGCAGGATGCGCTCTCTGTCAAGGTGAAACCCAAAAAGTCTTCGGCTCCGAACGAAAAGCTGGCCTATGAAGTGACGGATAAGGGCTTTACGCTTCGCTGGGAGAATACGGAGGTGCCTGTGTTGATTAGGTTGTAAGGTTTGTTGAAGATGTTTTAGAGGTATGGTTTGAGAGGTGAAAGGGGAAAAGGGTAAATAGATAAATAAGTAAATAAGTAAATAAGTAAATAAGTAAATAGGTAAAAGGGTAGTTTGAGAAGTCTGAGATGTTTGAAAAGTAGAATGG